>JAXDJR010000001.1:0-22599 GCA_034667545.1 Actinomycetota bacterium
TGGACAAGTGCAGTCGACACACGTATCTACCTGGGAAAACGTGCGATTGCCAAACTCTCATGGCGCTGTCCAAAGCGTTGAGGCTTGCGCGAGTTACCCGCGCCTTGACCAACTGTGTCCGCAGCCATGAGCGGCTCCCATCACTTCTTTCCCTTCAGAGGGAATAGGTAGCCTGCAGCGTTCCTTGCGCGCGCAACGGGCCGTACCTTTCGTTCAGTTCCTGCCGGGGGCACTGAGCGCGCAGCGCGGGCACCGAGACTCACAGCGAAGCGCCGGCGCAGCGTAGCTAGCTCGGGCATGGCCCAGCGCTGCTCGATCACGCTCGACAAACCGTGATTCGTCAAACTTGAGGCGAGGGCTGCAGCAAGACGTCCCTAACACCCCACGTATGTCATCGGGGGTAAGCGCCTCGAGCGACAAGTGAGATGAGGTTGGCGCCTCGGTCCTTGAAGAACCGGTCCGGGATGGTGATCACCCTGAGGTCACTCCAAGAGTCTTCCGTGGTCGGGGCGATCCGAGCCACCGTCTGCCAGTTGACCTTCACACGCAGCTCGCGGCGTTGGACGTCAAAGACCTCGAAAGTCAATCGTTGCTGCCCCGAGCTGCCGCCACTTTCGAAGAACACCTCCTTCGGATGGCTTCGATCGGCTCCCGGAACATTTCCGATCGGGCCCAGATAGGCCGATGTTCCAAGCTTCACAGGGAGGGCCGGGGACTGTTCAGGATTGGCCGGGATGTGCCTCAGCTCAGCCCAGTCTTCCCGGGTGCTGGTGGCAAAGTCATACAGGCTTCCGCCTAGCACCCCGTGTTCTCTCAGCGCACGAACGAAACCCCTCGTTTCATCCCTGCTCGACAGACTAGCGATACCACCTATGAGGTGCAGCGGTAGCTCCGGATTGTCGCTGTGCTTGCGAATGAATCGGATATTGAATTCGGTGTAGTCGTGCGCCTGACGCATCCCGCTCGTTCGGTTGGTGTAATAACTCATGGGAGCCAGCACATCGTCGATCTTGGCGAGCTTGGCGTACGGAAAGTTCGCGGGACGACCCCAATACCAAAGTTCCCGCTTCATCCCATAGGGCGAAGGAATGATCCCGCTTAGTGGATAGGAGTTCCCGGCCGCGTTACGGATCCTTCTCGACAGGCGCAGCATCCGGTCCTTGCGCTCGGAAAGCGGCTTAACCATGGGGCATTCGATATCCAGACCGAAGCTGTCGAAGCGGTCCCCGCTGCGAGTTCGAAACCTGATAGCAGCCATCGCCCGATGAAAGTCCTTGTGCATGTTCGCGAACGAGGGCAGGTACCACGCAATCACACTCATGTTTCGTCGGTGCGCGTCGTGGATAAAGCGACTCTCGACGGTTGGGCGGAACAGAGCCCCATCCGAGTGGTAGTTACCCGTTTCAAGAAAGATCGTACGAACGCCGCGCCTCTTCATACTGCGCACGGCCCCCCATGGGTGGTCCCATTGATCGGAGTCCCAGATGTCCACCCAAGTTGCCAGCCCCCGGTATGCGTTGATATTCGCTCTGCCGGCAGATCGTGCGGGCTCCGGGCGAACGATCAATAGCAGCATGTAACCAGCGGCCACCACCACGCCGACAAGCAACGCACTAGGTCTGCGACCAGGTGTGAACGTCATTGCCGATGCCTTCCCAACATAGAAGCGGACACCTTGGGAGCCAGAGCATGGGGGTTCTGGGTCTTGGAAGCCAACTCTGGAAAGTCTCAGCGCATTGAATCCACAATCGTTTCCCAATCACAAGCAAAGCGACGGACGATGAAGATTGCCGTTCGATCGGGGATGCGACGGCCTCATCAACGAACCCGAGTCAACGCTTCTTCAGCGGCTTTGAGGCCCCTCTCGTTCGGAATCCTGCCGGGGGCAATGAGTCCGCAGCGGGGGCGACCGGCAGGATCGTCATGCCAGCACGGCCCTTCGTTCGGTCGGCCTCAGATCTTCTTGCGCACCCTTCATTTACCTAACTACCGGGTGACCAAGCACAGGAGGTCAGGTCAGAATGACGACCGATGAATCTGACCTTCCTGATGACATCATGGTGCGGTTGGCATCGCCGTGGTCGACGCGATCGTGACTGCTCTCATCAATTCGGTTCGCGTCGTCCAAGCCAAGATTCTCGTGGGAATCCATCCTTTCGGAAGGTCACTCCTCAAACCTGTTGCTGCGACCATTGTTGGGGCCACAGTGCTCGGAGGATCGATTCGCCTGTTTGGTACAAGCACGCTGCTGAGGCTCATGAGCCTTGCGGTCGCCGGCATCGCTTACCTGGCGCTACTGAAATGGATGGGCATCGACCCTGAGGAACAGCACGTATGGCGGGGGATCAAGAGGAAGGCGCGCACCCTCCTTCCCAGTCGCATGTCGAGGTAGAAATCGCTTCTTGGAAAGCGCTGCGGTACTGATTCTGTATCTTTCCGACCCGGACCCGGAACCTGGGCGCCACTGGCTCCGGTACCGGTGTCACTCCAGATCCACGTCCTAAAGGGTGCAGCATCATCACTTCTGCTTTACAAGGAGCCGAGGAGAATCCGCCACATGTCAAGTCGCGGCCTGGAGGCCGCTACCGCCCTTACCCCCAAGAACTCGGACCCGTTCCATCGTGGTATAGGCGTATTCATGCACCCTACGAACAGCAGCAGCAAGGAGGAATGAGATGCGAGCAACGCTTATGTACGGAGCGGGTGATGTCCGTATCGAGAATGTTGCAGATCCACGCTTAAGCGAGACGACTGATGCGATCGTTCGAGTAACACGCGCTTCCATTTGTGGCAGCGACCTGTGGCCGTTCAAGGCGATGGAGCCGGTCGAGGTGGGCCGCCACATGGGACATGAAGCCATCGGGGTAGTTGAAGAGGTGGGCTCCGACGTCGGCAAGGTCAAGGTTGGAGACGTAGTCGTGATGCCCTTCGCCTATTCGGACGGCACGTGCGAGTTCTGCGATCGAGGTCTACAGACGGCCTGCGTACGCGGAGGTTCTTTTGGGACCGAGGAGGTTGCCGGAGCCCAGGCCGAAGCGGTATCAGTGCCACTGGCAGACGGCACTCTGTTCGCGCTGCCGGTCGGCGAAGACGACGCTCTGATGCCGTCGCTTCTCACGCTTTCTGATGTGATGGGAACGGGACACCACGCGGCCGTCGTTGCGCGCGTCGGTGAGGGCAAGACCGTGGCCGTCGTAGGCGACGGAGCGGTCGGGTTGTGCGGAGTCATCGCGGCCACGCGTCTGGGCGCCGAACGAATCATCCTGCTGGGACGGCATGAAGACCGCATATCCCTCGCGGAGAACTTCGGGGCGACCGACATCGTGAGAGACCGTGGCCAGGGTGGAGTCGAGCGTGTCCGCTCGTTGACCGACGGCTTGGGCGTGCACTCCGTGCTCGAATGCGTTGGCACGGAACAGTCGACTCAGACGGCGATCGAGATCACTCGTCCTGGCGGCGTGGTAGGACGCGTGGGTGTTCCGCAGGATGAAGTGATGCCGGCATCGAAACTCGCGTTCCACGGCAATGTCATGGTCGGCGGAGGGCCCGCTCCAGCTCGCGCTTACATCGAAGAGCTCCTCCCCGACATCCTCGGAGGCCGCATCGAGCCGGGACGCGTCTTTGACCGCTCGGTGGCATTGGACGATGTGCCGGAGGGTTATCGGGCCATGAACGACCGCCAGTCGATCAAGGTAATGGTGAAGCCCTGACCCCGGCACATCACTAACGCGCTTCTAGAGTGAAAGGCCATACCAGTTCGTCCCTGGATACAACGACGTCTCGGCTGCAACTCACACGGCAGCAGATCCTTGGGTTTCGACGGCACGTCGGCGCACTCGACGAGCGCCTCCCGCCAGGACGACGATCGCTCCGGCGTGCGGCGTGGGCCGGCCTGCAGGACAGCATGCCTCGCGCCGCGCTTCTCTCGATCCACGCGCGCGTCTCGGGAACCGCTCCGACCACCTGGGAGGACGCTTCGCTCGTCCAGCTATGGGGGCCGCGGTTCCAGGTGTATGTCGTGGCCACTCGCGACCTCGCGGTTTTCTCGCTGGGGAGGCTGCCGGACGATCCCGGCTCCCACCGGATCGCGAAGGATCTGGCCGCCCGTCTGCACACGTTTCTCGACGGCCGAAGGGTGACCTATGGCGAAGCGGGGCACGGGCTTGGCGAGGACCCCAACCGGCTGCGATACGCCGCACCGACAGGGACGGTAGTGATCCGGTGGGATGGCGCGCGACTACCGACGGTCTGGACCGTGCCGCCCCCTGAAGTCGACGCGCGCGACGCTCGTCTCGAGCTCGCGCGCAGGTACCTGCATATCTTCGGACCGGCCACGCCGGGGGCGTTCGCTAAGTGGGCGGGGATCGCCCTGCGAGGGGGTATCGAGGCGTTTGAGGGTCTCGGTAAGTCGCTGACCCCGGTGCGAACACCACTAGGCGACGCGTGGATCCTCACCCGGGACGAGACGACCTTCCGCGCTCCGGCGGGGCCAGCGGCTCCCGCGCGCCTACTCCCCAGCGGCGACACGTATTTCCTCCATTGGGGAGCCGATCGTGAGCTGCTGGTCCCCCGCGGCGATCGTCGGCATGAGCTTTGGACTTCTCGCGCCTGGCCCGGCGCCGTCCTTGTTGGGGGCGAGGTCGTCGGGACGTGGCGGCGCGCGCATAAGTCGGTGACGATCCAGACGTGGGGCCGCCTCACGGGCGCGGCGCGCGATGCAGTTGAAGAGGAAGCGGCGTCCCTGCCCCTACCAGGTATCGAGGAGCCGATCGTCGTGCGCTGGTGACCTGACACCTCTCGTCGCGGGGACCGTCAGGGCGCAAGGCCGTAGTGCGGCTTGGTGGGTGTCGGCTTTCATCTCTTGAAAGATGGGATCACACCGAACCCTCGGGAAGTGGCCCTTATTGCGGCGTCAAAGCACCCATGATCAGTGAGCGCTCTGGCTGTTCCCATGAGACTCATCCGCTTTTCCGTTCGCTTTGTTGCGAGCCCAAGCGGAGTTCCCTGGGGCGATCCTCTGTTTGCCGCCAGCCTGTTTGCAAGCGGATGTGGATGCGGCCGGTGTCGCGTTCTTATCGGTAGCTACCGAGCGCACGAGCGCCCCATGAGCCGCTCCTTTGACCAAGCAATGCGCGGCAGCCGCAACGGCCGAGCCGTGGCGCACGTGCGGATTGGATGCATCTTCGCGTCTTGATTGCTCCGATCCTTTTGAGGAATCCGCTTTGTGGCTACCCTTCTTGGCGGCTCCCGACGCGAGGGCATTCGGGTGCGGTAAGCCATACGCGACCCCAACGCCAAGGACCAGCACGGCGACGGGGATCAATGCTCCCACTAGCTTCAAACGCATAACGACCCTTTCTGGTTGGACCGCAGACTTGATAGCTCTGCGACCGAGCCTCTCCCACCCCACCGACTATCCAACCTGCGGAGCCGAAAGAACATGACTAATTCGGATGGTTGGTACGAGAAGCAGGCCATAGAGCAACTTCGCCGGGGACGCAGGGCCGAAGGAGGGGTTGATACCTGGCCCACCGATCCTCGTCCTGGCTGGAAGCCTCGCTGAGAATGATGGGCGCCCGTTTGTTGCGGCTCGAGATGTCTTTGCTGTTTACGCCAGGGCGGAACAGATCCCCGGGAACGGCGACGGATCTTGGATGCCGCTGGATTGGAGAACTACCAGTGGGGTCTGGCTGGGGTCGTTCGCATCTGCGAGGAAGACGAAATGGCCGACGTCGGCGAATATCACACCCTGTCCAGGTACGTGGAAAGCCCCGTCGTTGCCGTTGATCGTGACCGTCACCGTTCCATCCGGGTGTGGCGCGCTCACCTTGACGGGACCTGCTAGAGGAGTCGTCAGGGACTTTCCGGACACAGGGTTCGTGTAGGTCACGAAGACATCGGCGACGGTCACCTTGGACCTTCCATCCGGATAGTTGAAGAACATGAACGTCCCTGAGAAATGGGAGGTGATGTCGAAGGGACAGGTCTGCGGACTCGCCGCTATCACCCGGGTGCTGTCCAGATGAACCCGAGTGGGTCCGGCCGCGAGCGCGGGTGCCGTGAGAGCGAGAACCGCAGTTCCCGCAAGGACCGATGCAGCAAGACGCTTGAGCACGGACAAGACCTCCTGGTAGGGGACGTCAGGAGCGTAATGCGATTTTGCTACTGATGCAAGTAAAATCATTGGATGGACGGACGGTCTGCCCCTTTCACGGGGGTCCCGCTGGCGTTGGAGCTCGCCAACACCGTCGACATGCTGGAGGACCCCCCCGACTTCTTGAGGAGCGTCGAAGGGCTCGCGCGATTCCTGCGCCATGTCGGAAATGGGGCCGCAGAGGGGGCCCTGACCCAAGCTCAACTCGATGAGCTCCGCGGCCTGCGGGAGCAGATAACCCGAGCCATGGACTCGGACCAAGCGCATGCCGCCACGCTGCTTGCCGAGCTCGCAGCCACGCTCGACTTGCGGCCTCGGCTGGTTCACCGGGAGCCGCAGGCCTGGGAGATTCAGTTGGGACCGGCCCCCACCGAGGGGCTTGGAGGCCTGGGAGCCTCAGCCGTCGTTGGTCTGATGGAGTTGCTCGCCGCTGGGCGCTGGGACCGGATCGGCCGTTGCGCCGGCGCCCCCTGTTGCTGTCTGTTCGTCGACCGAACCAAGAACCGGAACCGCAGGTTTTGCTGTCAGCTCTGCGCAGACCGTGTCAATCAAGCAAAAGCACGCACACGAAACCGTTAGCCAGATCTGCTCATGAAAGGAGACCTCGTGAGTCCTGCAGACCTGCTCGTCGACGCCTTCGGCAGGATCCAGCATCTCGTCCAGAACGTGGTTGACGGCCTGACGCCGGATCAGCTGGCGTTTCGCCTTGAAGGCGAAGCTAACTCGATCGCCTGGCTCGTTTGGCACCTGACGCGGATCCAGGACGACCATGTTGCAGACGCGGCAGGTACAGAACAAGTCTGGACGTCGGATGGATGGGCGTCACGCTTCGCACTCTCCGTGAACGAGTCCGACACGGGATATGCGCATTCGTCGGATGATGTCGCGGCAGTCCGAGTCGAGTCACCAGAGCTCCTGACCGGCTATCACGACGCCGTCTACAAGCAGACGATTGGGTATGTCGAGCGACTTTCCGAAGCCGACTTGGCGCATATCATCGATGAATCGTGGGATCCGCCTGTCTCCCTCGGAGTGCGCCTTGTGAGCGTCGTATCCGACGATCTTCAACATGCCGGTCAGGCAGCCTACGTGCGCGGGATCCTCAGTCGATAGTCACGACTGGCACGTGGACGCGAACCGATCGCGATCGACCACCTCAGCAGTCGACGTCGGCGCGATCACAATCACGGACCGAGTCGTCAGGCTTTGAGCTTGCGCCAGCCTCCCGCGCGGTTGTTGGCGATGATCTGCTTGAACATCGTGCGCAGCGCGCGGGCGTTGATCTTGTCACCCTGGCGGATAGCGATGGTGCGTCCAGTCTTGTTGTTGTGGCCGCCGGTGATGAGCTCCGCCGGGTCCGGAACGATGCCGCCGTCGTAAAGAAACACGTTGACATGGTCTCGGGCCGCAAGGAGCGCGCAGACGTTTCCCTCCAGCACGAAGTACGGCTGTACCGTGCGTTTGATCGTCTCTTCGACATCGGGATCAGCAGCGTGCACTAGCTCGCGCACTTGACGGCAGATCTGCTGCTGCCAATCCGGTAGAGCATCGATGTAGGCGTCCACGCGGGAGTCGCGCCGATCGCTCACTGCGCGTCCGCCGAGTTCATCTGCCCCCCAGTGTGATGTGGCGTGGGCCCTCACTCCACTGTGCGCCGGCCGTGTCTGAACGAACATACTGGTTTAGCTCTTAACTCGTTCCTAGCGGCCTCGGGGCCCAGCAATCTTCTTGAGCAGCGGCAGCGTGGGGGCGATCGCTACCAGGGCAAAGATGATTCCGACCAGAATGACGATCTAGTACCCAGCACCTGGCGGGTGCAGCGACTCGTCCAGCTGCGACCTCAGGACCACCCCTGGTGTAGGGCGCCGGGCTCTACATTGACATTCGTCGATGTATCGTCTAACGTGCCCATATCGACAAACTTCGATGAAGAAAGGCTGCGATGGAAGAGCTGTTGCTAGAGGATCGGACCTCGGCGGGTAAGGCCGGTGGTGACTGCTGCGCTCCGTTAGCGGGCCCGGAGATCTCTCCGGAAGAGGCTAAGGCCACTGCCGCCCTCTTCAAGGCGCTAGCCGACCCAACCCGGGTCCGGATGGTGAACATGCTTGCGAACAGCGCCGAGCCGGTGTGCGTGTGCGAGATGAATGACCATTTCCACCTGGGGCAACCCACCGTGAGTCATCACTTGAAGAAGCTCGTGGGCGCCGGTCTCCTGCAAAGAGAGCAGCGCGGCACATGGGCCTACTACTCGATCGATCGTGACGCGCTGAACCGGCTTGCCGACGTGACCAGAGCCACTAGGAGGACGAGATGAGTGACATCCGAGAGCAAGTGCGCGACCGCTACGCACAGGCCGCTCGCGCGTTCAGCCAACCTCTCGCAAGCAGGCCTCAAAGCGGATGTTGTGGTGAGCCTTCAACCGATGAAGGCTCGGTAGCCTGCTGCGCTACTGCCCCCTCCCCGACTATCACCTCCGGCGGATGCTGCGGATCGACCGTCAGCTTCGGCCCCGAGCTCTACGAGATTGGAGATCGGAGCTCGGTGCCCGAGTCGGCTTTGCTCGCAAGCCTCGGTTGCGGCAATCCAACGGCAGTTGCAGAGCTCCAGACGGGCGAGACCGTCCTCGACCTGGGTTCCGGCGCGGGGATCGATGTTCTGCTATCTGCACGGCGAGTGGGCCCCTCCGGGGAGGCTTACGGCCTAGACATGACCGACGAGATGCTGGCGCTTGCGGTGGCCAACAAAGCCAAGGCCGGCGCCGAAAACGTTGAGTTCCTGAAGGGCTATATCGAAGCGATCCCTCTGCCATCGGGAGTCATCGATGTGGTCATCTCCAACTGTGTGATCAACCTGGCGGCCGACAAATCCAAAATCTTCTCTGAGGTCTTTCGGGTGCTAAGGCCGGGTGGCCGCATTGGGATAAGTGATGTCGTCGCATCCGACGGACTGTCGGCCGCCGAAAGAGCCGAGCGCGGCAGCTACGTCGGTTGCATAGCGGGCGCGCTCTCCTTCTCCGAATACGAAGCTGGCCTGCGATCCGCCGGATTCGAAGCTGTCTCCATCACGTCAACCCATCCAGTGGGCGATGGAATGCACTCGGCGATCGTCAAAGCCACCAAACCAAACGGCTCTTAAGGGAGCACAAGGAGCCCTTGCGCGACGAGATGCAGCCTCACCCCTGGACGAAAAGACCATCGTGAAGGACACCCCGGTAGTCCTGTTCGTCTGCGTTCATAACGCTGGTCGATCACAGATGGCGGCCGCGCTCCTAGATCGCGCCGCGCGTGGAAAGGTTCACGTCCTTTGTGCAGGGACGACACCCGCCAACGAGATCTACCCCGCTGTGCGAGACGCTATGAGCGAGCTAGGTATCGATCTACATCACGAGCATCCGAAGACGCTCACCGAAGCAGTCGTTCGCAAAGCGGATATCGTGATCACGATGGGCTGCGGTGACGCGTGTCCAGTCTTCCCGGGAAAGCGTTATCTCGATTGGGACCTGGAAGACCCGGCCGACAAGCCGATCGAGTTGGTCCGCCCCATCCGAGACGAGATAGAGCGCCGCGTACAAGTGCTCGTCAAGGAACTAATCCCGATGGTTGGTGATTTCACGACTCGGGCGGGTTAAGCAAGTGAATCAGGTACGGAGCAGCTTCGCGGGAGGAGTGCACGACATCATCGGCGATGGATCTACTCCTCTTCGAGGACTGAGAGGATGTTGCCTGCTGGATCCTTGAACCAAGCGATCGCCGGCCCCCGTCCTCGGGAGATTCCCTTCTCATCCTGGCCGAAATCTGCTCCGTACCGCTCGAAGCTGACGCCGCGGGAGGCCAGTTCGTCCACCGTTTCGTCGATGTCGTCGACCGGGAAGTTCAGGATGGTGAAGGTTGCGGGAACATGATCGGGCTTTATATAAACGAGTACGTCACGAGTTCCCTCGAAGTGCAGCGCCATCAGACCGTTGTCCTCATCCAGCATCGATGTCCTCACCCCAAGGGTGTCACCGTAGAACTCCCTGGCCTTGCTCAAGTCGGCCACGGCAAATCCGGTAAAAGCCTTACTGTTTCCCAGCATCAGCGTCTCCTTCCGATCCTTGGCCCGAGCATGGAAGCCGCCCCATCTGGGGCAGCCGACCTCGAGTAGCGCAATCTATGCCTTGTAGACCGCTTGCGGGCCGGAAAGTCATCGGTGGACGGCTCTACGGCCCCCTCCCTAAAGCCTCAACGGGCAGATGTCGATGACCACAGTGATGAGACACCTATCCCTTGCCGCACCCAGTGACACCACTGCATCTCATGGCAGTCTGATCCAATACGTCGAAAGGAACGACAGACCTCTTTCCGACGTCCTTCTGGACCTCGAACCCATGCAGGAGGCCACCGACCTGCGTGACCTCTATGCGGGCCTCGCGCGAGCCATAGTCATGGCGGTAAGAGCCGACGCGTGCCTGATATCGGTCCTCGACGAGGACGGTGAAACGCTCCGCGATGTCTCAGCCAGCGTAGTTCCCCCGGCCCACCTCAACCACATCGCCGACGAATACCAGCTCAGCGATTACCCGCTCACACGAGCAGTGATCGATACCAGGCAGAGCTCGATCGTGTCCGTGGGGGATTCGACCGCAGATCGCGCCGAAGCCGGATACCTGAAGGACCTCGGCTATTCGCACGTCATCCTTGCCTGTCTAACGCTCGAAGGCCGCGGGATCGGGATCGTGGAGGCGTACCGCGTTGATGAGCGGCCGTTCCGGACCGAAGATCCCCGTCAGATCGAGGTCTTGACTCGCTTCGCAATGAACTCATACGCCAATATCAAATTGGCCTCTCGGTTGGAATCGCACTACACGGAGACGATCGAAACGCTCGTCTCCGCCCTCGAAGCCCGCAATCCCGACACGAATGCGCACGCGAAGCGGATCCCTGCACTGGCTCTGGGACTCGCGTCCGCGATGCATCTGCCGATCCAATTCCGCCGCACGCTGCGCCTTGGCGCGATCCTTCACGACGTTGGCAAGATCGGCGTCCCAGATTCGATCCTCTTGAAGCCCGCGGCTCTTACCGATGCGGAATGGCAGATCATGCGCCAGCATCCCGCGATCGGCGAGCAGATGTTGCGGCCGATCGACTTTCTGTCGTCCATCCTGCCTATCGTGCGACATCATCACGAGCGCTGGGACGGCGGCGGCTATCCGGACGGCCTGGTCGAAAAGAGCATCCCGCTGGGGGCGAGGATCGTCACTGTGTGCGACACGTTCGACGCGATGATTTCCGACCGACCCTATCGGGCCGGATTGCCGGTTGCAGCGGCCGTGGAAGAGCTATCGAAATGCTCTGGGACTCAATTCGATCCAAGGTGCGCAGAGGCGCTCGTAGACCTCGTGACTTTGGTCGGGGAGGACAGTCTCGAAGAGAAACTGGTGCGTTTCGCGATCCCATGACCTCTAGATAGGTCGATGAGGCCCCGACCCTCGTCAGGAGAGAGCACAATCGAGGCCATGAGCAGTAAGACTGCTCCGCCGGAGTCCATGGCCCACCATAGGCAGGGCCAGATCTGGCTTGTCTGGGGGCTGCTCGGATCGACAGCAATGCTCCTGGCGCTGTCGTTGGTGCCCGCTCTCGGTGGCCAAGGCTGGCAATCGCTCGGTTCGACGCCGGTTTCGATCGGATTCGCGTTAGTCGGCGCTCTCGTTGCCGCCCGAACCTCCAACCGAGTGGGGTGGTTGTTCCTCGCCGAGGCTCTCATCCTCGCATTCAGCGTCTTCGCTCACGGCTACGCGGCGCAGACGGGAGGCGCGCCTCTGCCGGGCGCCGCGTGGGTTGGGTGGGCGTTCACGGTGGTGCTCAACGGGACGTTTCCCGCATTGACGCTTGCGCTGCTCGTCTTTCCGAACGGCCGGATGGCGTCGTCTGGGTGGCGTCCCATCGCTTGGCTCACTGTGAGCGCCGGTGTCATCGCTGCGGCCTGCAGCGCTGTTTCGAGTGTCAATTTCTCCAACAACTTCTCTCCCCTGACCGATCCGGTCACCCTTATACGGCCGGCGCTGCTTACTGGCCTCTTCAACGCGGCCTTAGGACTTCTCAGCCTTCTCTTTCTCATCGCCGCGGGTTCCCTCGTTGTCCGGCTCATCCGGGCCGAGGGCGATCAAAGGCTGCAGCTCAAATGGGTTGTCTACGCCACGGCTCTTGCAGCAGTCGCCATATTCGTAGCTACGCTCGCACTGCCCAATCCAAGTGTGGCGTTCGGTCTCTTCGCACCATTGATCCCGGTGGCAGCCGGCGTTGCCATCTTCAAGTACCGGCTCTACGACATCGATCTGGTGATCAATAAAACATTGGTGTTCGGAGCACTCGCCGCCTTCATCACTGCCGTCTATGTGGCGATCGTTGTCGGCATAGGTGCGGCGGTCGGGCAAGGACGGAACCCGAACCTGGAACTGTCGATCCTTGCCACCGCAATCGTAGCGGTGGGCTTTCAGCCGGCCAGGGACAAAGTTCAACGGCTGGCCAACCGTCTCGTGTACGGAACCCGCGCCACGCCCTATGAGGTCTTGTCTGAGTTCGCGTCGCGGATGGCTTCCGGGTACGAAAGTGACGACCTACTTCCCCGAATGGCAAGGATCCTTGGGGAGGGTACGGGCGCGAAGAACGCCGAGGTGTGGCTGAAAGTTGCGGACCAACTTCGAGTGGAAGCCACATGGCCGGAATCAGAGGCTCTGCCTCCGCTTCCGATGCGGAGCGCAACGCTACCGCCCATCCCTCACGCATCGCTTGCTCTTCCCGTCGTGCACCGGGCCGAGGTGCTCGGGGCTCTGTCGCTGACCAAGCCTTCGGGCGACCGGCTAACGCCCACCGAGGAGAAACTCGCCGCCGACCTGGCTTCGGGCGCAGGTCTAGTGCTTCGAAACGTCCGCTTGACGGAAGAGCTCTTGGATCGTCTCGAGGATCTCCGAGCGTCGCGTCAGCGTCTCGTCGCAGCCCAAGATGCCGAGCGGCGGAGACTCGAGCGCAACATCCACGATGGCGCACAGCAACAACTCGTTTCGCTGGCGCTGAAGATTCGGCTCGCACGCAGGCTCACCGTCCAGGACCCGGCGAAGGCAAACGTCCTCCTGGAGGAGACCGAGCATGAGGTCACAGAAGCCCTGGAGGATCTGCGCGATCTCGCGCGCGGGATCTATCCGCCGTTGCTGGCCGATCAGGGTCTTGTTATGGCGCTAGAGGCTCAAGCTCGCCGCGCCCCTCTCCCGGTCGACATCGAGGGTGAATCGATATCTCGCTATGCGCAGGAGACTGAAGCCTGCATCTATTTCTGCGTGTTGGAAGCACTGCAGAACGCGGCTAAGTACTCCCAGGCCGAGCACGTGAGTGTCCGGCTGGCAGGCCGACACGGTGCCCTCGAGTTCACCGTCACCGACGACGGCCTGGGATTCGAACCGGAGGAGCGAGGCTATGGAACGGGTCTTCAAGGCATGTTCGATCGATTGGCCGCGCAGGGCGGAGATCTTCGGGTCGCCTCGGAACCCAATCGAGGGACGACAATAAGCGGCCGTCTTCCGGTGTCAGCATAGGTGAAGGAACGGGACCAGATCACCCTGCTGCGCTTGAACAGAAAGTAATCGGTACGACCCACGGACGATGCCGTCCCTCCGATTTGAGGACGTCTGCTCCTTAAGTTAGGGATCGTCCCTCTTTGGGCCACGTCAGTCCTATCGCGCGGTCGCTTTGCACCAGTTCGGACAGTCATTGCCGATCAGTACGCTCGGGCCAGTCGCCGCTTGGTCGATAGCGCCGCATGCGTGAAGTATGTTCAGGCGAACACCAAGTCAAGCTCGATGGGCGGTCGAGCTTTCTTCGCACGCCGCGGGGGGTGACCATAGTTGGACCGATTGAGCGTCACTCCTACGGCTGTCACGCCCAATTTAGCTCTTTGTCCTCGGGTGCGCAGCGATCCTGCTGACAGCCCTTCTCGTTATAGTGAGGGACACCAAACCTTCCATAGCCACCAGCCACCGGCGCGAACCCGCTATCACCCCGCCCAATCCAGAGACAGGAGTCGACACTGAAGGCGGCGGGAATGGGTACAACAGAGCCGTGAATCGAAACCAGTCGCGAACCATGAATGGGGCGGCCCCTGCGCGGATGGGCGCAACTAGAAGATGGGCGGGACGACTCGTGATCGTTTCGAAATCAGCGAACCAGGCCCTACCGACGCAAGTGCAGCAGACGACCGCCTAGAGGAAGAGGTACAGCAAATGCCAATCTTGCCCGAAGAGATTGCCACCGCAACATTCACGCGGGTTCACCGCCAGGGCTACCACAGCGGAGAGGTAGAGGCCTTCCTGCAGACCGTGGCAGCAGATTACAGCGCCGCGCTGGAGAAGCTTTTGCTCACACGGAACGAGCCTGTTGAGGTTGACGTTGGAGACGAAGTCAACACCATCTTGCGTGCGGCGCGCGTATCCGCCAACACTTTGGTGCAGCGGGCCCAAGAAGAAGCAGCTGCCATCGAGAAGGCCGCCACCGAGAAGGCCCAAGGTATCGAGACACAAGCCTCCGAGGCGCGCGTGCGCGCATTTGAGGCGGCCTCGACGCAAGCCAAGGGCGTAAAGGATGAAGCAGATCGATACGCTTACGAGCTGCGGAGCCGGACCGAGACTGAAACGCGGCAGCTGATTGAAGCCGCCGAACAGCGAGCTCGCCAGCTATACGCGTACAACCAGCAGCTGAGCCAGCACCTTGAGGAGATCGAGCGGCTCGTATCTGCACTGCGCAACGAGCTAGACAGCCCTGCCGAGGTATGGCCCGACGGGCAACCAGCTGATGCACCCGTTGCGACCCCTCGGGAGCAGGTCGTTGGGAACGGTAACCGGCCGCCTCAGAAAGAGCGCGTATAAAAAATTGGATTCATTCGCTGATTTAGCTGCCGCTGCGCGACCGGAGGCCCGCTCGATAGTGCGCGCGCACTTTCATGTGTCGAAGTGCGTGGTCGTAGATGGCAATCTCGTCGATGTTTCCCTTGAAGAATGAAGTCGGGATGGCGCTGCCGCCTTGGGAGTCGTACTCAGCCCCGATGGTGAACAAACCATCGCTCAGCGGCCGGATGGCAGAGCTGAAGATCGCTTGGCGCTCGCCGTTGATGAAGAGGCGTCCCTGGTTCTGTCGATTCACAGTCACAACTAGGTAGTACGTATGCCCAGCCTGCGCCGTGGTGGTGGAGTAGGCCTGAGTACATCCCGATCCTTCGCAATCGCGGAACTTGAACTCACCCGTTGGCTGATCGTGGAAAAGCGCGATCCCGTTGCTTCCCCCGCGGCGGTTAAAGGCGATGATGTGCTCTTCTTTGACGGTCTGGTCGATACGAACCCAGGCCTCGAGTGTGTATCCGGGCCACGAGGTCCGTTGGGTTAGGGAATTGGCCGTGATGCGACCCCCGACGCCATCGAACCAGACCGAGTGGCCCGAAGGAGCAGCCAACAATCCTGGTTGCCCCTCGACGGGTGACTGGACATAGTTGCCGTTGTAGTTCCCCGTCGCGTCATGCGCGATCGTGCCGCTGGTTTCGTTCAACCGCCAGTACGCGACCGGATCATTCCGCATGACTCGATGCGAGTACCCGCGGCCCCCCGCGCTTGCGGCCTGGAGAGATACGCCGTATGCAATCAGAAGGACCAGTCCAACTACGGTGAGGCCTCTTCCGACGCCATGCGATCCCCGCCCACTTCTGGCAGAACGCGCGCTACGGATACCCACGATCTTCACCTTCTTTCTCTGTCGCAGATCGATTCCCCTATGACAGCTGGATGCGACTGTTCGCGACGTCACGTTTTGCGCCGCAACGAATGTGGAGAGACCCTAAGGAGCGCGCCACGAGGTGCCTACATCAACCAGAAAGAACAATCCTTGGGTCTTTTTGTGGAACATCGCCAAAGCAATACAAGGCCACGCGTGTTAATCGGATCGACGAAAACGCCATAGCGTGGACGAGCGACCACGCAGCGATATCGATCTTCTGGGGCGTCCCTAGACTGAGGCTGATCACGACGAGACCGATAACGGGAGGCTTTGATGCAGCTAGGCATGGTAGGGCTGGGCAAGATGGGCGCGAATATGACGACCCGGCTGCTCGAGGGTGGCCACGAGGTTGTGGTCTTCGATGTCGACCCTGAGGCGGTCCAGAGGTCTGCAGAGACCGGAGCGAGCGGTACGTCTTCTCTTCAGGAACTGGTCGAAAAACTGGCCGCGCCGCGTGCTGTTTGGGTCATGGTTCCCGCCGGCCCGATCACGCAGGAAACTCTCGACGCTCTGGGCGAGGTCATGCAGAAGGGCGACGCCATCATCGACGGCGGCAACTCTCGTTTCACCGACACGTTAGAACGCGCCTCGGCGCTGTCCGAGAAAGGCATCGCCTTCGTCGACGCCGGCACATCCGGCGGGGTGTGGGGATTGAAGGAGGGTTACTGCCTGATGGTGGGTGGTGACAAGGCAACTGTCACGCACCTCGAGCCAATCTTCACCACACTTGCGCCTGAGGATGGCTATGCACACGTGGGCGACGCGGGGGCCGGGCACTTCGTGAAGATGGTGCACAACGGCATCGAGTACTCGATGATGCAGGCGTACGGGGAAGGTTTCGAAGTGCTGCAGAAGAATGGCCATTTCGAGCTCGATCTTGCACAGATCGCAGAGGTGTGGCGTCACGGCAGCGTGATCCGGTCGTGGTTGCTCGATCTGGCCGCCTCGGCGCTGCTGAAAAACCCGGAGCTAGAGGGAATCTCGGATTACGTCGACGATTCCGGTGAGGGCCGTTGGACGCTGGGGGTCGCGATCGACCAGGCGGTGCCGATGCCAGCCCTTGCGCTGGCTCTATTCACGCGCTTCGCGTCCCGGGAGCAGGAACTGTTCGCCGGGAAGTTGATCTCAGCTCTTCGCAATGAGTTCGGCGGCCACGCGGTTCATGTCAAGGAGTGAATCGCCCCTGAGGCAGGATCATGGCGACTGCGACCGCCATGTCACCGTCATGTGAGATCGACACCGCCATAGGGGCCGCTCGGTCATCGACAGACGCTGCGGGAACTCCGTCATCGTCCCGAGCGATCTCGATGCGCCGTGCCCACACGACCAGACGGCCCAGCCGGGCTGCCTTGATCACGGCCTCCTTGGCCGCCAGGGTGCCTGCGAGATGCCTAACAGGATCGGGCATCGACTGGCAGTAACTACGCTCGGCCCCCGAGAACACGCGCGCTTCGAGCCCTGGTGACCGCTCCAACACCGTTCGCAGCCGGCTGATGCTGACCAGATCGATGCCGATCATCACATTGCGAGCTGAGCGAGACCCGTCGGTGCAGGTCTCGCCCCCTTAGCTCGCGGCTTTGAACACCAAACAGGCGTTCTGACCACCGAACCCGAAAGAGTTCGACAGCACGATCTGGGGCTTCAGGTCGCGTGGCCCGTCGCCGACATAATCGAGGTCGCATTCCGGATCGGGCTCTTCTAGATTGATGGTTGCGGGAATCTTGCCCCGGCAGATCGCGAGCACGCTTATCGCCGCTTCGACAGCTCCCGCAGCGCCAAGCAGATGGCCCATCTGGGATTTGGTCGACGAGACCGGCACGCGTTTGGCTTCGACACCGAATGCGTTCTTGATCGCCAAGGTTTCGATCCGATCGTTGAATGGCGTAGACGTTCCATGCGCATTGATGTAATCGATGTCATCTGGAACCACTTCTGCGTCGTCCATCGCCGCCCGCATAGCAGCCTCGGCCCCCAATCCACCCGGATCGGGTTGCGTGGCATGGTGTGCATCGGCAGTGGCGCCATATCCCGCGAGGATCGCGAGCACTTCAGCACCCCGGCGTTCGGCGGACTCTCGTGATTCCAGCACGAGGACACCCGCCCCTTCGCCGAACACGAAGCCGTCGCGGCCGGCATCGAACGGGCGGCTGGCACGTTGAGGATCTTCGTTGCGCTTGGACAGGGCACCCATCCTCGCGAAAGCTGCGAGGGCCAGGGGCGTCAGGGCAGCTTCGCTCCCACCGGCCAGCATCACATCTGCCATGCCGTACTGGATCGATCGCATCGCTTCGCCGATGGCGTGGGCGCCGGTGGCGCACGCCGAGACGGGGGCGAAGTTTGGTCCGTGCAGGCCATGTTTCATCGCGACCGCAGCAGCCGCTGCGTTCGGCATCAGGCGCGGCACCATGAACGGACTTACGCGTCGCGGCCCCCCGCCCATGAACGCGGTGTGCTCGCGCTCGATGGTAGCGATGCCCCCGATGCCGGTGCCGACGATGGCACCCGTGCGTTTGGGATCGAACGTGTCCGCCAGGTTCGCCTCTTCCCAGGCGCCGGTGCCGGCCGCCACCGCCATCTGAGTGAAGCGGTCAGTTCGCGCGGCTTCGCGCGGGCCCATCCAGCGCAGCGGGTCGAAGTCGTCAACCTCGCAAGCGATACGAACGCCTTGATCCGAGGCATCGAACGCAGCGATCGGACCAGCCCCCGAACGGCCAGACATCAGACCTTGCCACAGCTCCTCACTGCCGGTTCCGATCGGAGTGACAACGCCGATCCCGGTCACGACGACCTCTGTCATGTGCCCACTTTGAGCTTGCGCTCGATGAGATCGACTGCATCGGAGATCGTTCCCAATCCCTCGAGCTCGGTGTCGGGGATCTCAACGCTGAACTTCTCCTCGAGGGCGAGCGTTAGCTCCACGGTGTCGAGAGAATCAAGGTCAAGGTCGTTCAACAGATCTGCTTCCATGGTTACCTTGGCCGGATCGATCCCGCGCGCCGCCAGGTGCTCGCGGATAGCTTCGAAGATCTCGTCCCTCTGGTCTGCCACGTGTGCTCCTTTCCTAGGATGTCATTCCGCCATCGACTACAAAAACACTTCCGGTGATGTATCCCGCGTCTTCCGAGCATAGGAACTGGATCAACGGCGCCACGTCCTCTGGCTCCCCCGCCCGGTTCAAAGGGATCTGAGAGACTAGCTCGGCGAAGCGCTTCTCGGGGAGCTCAGTGGTCAGCTCGGTGGCGATCAGGCCCGGAGCTATCGCGTTCACGGTGATTCCCTTACCGGCTATCTCTCGGGCCAGAGTTTGGGTAAGGGCTATGACCCCTGCCTTGGCAGCCGCATAATTCACCTGTCCCGGACTCGCGTGGAGACCCGCTATCGACGCCACATTGACGATGCGACCCGAACGGGCCTTGAGCATAGGGCGCAGTGCCCGGCGGCAGCAGGCGAACGTTCCATAAAGGTTGGTCGAGATCACCTTGTTCCAGCTGTCATCGCTCATCGACAAGGCGAGTCCGTCCGCACGGACGCCGGCGTTGTTGACGAGAACGCCAACAGGACCCAGTCGTTCTTCGACCTGGGCAAAGAGACTGTCGACCTGCGAGCCATCGGCAACGTCGCCCTGGACGCACATGCCTTCGCCGCCCTGGTTCTCAACCGCCTCCAGGGTTTGCTTGGCGTCGTCCGCGCGACTGAGGAAATTGATGGCCACCGGATGGCCCGCCGCCCCCAGAGCGACGGCTATCGCCCGCCCGATCCCCCGGCCGGCCCCTGTGACGAGCGCGACCGGCTTAGACACTCACGGCCTCCGCGGTGTGGTGGTGGCCCTGCTCCTGCAGCCCCGCGCTCCACCGCAGCATGCCCGCGCCCCACACGAAGCCCGCGCCGAACGCAGTGAGGATGACGATGTCACCCTCTTCGAGGATGTTCTGTTGTGTGGCCTCGGCGATGGCTATGGGGATGGAAGCAGCGGAAGTATTGCCGTATCTGACGATGTTTGTAAGCACCCGCTGTTCGTCGAGGCCGAGCTGTGATGCAACCGCCTCGAGTATCCGAGCGTTAGCCTGATGAGCCACCAGAAGGCGGACGTCATCAAGGCTGATGCCCGCGGCAGCCACTACCTCGCGCACCGACTCAGTCATCCCTTGCACCGCTCGGCGGTACACCTGACGACCCTCCATCTTGATGAGACCGCTGTCCTCATCGATATGTAAGAGGTCGATCGCCGCACCGTCCGAATGAAGCAAGAAGGGACCGATCTGCCCCGGCCCATCGGTCTTCTCGACGAGAGCCGCCCCCGCACCATCACCGAAGAGGATGCAACTGCGCGCGTCGCTGTAATCGGTGACGCGGGACAGCACGTCGGCACCACAGACCAATACCCTGCGAACGGTGCCCGAATCGACCAGACCCGACGCCACACTGAGGGCATAGAGGAATCCTGCGCAACCGGCGCCGACATCGAAGGCGCCCGCTCGAGTGGCTCCGATCCGAGCTTGAACCAGGGGGGCCGAGCCGGGCAGCCGTTGATCGGCGGTGGCCGTTGCAACTATGACGAGGTCTAACTCCTCTGGCCCGACGCCCGCCCGTTCCAGTGCGTCGAGCCCGGCGAGAGTTGCAAGACTCGAAGTCGTCTCGCCCTCACCCGCGATGCGTCGGCTCCGAATGCCGGTGCGCTCGTAGATCCACTCCTCGGTGACTCCGACTCTGGCCGCTAACTCTGCATTGCGCAGCTGGGTTTCGGGAAGACTGAAGCCCCACGAGCGAACGAGGGCACCCAACTAAGAGCTCCAGATCCAGAAAAGTGCGTCACCGCGGTGAACGGGTTGACCAGGAACCGCGAGTGTGCCCATGACCCAGCCCTGGAATCCAGAACAGACCGCCGTGCGCCGGCCGTTGGAGTGAACCTCGCCCAGCCGGGAGCCCTTCTCAACCCATTGCCCGTCCGCCGTGAAGACGTCTGCAGGCAAAGGTACGAACCTTCCGTCGCATGGCGCAACCACAAGACGCTCGCCGTACGGCACGTACGGACTCGAAGGCTCGGGGATCGTTTGAACGTCGGAGATCTCCTGAGCGCTACGCATAGACGGCCGCCCTCGAGGTCTCCAGCGCACGGAAGGTGCGCTTGCACAATCCTGCGACAACCTGACCCGGGCCGAAGTCTTGATACTCGCGTATCCCCTTACCCCACAGCCATTCGAGCGACTCACGGAAACGAACGCTGCCGGTGAGCTGATCGAGCAGCAAGCTGCGGATCTCGTCGGGGCTCGTGTAGGGCCGCGCGGTGACGTTCGAGATCACCGGCGTCGAGGGCATCGTGAAATCGCACTGTTCGAGCGCTCGGCGGAAAGGCTCAACCGCCGGCAACATCGCCGAGGTATGAAAAGCTCCGGCTACATCCAACAGCACAGACCGTCCGCCGGCGGCCACAACCATGCCGGCGGCCTTGGTCAGTCCTGCATCCGAGCCCGAGAGCACGACTTGGCCGGGAGCGTTGTCATTGGCTACCGATACGCCCGCTTGCTGCGCGATCTCCGAAACGTTGCTGAGGCTGAGGCCCAAGACAGCGGCCATCCCCCCGGGGGCGCGTCTGCTCGCATCCTGCATCGCCTCGCCGCGGGACCTGACGGTCTGGAGCGCCTGTTCAAAATCAACTGCGCCCGAAGACACGAGGGCGGCGTACTCACCAAGGCTGTGACCGGCGAAGAACTGGACGTCTGCCGGCTGGGCTGCCTCCCACCCGATCATGCTGGAGACGAAGATCGCGGGCTGCGCGAGCCAAGTTGGAAGAGCCGCAGCGGACCCTCGAGCTGCGATCTCCACCCGTCTCCGGAGATCCATCTCGAGGATCTCGTCAGCGCGCTTCAGGAGCTTGTGGCGTGAAGAGAGGGTCTCTAGAACGATGCTGGGTTGCACACCTTGTCCGGGAAACAGCCCTACTCTCATACGACACCACCGAGTCCGCGGCCAAAGTTGCAGGTCGCGGTAACACCGTCCTGAGGATGATGGATTAGAAATCGGGAACTCAAATCGGGTCCCGCGATCAGATCGACAACATTAGTCACGTGTGTCTTGCCTCCACTAGATTGGCTTCTTCTCTACTGTGCAACACGCACTATGCCCTCCGCTACCCGTTGGCACGAAAACAAATCAACTATTTTCGGTGGGTCTCTGAACGGCCGGTCAAGTGTCAGGCGCAAGCCGTGCAAAAACTGGAACGAGCGGTCAATGTTTCTTTCGGGCAACAAAACTAGAACGAGCAGTCAATTGCTCACCCATCTCTCATTGATCCTGACGCCTGACGCCTGACGCGCAACTAGAACGCGCGGTCAAGTTGCTCACCGTGGCAGCATTGGAGCGTGGAAACGATCACCGCGCCAGAGCACGTCGAGAGTGACCTTCCAAGCGAGGACACCGCCCCTGACAAGCCGTGGCTGGTGATCGTGTGGAACGATCCGATCAACCTGATGTCCTACGTCACCTGGGTGTTCCAAGACCTCTTCGGGTATTCGCGCAGCAAGGCAACTAAGCTGATGCTGCAGGTCCACCACCAGGGACGAGCTGTGGTTTCGAGCGGTAGTCGCGAGAAGGCCGAGCTCGACTGCTTCCGGCTGCACGGTCGCGGCCTATGGGCGACCATGACCAAGAGCGATT
>JAXDJR010000002.1:0-8170 GCA_034667545.1 Actinomycetota bacterium
CCGCTCGCCTCGCTGTTTGAACGCGCGAACGTCGTTCACCGTTACAGACACTGTCGCCTCCTTGAGGGTAGCCGCAGTTCCCACCAGCATAGGCGCGTCCGCCTGCGGCGGGGGTGACGTTCGCCGGTGGTTCCGAGATCGCCACTACCCGCGGTCCCACCTCAGGTCTCCGTGAGCGTGTCCCGCTCAGGCCCTACAGATCGTGGGGCGGGCCAGCGAGGATGGCGGCCATCGAGGCGTAGCACCATCCGTATTGCGAAACTCCTCGGTTCTCTATGTATCTGCTCCAGGAAGTGCGTGGTCCATGTGGTCCACGCGTGGACCACACGTACCGCGTGTACCAGAGGCAAGGAATCGAAGGAGGTATCGGGCGGGCGGCAGGTCAGCCTCGGTGAGGCGGGGACGTCGATCTCAGCGCTAGGTCCGGACGGGGGCTGGTATCGCCCCAGCTACCGGTGATCCTTCGTGGTACATGTCGTCGATCGCGTCTGCGTACTTGCTGTTGATCTGTTTGCGTTTGACCTTGAGGGTTGGTGTGATCTCGTTCTCCTCTTCGAGAAAGTCACGTTCTAAGACACGGAACTTTCGGACGCCTTCAACGTGGGCGAAGGTCGCGTTCACCCCGTTGATGGCGACTTCCAGCTCGTTGAGGGTGGCTGCATGCGCCGCGACGACAGAAGCGTCGTCCTCGATCCCATGTTGTTCGGCCCAGGCAGGCACCTTGTCCGGCTCCAAGGTAATGAGCGCAGTCAAGAACGGTCGTGCATCGCCAATCACAACTACCTGAGAGATCAGAGGATGGAGCTTGATGCGATTCTCGAGCTCCTGTGGGGCGATGTTCTTACCTCCCGCCGTGATGATCAGATCCTTCTTGCGATCGGTGATCGTCAGATAGTCGAATCGATCGAGCACGCCGATGTCCCCCGAACGCATGAAGCCCGACTCGTCAAGCAGTTCATGGGTGGCGTCATCGTTCTTGTAATAGCCGGACGTGACGTTGCCCCCGCGAACCAGGATCTCGCCATCCGGCGCGATCTTCACTTCGACGCCCTCCAGCGGGGGGCCGACAGTTCCTATCTTCATCGCATCCGGGGGGTTCCACGTAGTTGGACCGGTGTCCTCGGACTGGCCGTAACCCTCCGTGATCTTGATGCCCAGGGCGTGGAAGAACGAAGTGATGCTGGGATTCAGGGGGGCCGCAGCCGAAAGAGCCAACCCACAGCTACCTAAACCGATCCGCTTGCGGAGCTTTCGAAGGACGAGCGCTTCGAGCGTCGCGTGCTTTGCCCTGAGCCATGGTGATAGCCGCGCATCGCTCAGCTTCCCGCCTCTTCCAACGGCCTCTTGTTCTGCTTCGGTGACCTGACGTCCGACCGATATCGCGCGTTTAGCCAGCGCCAGCTCGATCTTGTCCTTGCGCGCCGTTGGGTGCTCATCAAGAGCCTCTTCGATCCGGGCGTACAGCTTTTCCCACACGCGAG
Organism: Actinomycetota bacterium; assembly: GCA_034667545.1. GTDB lineage: Bacteria > Actinomycetota > CADDZG01 > CADDZG01 > WHSQ01 > DATAPE01. Next base: position 1,482 of record JAXDJR010000002.1, read on the forward strand.
GGACGCCGAAGAAATACGTCGGCGCACACGCGGCAAGATCCTCGGGCACAGTGCGCAGGGACTCCGCAAACCACGTTTCCGTGCCGTAGAAGATATGCAAGAAGTGCGAGATCATCCGTTCGGCGATGTGCGAAAGGGGAAGATAAGAAAGGGTCCGGGCATCGGTCGCCACTTCGCGGAGGTCGCCGAGAGGGAGCCGGCTCACGGTGTGCATGCACGTCCACCAGACGTTGGCATGGGTCAACATCACCGCCTTGGGGGGGCCGGTGGTACCTGACGTGTACACGAATGTGCCGATGTCGGTTGCGGTTACAGCTTCGCGCGCGGCCTCGAAAGCAGCTCCATCGAAGCCGTCGCCCGCTTCCAGAAGCTCGTCCCATGTCATCACGAAGTCGCCGGCCCCCTGGCGGTCTGCCAGATCCAGCACCACCACCTTCTCGAGCTGCGAGAGTTCGGAACGGCACTTCAGGATCTTTGCCAGCTGGCCGTCATTCTCGACTAGCGCAATCTTCGAGTCTGAGTGCGCCACTATGTAGGCGACCTGTTCGGCCGAGTTCGTGATGTATATCGGCGCCGTCGTCCCGCCTGCGCTCATGCAGGCGAGATCGGCGTAGTGCCACTCCGGGCGGTTGTATGAAAGCAAGCTCATCTTGTCCCCGGCCACCATGCCTAGCGACATCAGCCCCCGGCCGGCGCGCGCGACCTCGGTCCCGTACTCAAGCCATGTGATGTCACGCCACTGCCCATCGACTTTGCGTTTGAGCGCAACGCGTTCAGGGTGCAGGGATACGCGATCCCAGAACTTTTCGACGATCGTCTGAATGGCCAGTGTGTTCACCCCGCAAGACCGAGTTGCTTAGCACCAGTCTAGAGCGTGGACTTCGCCTCCGACAGGATCGCGCTGATCCGATCCGCTATCGGCGGATGCGTAAATAGAAGCCACACGGCAGCCCTGGGTGGCCGCAGATCGGAGAGGTTCGAGAAAGCGAGACGCCGGAATGCAGCCACGGCCGGAGCCGGATCGTGCGTGAGCTGTATCGCGACGCTGTCGGCTTGGCTCTCGAAATGCCGGGAGACGGCATTCTGGATAGGAAGCGTCAACACTGTTGCGACTGTGGCGAACAGAATCAACATCGGCAGCGCGCGCAGGTCGCCGACTCCAGTTGCCCCGCCCCACTCCCAGAAAGAGCCGCGCCCGGCCAGCCACCGCAGAACGGCGAACGCCACGAACAGTCCAAAGGTCGCGATCGCAACACCTTTGAGAACATGATTTTTCTTCTCGTGCCCCAGCTCGTGGGCGATGATGAATTGCGTCTCTTTGGGATCCTGTTGCCTTAGCAGCGTGTCGTAAACGACGAGTTGCTTGCTCTTCCCGAGTCCCGCCACATAAGCGTTCTCGGCAGTTGTTCGTCGGCTTGCGTCCGAGACCAAGACTTGACCGATGTCCACGCCCGCGGCGGCAGCCAGCTCGTGCACTTTGGTGACCAGCGCGTGATCGTGCAACGGCGTGAACTTGTTGAACAACGGAGCGATCACCACGGGATACAGAAACGTGATCAAGAGAGTCAGAAGTGAAAAGGCAGCCCACCCCCACAACCACCAAGTTCGGGGTTGCCATCGAACCAACCCGAAGAAGACCACTGCGGTCACTGCCGACGTGACTGCGGCGACCAGCAGGCCGCGGCCCTGGTCGGACAACCAGCCGGCGAAGCCCTGAGTCGATAGTCCCCACGCCTGGCTGATCCGGTAGCCGACGTAGCCAAGGGGCAACGTTGCTGCCGTGAGGACCAGCGTGACCACTGCCGCCATCAGCAGGCTGCGCACCGGCCATCCCCCGGGTATGTGTTCAACGCGGTCGACCAACCACCGCACCGGCCCGCGGGCGAGCCAGACGAGGGTCAGGATAGAGATCACCAGGTACAACCCGGTGGAGAGATACGCCGGGCCCTGGAAGTCCCCGCTGCGGGCGATCTCGGCGGGCGTGAAATGGGCCCCGTTGGATGCAGCCGAAGCGGACGGCGAGGGCGTGGCCGACCTGATCGAACCTGGGGTTCGTGAGACGAAAGCTACGAGCCCCGCGGAGCCAAAGATGAGAACCAGCAGCACGAACAGGATCTTTCCCGAGTTCACGAAATCAGACTAGCCACCCGGCGTCCTGGATCGAACGGCCAGCCTGCGGCGGCAGCAGCCTTGATGCCGGTCAGCTTGCCGCGGAGGCGGCTTCCGATCCTGGGTCGCGCCGTGGCCGGAACTTGAGGACGGGGATCAGCCCGGCCCCCGTCAGCGCCTCGAGTGACGGATCGAGTTCCTGGTCGATGTCCAGCTGCACCTCAGGCGGGTGCAGAAGGGCCGTCACCAAGCAATCGGCGCAGTGTTCGGAGCGGTACATCTCACACTGGGTGCAGTCGATCTTCATGCCGAGCCCTCCCTGTCCGTCGTTGAGCAACAGGCTAGAGGGGGGGTCCGACAAAAACAGCCTCTTCTGGGAAGACGATGGGCGATCAGCTCACCCGGCTGGAGGCCGCCGGCGCCGCCGACATCCCCGTCCCGCCGGTGAGGCGCGCCGCTACTGCCAGCGGCACGAGAGTCAGAAGGATGACAGCGAACACCACAACGTTGACCTCAGGCAGTCGTTGTCCAAGGCGGATAGCTCCGAATATCCACAAGGGCAGGGTGTTCTGGGCGCCCGCAGTGAACACCGTCACGATCACCTCGTCGAACGACAGGGCAAAGGCAAGAAGCGCTCCTGCAACCAGCGCCGTGGCGGTTGTGGGAAAGGTGATGAACCGAAACGTTTGCCACCCACTGGCGCCGAGATCCATCGATGCCTCTACGAACGATGCCGATGTTCGGCGCAGACGCGCTATGACATTGTTGTAGACGACGACTATGCAGAAAGTTGCATGACCCACGACGATCGTCCACAAAGAGAACGAGATGCCGTTGAACGTGAAGAAGGCGTTAAGAGCCATCCCGGTGATGATGCCCGGCAGAGCCAGCGGCAGAATCAGGATCAGAGAGATGCTCTCTCGGCCGAAGAAACGGAAGCGGTGGATCCCAAACGCGGCTAAGGACCCCAAGACGAGAGCGATTGCCGTAGCCGCGAATCCCGCCCTCAGGGACAACCAAAAAGAGGATCGAACTTCCGAATCGTGCCACGCGACAGAGAACCATTTCACGGTCAGCCCCGCGATCGGCCAACTTTCGATGTTCGATGTATTGAACGCGTAGACGACTATCAACAGGATAGGAATGAACAGAAAGGCAAGGACGAGTCCAACCCATAGACGCAAAGCCGAACGTGCGAGGACAGAAGTCATCAGAGGGCCTCGAAGGCACCAAGGCGCCTGACTCCGAGCAGGTACACCGCCATGATGATTATGGGAAAGATCGCGAACGCCGCAGCAAAGGGAACGTTGTTCGAGACGCCGACGCTGTCGTAGACCACGTTACCGATCAAACTGCCCCCGGTGCCTCCAATCAGGAGCGGCGTGACGTAATCGCCAAGCGTGAGAGAAAACGTGAAGATCGATCCAGCCGCGATCCCGGGGAGTGCTAAGGGGAAAAGGATCCGACGCAGTGTCCGTCCTCCCCGGGCCCCGAGATCAGCCGACGCTTCGAGTAACGAGTCGGGTACCCGCTCGAGGGCTGCATAGATCGGCACGATCATGAAGGGCAGCCAGATGTAGCAGAAGACGATCCACATGGCCCAGTCTGTGTAGGCGAGTTGGATGGTGGGAAGCCCCAGCTTTCCGAGCGACCAGTTCAGCACACCGTCGTGTGTGAGGATCAGCTGCCACGCATAAACCCGCGCCAGGTAGCTCGCCCAGAGTGGCAGAAGGATCGCACCGAACAGGATCTTTCGTGTCTTTGGGGTAGCCACCTTGGCCATGAAGTACGCGACCGGGAAGGCGACCACTGCATCCGCAAGCGTCACCGCTGCGGCCATGCCAATCGTTCGTAGCGTGATGGCGCGGTAGGTCCCATTGGAAAGCAGTGTTCGAAAATTGGTAAGGGACCAGATCCGCTCGATCGCAGTCGTGAACGGGTTGATCTGCCAGAACGCAGTGATCAACAACACTGCAAGAGCAGCTAGATATACAAAGGCGAACCATCCCAGCGGCGGGGCGAGCAAGGCGCTCGCCCGCAGCCAGGGCCTCTTCCACAGAAGACCCGATAGACGCGCACCGGGCTCCCGGGGCCGGTGAGGGGCTTCTACTGACATCCGCTCAGCCGGTTACCTCGGTCGACCAGGCTTGCTGCCAGTCCGAGTACGGGACGCAGTCGGTCTTGCCATTACCGCAGTTAGCTAGCGGAGTCTTCCAGAACGCTATCGACTGCGAGTACGCAGGATTGTCGGCGTGATATTGCGCGCACGCACCTTTGGAGATCTTGTCCATGATGGCACAAGCCTTGCTGTTGACCGGAGTCTCTCCGAAGTAGATCGCTTGTTGGGCTTGCACTTTTGGTGTGCTGATCCATTTCATCCACTGGTACGCGCAGTTGGGGTGCGGTGCTTTGGTGGCCAGCAACCATGAGTCGCCCCACCCGGTAGCACCTTCTTTAGGGATCGTGTCGGCTACGGCAACCCCCGCTGCTCTGAGAATGTTGGTCTGATATGGCCACGCCGCGCCCAAGGTGGCGTCGCCGTTCTTGAACATCGAGATCTCCTGGGAGGCCAACCCCCAGTATTTGCGGACCAGAGGACGCTGCTGTTTGAGCAGATCGATCGTCGCCTGGAACTGGGCCTGGGTGAGCTCGTACGGGTCCGTGATACCGAGAGATGGCTTTGTCTTGGATAGATAGAGGGCCGCGTCGGCGATCTGGATGGGGTTGTCAGGAACGGTGACCTTGCCCCTGTACTTAGGGTCGTACAGCACTCCCCAGCTGGTCGGTGCTTTGGATAGCACCTTGGTGTCGTAGAGCAAGACGTTCGGGCCCCACTGCAACGAAGATCCGTAATGGATGCCGTTGATGGTATTGAAACTCGGAGACTGGAATTGGGGAAAGAAGTTCTGCCAGTCCGGGATCAGCTTGATGTTTACGGGCCTCACATCCCCGCCATAGATAAGCCGAAGATCGGCATCCCCGGAAGCCGAGACCATGTCGTATTGGCCGCCGCCTCCTCCGCGCATCAAGGTCACCATCTCGTTGGAGGTGTTCGCCGACTTGGCGTGGACCTGGCAACCAGTCTGCTGCTCGAAGGGCTTCACCCACTGCGGCTGGGTATAGCCGGGCCAGCCGATGAGGTCCAGCTGTCCCTCGCCCTTCCCGATCGAGGTCTGCGGCTTCATGTTCGCAGTGGGAGGTTGCCCACCCGGAGCTGCGTTCGAGTTGCTGGCAGTCGTACCGCCACCACACGCGCTCGCCAAAAGGGCGATCGCGCCTGCAAGCGCCGACGTCCTCCACAAGAGCCCGTAGCCCTTCTTCATTCCTCTCCCCTTCCCTCCGACGAATCCGTAGTTTCTTGATCCACTGCGACGCCGTGCGACGCGCGCCATGACACCCGTACCTGGTCGCCGCGCAGGCGGTCCTGCCCGGTGGGAGCATCGTAATTCTGGACCGCAACTACGAGTTCGCCCCCTGCGTCGAGGACCACACGGAAGCGTGTGACCATGCCGACGTAAACGACTTCGGCGATGGTTCCACTCTCGACGTGGTGGCCGTCTGGCACCGCCTCGCCCTCGCCGAGGATCTTGATCTTCTCCGGGCGCACGGTGATGTGGCGCCCGTCCCGTTCGATGACATTCGATATCCCGATGAAGCCGGCGACGAAGTCCGAGGCAGGCCGTTCGTAGACATCCACGGGAGTGCCTACCTGCTCGATCCGGCCGTGGTCGAGTATCGCTATGCGATCGCTCATCGTGAGCGCCTCCTCTTGATCGTGCGTCACGTAGAGGAACGTGATCGCTAGCTGCCTCTCGATCCTCTTTAGCTCCGACTGCATCTCTTGACGCAGCTTGAGGTCCAGCGCCCCCAGGGGCTCGTCGAGCAGCAGCACTTCGGGCCTGTTGACTATCGCCCGAGCGAGAGCGACGCGTTGGCGCTGCCCACCCGACAACTGCTGCGGCTTGCGGGCGCCGAGGCCGGTGAGCTGGACGACCTCTAACGCCTCCGCGGCCCTCTGCTCGCGCTCTGCTTTCCGCACCTTGCGGATCCGCAGGCCGTATTCGATGTTGTCGGCGACGCTCATGTGGGGGAAGAGGGCGTAATCCTGAAAGACGGTATTGACGCTGCGCTGGTAGGGAGGCACGCCGGTGACATCCCGCCCCCCGAGTTCGATCAGTCCCCCGTCGGGACGCTCGAAACCTGCAATCAAACGGAGCAGGGTGGTCTTGCCGGAACCTGACGGCCCCAGGAGAGTGAAGAACTCGCCGCGCCGAACCTCGAGATCGGTGCCCGCAACTGCGAGCACGTCCCCGTAAGACTTGGTCACATTTCGGAGCCGGATGGCGGGGTGCTGACTCTCGGAGCCAACGTCCGTCGCCTCTGTCTCAGTCGCGACAGTCATGGCGAGACGATCACCCTTCGCTCGGCAATGGGGGCCGGAGTCTAGCCCGCACCCGTGGCTCGACCACGGCGGCCACGAGCCGGGGGGTCATCGGACCAGCGCCAAGAGCTGGGCTGAAGTGGCGATCGTGGCACCCAATGCAGCTGCCCGTCCCTGCAGCTCCTTGTCGTCAGTCACG
>JAXDJR010000003.1:0-14572 GCA_034667545.1 Actinomycetota bacterium
CTGGTCTTGGGGTCGGAAGCAACGACGACACAAGAGTTCCGCGTTGTGCTGCGCGAGGACGAATATCTGCAGCTAGACGATCTCGTGCTCGTCCGAACGCTGGTGCCAAAGGTTGGCGAAGTCATGACCTACGGCATCGTGACCGAGACCCTCAGCCGGTACGAGGGAACCGCGTTCGAGTCGGACACTTTCCGCGTCGCGGTCGAAGGCACGCTGCCGGCCGAGAAGTCGCGGACGGCCACCGTGCAGGTCGTGCGCGTGATACCCGAGATCTGGATAGCTCCCGATGTGGGCGAGCCCGTATATCGCGCAGTGACGGACGAGCGCGAGCGGGCTTTGTATGTCGACGAGATGCGGTCGGGCGGACGCGACCGTGCGCTGCCCGTTGGCCTCAGCCGCGATGGCGAGCTTGTCTGGGCAGACGTGGATTTCTTCGACGGTACGAAGGGCGCCCACATGAGCGTCTCCGGTGTTTCCGGCGTGGCCACCAAGACGTCCTACGCGCTGTTCTTCCTGCGCTGCCTGACCGCGCATCCCGAGATCATGGGTTCGAGCAGCAAGAACTTGCGCGTTCTGGTGTTCAACGTCAAGGGCGAGGACCTGTTGTTCCTCGACAAGCCGAACAAGAACTTCGTCGCCGAAGATGCGTGGCGGGCTCTCGGGATGGATCCGGTTCCGTTCCCATCGGTTTCCTTCTGGGCGCCGGCCCGCGCGGCCAAGGGCAGTGAGGGCATCCCGGCGAGCCTTGCCCGAACCGAAGGTGTCTCTGCTTATCGCTGGACGCCACGCGAGTTCGTGGATGAAGGCTTGCTGCATTTCCTGTTCACCGAGCAGCAGGATGTGCGCCAGCAGCTCACATTTATCGCCGAACGCGCCACCCGTCAGTTGCAAAGGTTCGCGCGAGATGTCGCGGGCGAGCCGGGTGCCATAGTTCTGCGCGATCCTTACGGTCTGCAGGACGACCCCGGCGAGGTCGTCCCTTTGCCCGGTGAGAAGATCGTGCGCTCGCTGCACGATCTCGTCGAGGCGATCGCAGAGTTCCTCGAACCAGAGGATGGATCGGAGCCCGACCCGGCGTGGACGGTGCGTACCGCCGGCGGAACAGTCGGCGCGTTCATGCGCCGCCTTTATGGGGCGCTGCCGCGGATCGGAAGCCTGGTTCAGGCGGGCGAATCTCGCAGGATCGACAGGTCGCGCGAGGCCGTCACGGTCGTCGACATCCACGACTTGCACGAGGCCGCGCAGAGGTTCGTCGTCGGTGCGCTCATCGCGCAGGTGCATAGAGAGAAGGAAGGTAAGGGACGCTTCCCTCTGACTGCGATCCTGCTCGACGAGCTCAACAAGTACGCCCCGAGGGAGGGATGGTCGCCGATCAAGGACACACTGATCGACATCGCCCAGCGCGGCCGGTCGCTCGGCATCCTGTTGATCGGCGCCCAGCAGAGCGCGTCGCGGGTCGACCCCGACATCCTGGCCAACGCCAGCCTCAAGCTGTCCGGCCGCCTCGACGCAGCAGAGGCCGAGCGCTCGGAGTACGGCTGGATGCTGCCGTCGACGAGAGCCCGGGCGCGGCTTTTGAAACCCGGGACGATGGTCCTCTCGCAGCCCTCGATACCTGCCCCCACCGTGCTGACCTTCCCCTACCCACCCTGGGCCACCCGCCCCGAAGAGGTAGCCGAGACGGACGATCCCTTCGAGGGTCTGTAGAGGTGCAGCGCTGAAGATCCTCCATACAGCGGACTGGCACGTCGGCAAGAAACTGGGACGGATCGACAGGATCGGTGAGGCGCAGAGCGTCCTCGACGAGATCGTGGGAGTGGCCGAGGAGCACCAGGTCGATCTGATCGCAGTCACCGGTGATCTCTTCGACCGCGCCGCGCCGCCATTCGCGTCTCTCGGGCTTGTCTTGCAAACGCTTGTCCGTCTCGCGGACACGGGCGCGGCCGTGGTTGTCATCCCAGGCAATCACGACTCTAGAGATCTCTTTGCGGTTCTCGAACCCCACATGGGGAAGTCGAACGTGACGATCGTGCCACGAGCACGGCGCCCCGAAGCGGGTGGCGTTCTCCGGTTTCCATCGCGCGACGGGAAGACCAGCGCACAGGTCGCGTGTTTGCCCTTCCTGCACGAATCCGATGTGGTGGACTTCATCGCTCCCTCTGAAGAATGGTTCAAGTCGTATGCCGACAGAGTGCGCAAGATCTGTACGCACTATGCGGAATGGATGGCTGCCCACGGCGGCGGTTCCAATGTGGACGTCTTGCTCGGCCACTTCATGGTCGATGGAGCGATCCCTTCCGGCAGCGAGAGACCACTGCACATCGGCGAGGCTTACATGGCGACAGGCCAAGCCATCCCAGCGCAACTGAACTACGCGGGACTCGGCCACATCCATCTCTGTCAGGAGGCACCCGGCGCGGCCGTTCCCGCGTGGTACTGCGGCAGCGCGTTACAACTCGACTTCGGTGAGTCGGGACAGGACAAGTTCGTACTCGTAATCGACCTGGCTCCCGAGCGGCCCGGCGCGCACATCGACAAGATCCCCTTGAAGAGCGGGCGCAAGCTGGTGAGGGTTCAGGACACTCTCGAGGGGCTCCGTGCGCGAGCCGGCGAGTTCGGGGATGCCATCTTGCACGTCGACGTCCTGACCGACGGACCCAGTCCCGGTCTGGCAGACGAAGTGCGCGAGTTCCTTCCGGACGCGCTCTACGTACGAGCCGAGTACGAGCGCGACAGCGTCACTCTCGCCAGCCGCGAGGGCCGCAGCGTCTCCGATCTCTACGGCGAGTTCTACGCGCAGAAGCATGGAACGGAACCGGCCCCCGAGCTGATCGGCGCTCTGGGGGAGTTGCTCGAAGAGGTGCCGATCGAGTTGTGAAGCCTCTATCTCTGAAGATCTCAGGCTTCAGGTCCCACCTCGACACCACCGAGCTGTCGTTCGAGGGTCGCACCCTTACGGCGATCGTCGGGCCAACGGGAGCGGGTAAGTCCTCCATCCTCGAGGCGATCTCCTACGCGCTGTACGGCAAGACCCCGCGCGAACAACGATCGGTCAAGCGATTGATCTGCTCGCGCGGTGATGTCGCACGCGTGGAGTTCCGTTTCCTCATCGACGACCGCGAGTACGAGATCGTGCGCGTCTTGAGGAGAACGGGAGCAGGCCAGCACATCCTCCAAGACGTGTCGTCCGGAGAGAAGATCTCCGGTGAGGTCGCAGTTTCCAACCACGTGGTCGAACTGCTCGGGCTGGGCTTCGACGCGTTCTGTTCTTCCGTGCTTCTCGCTCAGGGCCAGTTCTCGAAGTTCCTCCAAGCGACCCCTAAGGACCGCGGAGTGATCCTCAAAGGCATCTTCCGGCTCGACCAGATCGACGAGCTCCAGCGGGCGGCGAAGGCGCGCCGCGATTCTCTGGAAGGCGACCTGAAGCTCATCGAGGGCGAACGCAATGCCATCCCTGAAGACGTTGCGCTCATCCTCAAGCGGGCGCGCAGCCAGGAAAAGGAAGCGTCGGCGCGCGCCAGGACTCTCGAGCAGGCGATCCCGAAGGAGAAAGCCATTCTGAAGGATCTTTCGGATGCGGAGCGCAGACGAACGGACGCGGATGCAGCCCTCGTGCGCGTGACCAAGTTGACGGCCAGGCTTCCAGACGAAGTGGCGCTCGAAGAGCTAACTGCCGAGGCCCAGGAGTTCGAGGCGCGCTTGGGCGAAGTGACCGCCGAGCTCGGGGTGGCCGAGGAAGCCCACCGTGCAGCTCTCAATCAAGGCGCGGCACTGGAGGAGGCCATCGGATCGGAAGTTGGCTTGGTCGAGGCCCGGGCGCACGTGCGAGCCAGGGACGGCGCTACGCATCAGATCGCTGAACTAAACAAGCAGAGGAACCAAGAAACGCGCGCCCAGAAGGCGGCCGCCTCCACCCAGGCCCGCGCGCAGCAGCTTCTGTCCCACGCCAGCGAAGCTCTGCGAACGATAAGTGAGCAGCAGCTGGCGCTTCGGCAGAGGCATGCGGCGCATGACCTCCGCGCGGTTCTGGTCCCGGGCGAGCCGTGCCCGGTGTGCGCGCAAACTGTGCTCGAGGTGCCTTCAGGAGAACCGCCAGCAGAGCTCGACGAAATCGAGCGCCTGCGAGAGGAGGCGGTTAAGGCTCAAACCGTGGCCGTTGCGGGCGAGCGAGCCGCGGCGCTCGAAGCGGGCAGGCTCGATGCCGCCCTGCAATCAAGCTCCCGTTCTCTTGCCACGCTGGAGCAAGAGTTTGACCGGTATCAGCGAGAGCTGACCATGGTGTTCGGATCAACGGGCGTGTCGCTGGATGAGATAGAAGCGCGCCTCGGCCAGATCAAGGCAGCCCGCACGCTCGTCGATGCGACCCGGGAAGCAGTTGCCAAACAGCGGGCTCGCGTAGAAAAGCTCGAGAGCGACTCCAAGGCGTTCGAGAAGCGGTATCGAGAGCAGGGTCACAAGCTCATTGAGCTGTTCGCCCAGCTCGACCTGCCGGCCCCTGCGATGGACGGGAGCTCTGAGTCGCTCACCGTCCACCGAATCACGCTTCGGGACGAGTTGGAGAGGCGGATCGAGGAGGCAAGGGTAGCGCTGCGTTCGAGCGACACCGATCTAACAAACGCGCAACGGTTGCTGCAGGGATTGCGCTCGGAGCTGGGCCTGGCGCCAGAGTCTGTGATCGAGTCGGTCTTCGCGGACGCCCGCTCGGCTGCCGAGGTCGCGAGGAACGAGGCGGCCACCGCGGAGAAGCAGCTTGCGCGCTCCAAGGAGCTCGGCAGGGAGGAAAAGACGGTGAAAGCGCGGCAGGGCTTGTTCAAGGTCCTGGCCACCGACCTCACCGCCCAACAGTTCATCGCGTTCCTCTTGGAAGAGCGCACCCGGCTCCTTCTCGAACTCGGTTCGGAGCGTCTGCACACGATGACGAGTAATCGCTACCGGCTCGAGCTGGATGACAAGAACGACCTCGAAGTCGTTGACGAGTTAGATGCAGACAAACGTCGAAGCGTTGACACCTTGTCGGGTGGCGAAACCTTTCTTGCCTCTCTCGCTCTGGCTATTGCCCTCGCCGAGGTAGTCACCCGCGCGGGTGGACGACTGCAGTGCTTCTTCTTGGATGAGGGATTCGGGACTCTGGATCCGGAGTCCTTCGATCTCGCCATGGACGGGATCGAGCGGATCGTGGGCGAAGGCAGGCTCATCGGCCTGGTCTCACACGTTCCTGCGTTGCGCGACCGGATCGAGGACCAGATCGTGCTGGAGAAGGGCGAGGACGGTATGTCACGGATCGCATCAGGCGGAGCTCGCTGATCGCGTTTCGGGCCGGGCGAGGGTTGGCAGGCCCGTTTAGTAGCCTGCACCGATGAATGCCAAGCTCTTCCAGGACCGCAGCGAGCGGTTGCGAGAGGCAACTGCGATCGCGATCTTTCGCACACATTCCGCCGAACAGGCGGTCGAGGGCGTAGGCGCCGCCGTCCGAGGTGGTTTCGAGGCAGTCGAGATCACCATGAACACCCCCGACGCCACCGATGCCATGGCGGATCTGGCCGGCCGAACCGACTCGATCTTGGGAGCCGGCACGATCGTGGACGCCGACCAGGTCAAGCAGGCGTACGACGCGGGAGCGGAGTTCATCGTGACGCCGATCGTTGCGCCTGATGTGGTCGAAGCAGCCCACGAGCTGTCGATGCCTGTGGCCATCGGCGCTTCCACCCCGACGGAGATATTCACAGCGAGACGCGCCGGTGCCGACTGGGTCAAGGTCTTTCCGGGTGAGAGTCTCGGCGGACCGAACTACATCGCGCAGGTGCTCGGCCCCCTTAGCGGTACACCCATCCTCGTAACCGGGGGCCTCACCGCGGAGAACTACCTCGGTTACCTCGATGCCGGCGCGGAGCTGGTTGGATTCGCCGCGTCGGTGTTCGATCCCAACGTCGCCGCAGAAGGGCGTTACGACGAGCTGGAGCGCCGCGCTATCGAAGTGTGCCGCCGGCTCGATGCGTACCTCACGGACCGCGACTCCTGAACTTCTAGGCCGCCGCGGCCATCAGTTCGGCTATCGATTTCTCGACTCCCTCCGCCAACATCGCGAGGTCGGGGGCGGTGTCTCGGTCGCCGAGAAAGCCGAAGCCGATCGTTCCGTTGTAGGACAACAGGGCTACACCAAGCGTGGTGTTGTCTGAGAGGGGCAGGACCGGATACACCTCTTGCATCTGACGGCCCAGGAGATAGAGGGGGAACTGGGGGCCGGGCACGTTGGTGACCACGAGGTTGTAGGCGCGTTGCCGTGCGACGATCCTCGACGCTTGGGCAAGCACGGTGGGTGGGGCATACTCACCGATCCGGGTGAGCAGTTGGGCTCCGACAGATTGGCCCGACCGTTTGAGGTCCCTCATACCGTCGGTGACCGACAAGAACCTTTTCACGGGATCTTCCTCGCCAACGGGCAGACGGGCCCATAACGCCGCCAACCGATTGCCAGCCTGGCGCGGTTCCTGTGCGCGGACCGACACTGGGACCATTGCCCGCAGCTCGAGGCCCTCGGTGAGTTCACCGCGTGCTCTCAGCAGGTGGCCAAGGCCGCCCGCGACGACGGCGAGAACGACGTCATTCACCGTGCCTCCCAAGCTGTTTTTGATCCGCTTGAATCCATCGAGGTCCGCCAGCACGGTTTCGAAGCAGCGATCCGGTCCGATCGGCTGATTGAGTGACGACGGGGGAGCGAAATCAAGCGAGCCGCCCACAAAGGCAGCCAATGCTCGCGCGCCACTAATGATCCTGCCCGGAAGATTGTCACGATCCATGAGCGCAGACTGCACGGAACGCCACAGGTCCGCTGGCGAGGTTAGGCGCTCCGCCACTGCGTCTGCCAGCAGTTGATCTGAGGTCGGCTCCAAGCCGGGATCCCAGCTTGGTGAGAGGCCCTGACGCATTCGTGGCCCGGTATCCATCAATACCGACATGATGTCGGTCCCCGAGACACCGTCCACAACGCAATGATGGGTTTTCGAGATCACCGCGAACCGATCGTCCGCCAGGCCCTCCACGAACCACATCTCCCAGAGTGGTTTGGCGCGGTCGAGCTGCTGCGACATGATCTGTGCGACGAGCTGCTTGAGCGTTGCAGTGTCACCGGGCGGTGGCAGGGCGGTTCGCCGCAGGTGGCCGCTGAGGTTGAAGTGGGGGTCGTCTACCCACACCGGGCGGCCCAATCCGTAGGGAACGGTTGCAAGCTTCTGCCGGAAGCGGGGAACCAGGTGCAAGCGAGAGGCCACGCCGTCGAGGGCCTCCTGCCACGATGGAGCGGGCCCTTCGAACAGCGCCACTCCACCCACATGCATGTGGGTGTTGGGCCCCTCCAGGTGCAAGAAGAGCTCGTCGAGAACGCTGAGGCGCTCGTAGCTAGTCATCGATCAAGGGTAGCCCGGTCTCGAAATCCTCAAACTTGTCGCACCCCACCTCTAAGGTCGATGTCATGGTGATATTCGCTGCAGTGCTCGTGGCCGCCTGCGGGGTCGCTCTCGCGGTCGCTCTCGTCAAGGCACGGACCGACGCCGGAGTTGCAGCATCGCGCGCTCAGGCGCTCCAAGAGGAGACGGCTGGAGAGCTAGCGAGCCTCCATCAGGCGGTAAGCCACCTATCGGAGCGATTCAGCTCGGACACGTCGCTTCTGAGCAACAGGTTAGAAGGCATCGATTCGCGGATGTTTCAGAGTCAGACCGCGAGCACTGACCTTGCACGCAGCATCTTCGACAGTCTGGGCGAGATCCGTCAGGCGACCTCGGCAGTGGCCGAGCAGGCCGGACAGTTCACGACCCTGCAAGACCTTCTCAAGCCGCCGAAGGCGCGCGGAGGCATCGGCGAGGCCATGTTGGGCGAACTCCTTCGCCAGGTGCTCCCGCCGACCGGCTACGACTGCCAGCACCGATTCAGCTCAGGCGTGATCGTCGATGCGATCGTTCGCGCGGGTGGAAAGAAGGTGTGCATCGATTCCAAGTTCCCCTTGTCCAACTTCACCCGGATGTGCGAAGCGGTCGATGATAGAGAGCGCGCACGAGCTGAATCTGCCTTCGCTGCGGACGTCGCTACCCACATCGGTGACGTTGCCAAGCGCTACGTGGTCCCTGACGAAGGAACCTTCGACTTCGCGGTCATGTACGTGCCCGCCGAAGGGGTCTATGCCGAGATGCTCCGGCTAGGACACCGTGGGCGGCCTTTGTGGGAGGTGGCTATCGAGTCTCACGTCGTGCCGATGTCACCGCTCACGATGTACGGGTATCTCCAGACGATCCTGTACGGGCTGAAGTGCTTCCAGATCGAAGAGGACGCACAGCGGATCCTCGATTTCTGCGGCCGTCTGCAACAGGACATGGAGCGTTTCGCCACGGAGTACGAGGTTCTCGGCAAACACCTTGGTAATGCCCGCTCGAAGTATGAAGAGGGTTCTCGGAAGCTGAATCGGTTCCAGGACAAGCTCGAGCAGGTGGTCGAGCTCGCTTATGACGACGATGCACCTGGCTTGAACGCTCCTCCGGGTCCAGCCCTGGAGGTAGTAGGGGAGTAGGCCAATGCGGCAGGGTGCAATAAGAAAAGCCGCCCGCCGGAAGGCGAGCGGCTTTCTGTTCTAGAGAGCTATCTACTCGGTGCTCTTGAATGCGTCCTTGATGTTCTCGCCGGCCTGCTTCAGATTGCCTTTGGCCTGATCGGACTTGCCCTTGGCTTCGAGGTCCTCGTTGCCGGTAGCGGACCCAACCTTCTCTTTGATGTTCCCCTTCATCTGCTGTGCGCTGTTCTTAGCCTTGTCCTCTTCGCTCATTTCGCCTCCTTTCCGTCGGACCCGTACGTACCCAGGAGGTCTGTTGCCGAAACGGCTCCGCCTTCACGGGGCCGCTCTGGAGCTCGGCTTGGCGGCGCCCAAGGCGGCCCCCTCTCCTTCGGCTCGAGTGCGTCTCATCGAGATCGCTGCATAGGGAGTGGCTCTTCGGTGTGAGTGAGCGGGCTGAACTGTCGTATCCCCCCTCTAGCATCCTCGATGTCGCGCAACCAAGGGCCGCTTGGAGGTGATCGTCGTGCCACGTGCACGCGAGAGCATGAAAGGCGGCAGGAAGAGCACCACGCCGCACTGCCGCACGTGTGGGAACGCCATCCGCGTGCCCCAAGGATGGGGCATCGGTCCGGCGGTTCGCCGTCACTACTGGGCCAAGCACCCCGACGTGATGCAGAAGTCAGGGAGGTCAGGCGCATGAGGCGCGAAGCGCAAAGCGCTCCCGACCTGGGTGACCTCGTGATCGTATTGCTCGCCAGCACCTTGGCCGGGTTGCGGGACCGCCTCGCCGACGACGGCTTCGAAGGCGCGGCGGATGTCGTTGGCGACTTGGTTGAGCTGACCGACGACTACATCACGCACGTCGCCTAGGGGCAGCCCCCTTGCCAGCAGACGCTGCAAGGGCGGGTTCGGAAACGCTCGGATCGCGACCGCGGAGTGTGTGCGGAGATGCGTGGTCACGGCTCCCTGACGGCGGCTCGGATGGACGCGGCGACGGCCTCGGTTGCAAGGTGGCCGAGGACGTCGACCGCCCCGTCGTCCAGAGACGGTCCCGGGGCAGCCACTGCAAACACCACATCTCCGTCGTAACGAGTATGCGCGGGCCTTATCGAGGTAGTGATCCCGTCAGATCCCCGGGCCGCAAGGAACCTGACCTCCCTCTTGCCAAGGCCGCCTTGGACCGCTACGAAAGCAAGGACCGTATTGGTCGGAGCACCGGAGACAGGAGCCGGTCGCTCGTAGGTGGGTTGCGGGTTGGTGGTGCCCTGCAGCACCGAGCCGTCGGGTGCTATGACGTCGCCGACCGCGTTGACCACCGCAAGCGCCGACACCCGAAGCGATCCAGAGTTCGCTTGGGCGATGCCGAGCCCGCCGGGGGCCGCATGCTCCCGCCCCGCCCACTTTCCGACTGTGGCTCCCGTGCCGGCCCCGACCCTGCCGGTGGCGACCTCATCTTCGGAGGCGGCTTCGCACGCCGCCTGCCCTGCTGCTGCTCCGGGGCGCAGCGTCTTTCCGCCCACCTTCAGGTCGAAGATAACGGCGGCAGGCACGATGGGAACGACCCCGCCCCCGGTGGCATACCCGATCCCTTTGTTCTCGAGCCAGGCCATGACGCCATCGGCGGCAGCGAGGCCGAATGCGCTGCCTCCGGTCAGCAACACGGCGTGCACCTCTGTGAGCCTGCGGTCCACGTGTAAGGCGGCCAGCTCGCGCTCGCCTGGAGAGGAACCACGGATGTCACACGCAGCCACATTGCCCGGCGGAGGCAGCACCACCGTGCACCCGGTGCGCGCGTTGTCGTCCGTCCAGTGCCCGACGCGGAAACCGAAACCGAGTGTCGTTCCCATCGGTCCTAGCCCTCTTGATACGAGTAGCGCTCTTCGAGCCACGGGTCTGCGTGATTGTGATATCCGCGGGTCTCCCAGTAACCTCGTTGGTCGTGGGTCAGCAGTTCGAGACTCCGCACCCACTTGACGCTCTTCCATCCGTACAGCCCAGCTACCAGCAAACGCAGTGGAAAGCCGTGCTCGGGGGTTAGATCGTGCGAATCGTGCGACCAGGTGACCAATGTGGCTTCGTCTAGGAGCACCTCGAGCGGCAGGTTGGCCGAGTAACCGTGCTCGCCATGAACGAGAACGTGCGACGCGTCGGGGGCCGGCTCTGCCCGTTGCATGAGCAGCTTCGTCTGCACGCCCCGCCAGAGGTTGTCCAGCTTGGTCCAACCTGTCACACAGTGGAAATCAGATCGAAGTTCGACGTTGGGAAACGCCCGCAGTTGGTCGTAGGTCATCTCGTAGCTTTGCTTGCAAGCCCCGCGCACCGTGAGGCGCCACGACTGTCTGTCGAAGCGGGGGATCGACCCTTCGTGGAGCACCGGCCAGCCACGCGTAACCCGCTGCCCAGGTGGGACCCGTCGGTCAACGCTGCTCTTTGGATGGATGGCGAGCTGGAGGACAGGGGATCCGAGGCCGATCGTCTCCGTGGCGATACCGGTATCCGCTCCGCCGTTCATCGTCGAGGTTGTGGGCTCGGTCTTTCGTCGCTCTAGATCCTCCATACGGATCCGGACCTGCTCGATGAGGGCAGCGTCCCCTTTGTGCTCTGCCAGCTCCAGTGCGCGTTGGTAGCGATCGCTAGCTCGCTCCGCGGCTCGCTGCTGATTGGCCGGTGTTGCGTACTTCACGAAGTTGTCGGCCGTTTCAAGCAACCGGAAGATGTGTGCACGTTCGAGGTCCACGCGCCAGAGTCTAGAAGCCTCCACCCTAGGATCGGTCGATGACTTTCGAGTTTTTCCGCAGCGCAGTCTGACCTCTTGCCGGCTACCGCTACATCAGCGACGATCCACAAACGCGCAAAGCTCTCAGCGCGCCTCTTCCCCGGTGACCGGTAGCTGATCGGGCTCGGGGGTCTGGGGGGTCAATGGCACGGCAGAGGGACCGGCAGAGCTAGGTGCTTGTTCGTCCAGCCATTCCGGCCAGAGGCGCGCGGCGGTCTCGGTCCTGACCCGGCCCCCCCAATGCATCGATCGCCACACACCGCGATAGCCGGGCAGAAGACCGGACGCGACGATGATGTGGCCGGCGATGATCGGTGCAAGCAAGTACGTCGTCCAGCGGTGGATGAACGCCAGCCGCACGAACAGCAGTCCTCCGTGCACGAATACCAATGCGATGCCCGAAGCGATCAACACCAGAAGGCCCCCGGCCAGGAGAAGGTTCGCGATCCGCTGTCCCGGGTCGAAGTGCCCGTCGTGCCTCCGAAACTTACCGGTGACAGCCGCCTTCGGCCATCCCCAGAGCCAGGCAGCATCCCCGCGGCGGTAGCGGAAAGACTCGACAACGAAAGTCGCGATGCCCCGGAAACCAAAGATGACAGCGGCGACTGTGAGGCCGGCGAGGACCCAGCCGGCGTCCTCGTGGATCACGATGTCCGGCCTGTTCAAAAGCCGCGCAAGAAAGCTCGCGCGGCCTTCTTGGCCTAAGTCGATCCATAGGCCGGTGCCGAGGGCCACGAAGGTAAAGAGATACACCCCCGCGTGGAACCACCGTGTTCGGCGCGCGTACCTCTGCATGCCGGCCATCTTCTGAGGCCTAGTAGCCGCCTCCACCGCCGCCTCCACCGCCGTTGCCGCCACCACCGCCACCGACGGTGACTGTGATGGTGTCCTTGGGGCCCGCGTCGGAATGGTCGGCGTGCCGCAAGGAAGCTTCGATCACGTGCTTTCCTGGAGACAGACCGGTGACCTGACATGTCGCCGACGTGCAGACCGAGTAGTTCGCCTGGCTTCCGTCGAAATACAAGTGATAGTGGTCATTCCCGCTAGAGGTCGGCCCCAGCGTGGCGCTCGAATTGACCTGGACCGTGAACGGCTCTGTGACC
The DNA here is from genome assembly GCA_034667545.1 of Actinomycetota bacterium. Taxonomy (GTDB): domain Bacteria; phylum Actinomycetota; class CADDZG01; order CADDZG01; family WHSQ01; genus DATAPE01. The sequence continues at coordinate 12,419 of JAXDJR010000003.1, forward strand.
TTGGCGCCGTTGGAAGGGCTCATTATGGAAAAGCTCGTTCCGCCTGCCGCGGCCGTGGTGCCGCCGCCGTTGGTGTTGCTGCCGCAGGCGACTCCCATGAGTCCCACCGCGCCTACCACCATGAACCAACTCAATCGCCTTGTCATGTCTGTCGCCTCCTCAGCTCTGATCAACCGGCCACAGGTATTACGCACGTGGACAAGAAGAAGATTGAGGGCGGTCCCTCCGGCGTGTTGGAGATCGAGGGGCGAAGAAGGATACGAGGAGTTGTGGAGAAGACAGTCCTACTGGATATATGGAGGAACAGCTGGAAGGGGCACGCCGGGGTAGCGCTCGATCTCGCGTTCCAGATTCAACTTGACGTGGTCTTCCCGGTTACCCAGCTTGCGGCTCGTCTCCCGAAAACCCAGCTTCTGCAACCGCCGCACCTCGCCGGCGTGCGTCTTACGGACCTTTCCGTCGGCCGCGGTCAGATAGACGTCGAGAGTGAGCTTCTGAGTGACCTTCTTCTGCTTACCGTCTGCCATGGCCTGGGAGCCTAACAGCGGCAGCAGGCCGGGCTTTCAGATCGACGACGCGTTGTGAGAGCCCTAAGGTCCGGCCCCCGAACGGGGCTCCCGCCCTGATGGATCATGGCGCGGCAGTCAGCCCGCCCCGCTCGACGCGGACTTCCGGCCTCGCACGACAGCGTAGATTTGGCGCATCCACCCGAGTCCGGAGGGGAGCCATGGCCGAAACTAAGCCTTACCTGATCGCTGGAGAGTGGCGGTCGAACGCGACCACCTTCGATGTCAAAAGCCCGTACGACGACAGCGTTGTGGCCTCGGTGGCGTCACCTTCCGACGCCGACGCTGAAGCTGCGGTGGCAGCCGCTGCCGACGTCTTCGACGAGACCCGCAAGCTGCCGGTCCATCGGCGAGCCGACGCGCTGATGCACATCTCCCACCGCCTCGAAGAGCGGGCTGACGAGGTCGCCGAAGTGATTGCCCGCGAGGGCGGAAAACCGATCAAGTGGGCAAAGGTCGAGGCCGCGCGCGGGATCTCTACCTTCCGATGGGCGGCCGAGGAGTGTCGCCGAGAATCCGGGACCATCATGAGGTTCGACACCGAAGCGTCGCTCGGGGCCCGGCTTGGCTTAGTGCGACGCTTCCCCCTGGGACCTGTCCTGGCCATCGCCCCGTTCAACTTTCCGGTGAACCTGGTCGCCCACAAGATGGCCCCGGCGCTCGCCGTGGGAGCTCCCATCGTGATCAAACCGGCGACCAAGACCCCCCTTGGAGCGCTGCTCCTGGGCGAACTTTTCTCCGAGACGGACCTCCCTCCTGCTATGTGTTCCATCCTTCCCGTGGGTGGCTCCAAAGCCGGCGACCTGGCGGCGGATGACCGCTTCGCCAAGATCACCTTCACCGGCTCTACCGAGATCGGATGGAGCCTGCGCGAACGGTCACCCAAAAAGGCAATCACGTTGGAGCTGGGAGGTAACGCAGGCGTGATCGTGCATTCCGACGCCGACCTCGATAAGGCCGCCCAGCGCATCGCCTACGGTGGTTACTACCAAGCCGGTCAGTCCTGCATCTCGGTGCAGCGCGTATTGGTGCATTCGAGTGTGGCCGACGAGTTCACCGGCCGGATGATCGACGAGGTGGAGAAGCTAAAGACCGGCGACCCGATGGACCCGAACACCGACGTCGGCCCCCTCATCGACCATGACTCGCTCGAGCGTGTCTCTGCCTGGGTGGACGAGGCGGTGCAAGCGGGGGCCGAGATCTTGACCGGCGGAAAGCGTGAGGACCCGTTCTACCTGCCTACCGTGCTCGGCAAGACGCAGCCTCGCATGAAGGTGCGCTCTGAGGAGATATTCGGCCCGGTGACGACCATTGAGACCTACGACGATTTCGAGTCCGCTATCGCCGATGTGAACGACACCAAATACGGTCTTCAGGCCGGGATATTTACTTCTGACGTGCGGCTCTTGATGCTCGCCCACCGCGACATCGAGGTAGGTGGTGTGATCGCAAACGACGTTTCGTCGTGGAGAGCAGATCAGATGCCATACGGGGGAATGAAGGATTCCGGCGTCGGACGCGAGGGTTTGCGCTATGCCATGGACGAGATGACCCAGCCCAAGATCCTGGTCCTGTCAGACATAGCGCT
>JAXDJR010000004.1:0-3258 GCA_034667545.1 Actinomycetota bacterium
GTTGTAGCCCCAGTAGTTGCTCAGCCCCTGCCTGATCAGGCGCTGCTCGCTCACAAATTGATGCACGGGAAGCAGCTCGATGCTGGTGACGCCCAGATCCTTCAGGTAACCAATGGTCGACTCGTGGGCAAGCCCGGCGTACGTGCCCCGCAATTCCTCCGGAGTCGCGGGATTGAGCCGGGAGAAGCCCCTCGCGTGCGCCTCGTAAATCACGGTGTGGTCGAGCGGAACCGCGGGCTTCGTCGCGCCGGCCCAATTGAACGTGCCATCCTGAACCTGAGCGAGCCAGCGACCGGATGCCGTTTCCACCAGGCCCCTGGCATACGGGTCGAGAAGGTGTAGCCGCGGATCGAACCGATGCGTCGGACCGGTTGGGCCGTCGGCCCGAAGCGAATAGCGGGCTCCGGCTGTCAGGCCTGAAGAGTCGGCCGTCCACACGTTGTCGCCGTCCTTGACGAGTTGGACGCTCGAGGTGATCCTTGCCGGATCGGCGGCGTCGAACAGGCACAGTTCAATAGCGGTCGCGTTGGCCGACCAGACCCGTATTCTGCCGCCGGAGGACGTTGCACGCACGCCGAGCTCGCTAAATGGATCGATCTCAGGCATGGGTTCTAGAGTAGAGACTCCGGAGAGTCCGCTTGTTCAGGAGGTATTGGTCGTGGCGGTGTATCTCGACCATGCCGCGACGACACCCATGTTTCCCGAGGCCATCGCGGCGTACACGTCGGCGCTCGGGATCGTAGGGAATCCGTCATCCATCCACACTCAGGGGCAGAACGCCAAGCGAATGCTCGAGGAAGCGCGCGAACGCGTTGCCGCCTCGCTCGGCTGCGCTCCCATTGAGGTGGTATTCACCTCCGGGGGAACCGAGTCGATCAATCTCGCCGTGAAGGGACTGTACTGGGCGCGAAACGATCCCACCGGTGCCGGCGGTCGCGCCTCCGACCAGACTGGGCGCACCCCCCTCGGCTCGGGGAATCGCACACCTTCGCGGCCGAGAATTCTCGTTCCGAGGGGTGAACACCACGCGACCATCGACACGGTCGAGTGGCTCGAGCGCTATGAGGGCGCCGTCATCCAGTGGATTCCCCTCGATGTCGTCGGCCGGGTTGACCTGGCCGCGCTTGCTGCGGCGCTCGATGAGCGGGACGACGTCGCCCTGATCACCCTGCTCTGGGCGAACAACGAGGTGGGAACCATTCAGCCGATCAGCGACGTCGTTGCCCTCGCCGACGCTCGTGGCGTCCCCGTCCACGCCGACGCGGTCTCCGCCTACCGGCACCTGCCGATCGATTTTTCCGCGAGCGGCCTCGCCGCGCTCTCGGTGTCGGCTCACAAGATCGGTGGACCCCTCGGCATCGGGGCTCTCGTGGTCGATCGTTCCACGACGCTCGTTCCACTCATCCACGGCGGCGGTCAGCAGCGTGACGTACGATCCGGCACTCAGGACGCCCCGGCCGCCATTTCGTTCGCGGCCGCGGCCCAACACGAGACGCCATCGCTCGCTTCATTGCGGGATCGGGTCATAGCGGGAGTGCGTGCCGCGGTGCCAGAGGCGCAGCTGCGCGGGGATCCGCATGACCGGCTCGACAACAACGCGCACTTCACCTTTCCGGGCTGCGAGGGCGATTCGCTGCTCTTCCTGCTCGACGCGGCGGGGGTGTCCGTGAGCACCGGATCGGCCTGCCGGGCGGGTATTCCGGAGGCATCGCATGTGCTGCTTGGGATGGGTCTGACCGAGGTGGAAGCTCGCGGAGCTCTCCGCATCACCGTTGGGCACTCCACCACTGAGGCTGATGTCGACGCGTTTCTTGCCGCCCTGCCTGGGGCGTTTTCCCGCGCACGCCGCGCGGGATTGAGCGGCCGCGATGTCGCGTACCGCTCGGCCGACGACGCCTCGACCGGCAGTGCTGCCGATGCCTCGGCGGTCGCCCGTGGCTAGAAGGATCGCGGCGCTCGCCGTGGCGGTGACGATCGTCGTCGGTGCGCTGACCGCGTGCACCTCAGGGACGCCAACGACCGTCCCCTCGCCGACTCCCACGGAGAGCGTGCCGGCCGATCCGACGCTTAAGTCCAGGTTCCCGTCGTCGTTCACCGCCGCAACCGCGCAGGCGGAGTCTCTGCGGCTGGCCGACGCGATCGGCGCGTTGTTGCCAACGAATATCGTCGTTCACGTGGCCAACACCGATCAGCTTGTGCCGGCGACCGCCGGTGCCGGCTCGTACTACGGCGTGCTTCGTCACATCACGATCGACCCAACCGTCGATCCGGTCCTCGTCGCGAAGTCCATCGCGCAGAAGCTTGTGGCGTCCGGCTGGTCGCAGCTTCAGGCGCAGGATCAGAGCAGCGTCCACATAGTCACGCTTTCGAGCGGCTCCGACGTGAAGACCTCGTGGTTCCTCGTTTTGAGCGGCGACCCGCGCGTGCCGAATCAGTCGGTGGTGTCGCTGCAGTTGGCAAGCCCCGACCTGCCATAGTTCGCGGTCTTGTTTGCCCGGTCGGCTCGAAACGGCCTCGCTTAGACTTGAGACATGAAGGTTTTGGCGGCAATGAGTGGCGGCGTCGACTCCGCGGTGGCCGCGGCTCGAGCGGTAGATGCCGGCCACGATGTGGTTGGCGTTCATCTTGCGCTCAGCCGGATGCCGGGAACGCTCCGAACCGGGGCGCGCGGCTGCTGCACGATCGAAGACTCGATGGATGCCCAGCGGGCCGCGAACATCATTGGCATTCCCTACTACGTGTGGGACTTCTCCGAACGCTTCAAACTCGACGTCGTCGACGACTTCATCGCCGAATACTCGGCCGGCCGCACCCCCAACCCGTGCATGCGCTGCAACGAGCGAATCAAGTTTGCCGCGTTGCTTGAGAAGGCAATCGACCTCGGGTTCGACGCCGTCGCCACCGGCCATTACGCGTCCGTCCTCACCGATGCCGACGGCAACCGGGAACTGCATCGGGCCGCCGCCTGGGCGAAGGACCAGTCCTATGTGCTCGGAGTGCTCACGGCCGAGCAGCTCGCCCACTCGATGTTCCCGCTCGGCGCGACCCCGTCGAAGGCGGAGGTGCGGGCCGAGGCCGCCGAGCGCGGTTTCAGCGTCGCGAGCAAGCCGGATTCCCACGACATCTGCTTCATTCCGGACGGGGACACCCGCGGCTGGCTTGCCGATCGGGTCGGGGCCGAGCCCGGCATCATCCTGGAGCGGGATGGATCGGTCGTCGGCAGTCACGAGGGTGCCGCGGCCTTCACGGTTGGCCAGC
>JAXDJR010000005.1:0-5825 GCA_034667545.1 Actinomycetota bacterium
TCCGTGTCCGTGGATCGCCTCCGCTATGTAGAAAGCCGTGAGCATCGTGAAGATGTAGGCCTGGATGCTGATGACCAACATCTCGAACACGATGAGCACGGCCCCCACCGCCGCGGTCATGATGCCAAGCGGCAGCGACGGCTTCAGAACAACGAACTCGGCACTGAAGAGGAAGAAGATAGTCAGCAGCACGTGGCCGGCCATCATGTTGGCAAGGAGCCGGATGGCCAGGGTGAGCGGCCTGATAACGAATACGGAAAAGAGCTCGATCAACGCGAGGATCGGCTTGATGGCGAGCGGCACGCCGGGTGGGAAGAGGGTGCCGCCGACGTAGTGGCGGAAGCCCTGCTTCTTGATCCCTATGAAGTTGAACAAGATGTAGGTGATCCCGGCGAGTAACGCAGGGATCGCCATGCGCGAGTTCACAGGGAAATTGAAGAACGGGATGATCTCGAGCAAGTTTCCAAAGAAGATGAAGAAGAACAGAGCGGTCAGATAACTGGCGTACTTCGGCCCCTCTTCCGGTCCGATCACATCGATGGCGATCTGATTGCGTACGAACAAGTAGCCCGTCTCGGCAAGAGTCTGAAAGCCCTTGGGTACGATCGCCCGTCGTCTGGAGCCCAAAAAGAAGAACGCCAGGCACAGCAGAGACGACACCATCATCAGAAGGACAACCCGGTTGATGGCGAAGGGCGTGCCGCCGAATGCGACGGCCTTCCAGAAGAACAGCTCGTTGACGTTGAGGTCGAGGGCTACTGGCATCCCTTTTTCGTCAGCTCCTTGTCTCGGCGGTAGCGGCTCTGCTCTGGTCGGCATGGTCGTAGGCGCCGGCCGCTTCCCACAGCACGAGAAGGAGATGGCTGCCCACGAGGACCACACCGGTCACAGGAAAGTAAACGAGGTTGGTAGCCCGCAGCCCCAGGGCGATGCCGGTTAGAAGGAGCAAGCCAAGTGTGAAGGTGGCCAGACCGGCAGGGAGAAGGAGCTCGGGGTTCTTCTCGGCAACGCCCCCGATGATGCGGGCCGAGAGCCACAGATTGAGAAGCGTCATGGCGAGGCCGGCGGCAGCGGAAACCCCGTAGCGGAAGCCGCCGAATGCGGCCAGCACCGCGATGACGACGGGTGAGATCAGCAGGCCGCGGAACACCATCCGGCGGACCATCTCAAGCTCGATCACTGCCCCCGCTCCCCTCTCTGCGAGGTGCCCGAGCCCTCGCCCCAATAGGTCTGAACTGCATAGAGAACGGTGACGAAGCTGAGGGCGAACCCCAGCAACGACCCCACTAACTGACCCCACGGAGCGGTCCCCAACCAGTGGTCCACGAACCGCCCAATCGCCCAGCCCAGCACGAAGATCCCGGCAAAAGCCAAGGACAGCGACATACCTCTGCCGAAGTCCTGTCCCCAGGAGAGGTCGCCGTATTTCGGTCGGTCGTTCACCTGAGGATTGCCCCCTTGCTGGCTTGGGAGGCGGTCATCCTAACCCAAAACACCGGACTTTGTGAAAATTTTCACAAAGTCGGCAACCGCTTCTTCTTGGGCTCAGTTACCTCCGGGCTGCCTTCCCGGCCCCAGATCCCCGGACCGTCATCCGGGCTGGGTTACCTTCCGACCCACTTCCCCGAGGTCAGAGCCCGGCGGTCACATGTTGGCGAGCTCGTTACCGGCACAGGCACTTCGACCCCAGGTGGACGATCAAGGGTCGCCACAGCTGTGCGCTATCGACAGGCTCAGGGCGTCGTGCGGTTCTGGACCGCCTTGGTGAGCACTGGGAACAAGGTGTAGAGGACGATGGCGCACACCGCAACGGGCAGCCCGAAGATGATCTCGGAACGGTGTAGGAAAGTGAATGCCAGCGCGGCCCCCGCGGCCAGCGCAGACCACACGTACATAACGATCACCGCCTGGCGATGGCCGTGGCCGAGGTCCATAAGGCGGTGATGGATGTGCTCCTTATCGGCAACGAAGACGCTGCGGCCCCGGCGCGCCCGCCGGATGACAGCGAACACCCCGTCCAGCAGGGGGATGGCGATCACCAGGAGCGGTATCAAGAGAGGGAAATAGGCAAGGAAGACCGCCGAGGGCAACGGGCCTGGCGCGATCTTGCCGATGCCTGTGATGGTCGCCGCCCCCAGGACCAGGCCCAGCAACATGGCACCCGAGTCGCCCATGAAGACCTTGGCGGGAAAGAAGTTGTAGCGCAGGAAACCGAGCGTGGCCCCCACGAGGATGATCGTGATGAGGGGAGCCGAGGAGGCTTGGTTCAACACCCCCTGGCGGAACAGCAGTGCGGTGTAGACGAAGAACGCCGACGACGCGATGGCAACGATGCCGGCGGCGAGGCCGTCGAGCCCGTCGACCAGATTGACTGCATTGATCATCGCCACGATCCAGATGACCGTCACCAGAACGGACACGTCGTCACTGAGCGCAAACGCTCCGTTGTGGATCGGCAGCATCAGGTACTGCATCTTCACGCCGGCGAGAAAGAGGATGCCCGCTGCGAACACCTGTCCTGCCAGCTTCACGGGGGCCGGAAGGTCTCTTAGATCGTCTACCGCTCCGAGGGCGAAGATGATCACGGCCCCCGCGGCGATGCCCAAAGGTTCGGAAGATTGCGTGAATTGGATCTTGAAGGTCGGAAGCATGCTGGCCGCCGCACCGGCTCCCAATATCCCGAGGAAGATCGCGAACCCGCCGAGGGTAGGCGTGGGGGCCGCGTGCACCTTGCGATCGCTGGGCTGATCGACAGCACCGATCTTCAGCGCGAACCAACGGACGATCGGTGTCGTCACGAATGTGATGACAAGGGCAACGAGGCCGACCACCAGGTAGGGGGTCACGGGTGCATGCCTCGAGTCACGACAGTTCTAGCCGTGGAAGTCGGGGTAGGGGTGGAAGCGCTCGGTCAGCTCGGATACCCGGCGGCGGACGTCCGCCTTCGTCGCCTCGGAGTCGTCTTTGAGCACCTTGGCGATCAGCTCGGCGACTGTCTCTATCTCTGTTTCTCTCATCCCGCTTGTCGTGATGGCGGGAGTCCCGAGCCGGATGCCCGATGCGATAAAGGGCTTCTCGGGGTCGTACGGGATCGCGTTCTTGTTAACGGTGATGCCGACATCGTCGAGCCGCGCCTCAGCCTCTTTGCCGGTGAGCGAGACCGGTCTGAGGTCCACCAACATCAGGTGGTTGTCGGTCCCTCCCGAAACGATCCGCAGGCCGTGCTCGGTCAACGCCGAAGCCATCACCTGGGCGTTCGCCACGATCTGGTGGCTGTACTCGCGGAACTCATCGGTAGCAGCTTCGGCAAAGGCAACCGCCTTCGCGGCTATGGAATGCATCAGGGGTCCGCCCTGCCACCCGGGGAACACGCTCTTGTCGATCGCCTTCGCGTGCTCCTCCTTGCACATGATCATCGCCCCGCGGGGGCCGCGCAGCGTCTTGTGGGTCGTGCAGGTGACCACGTCTGCGTAGGGGACGGGGCTGGGATGTGCGCCCCCTGCGACAAGACCGATGAAGTGAGCAGCATCGACGAGGAAGATCGCTCCCACCTCGTCGGCGATGGCGCGGAAGGCGGCGAAGTCCCAGATGCGTGAGTAGGCGGTGGCCCCGGCAACGATCATCTTGGGACGCTCCCGTTTGGCGATATCCCGGACCTCGTCCAGATCGATCCGCTCGTCGTCCTTGCTGACGCCGTAGGACACGACCTTGAACAGCCGTCCGGTGAAGTTCACCGGAGAACCGTGGGTGAGATGGCCACCTTGCGCCAGGCCCATGCCCATGAAGGTGTCACCGGGGTCGAGGAAAGCGAAGAACGCCGCGAGGTTGGCCTGGGCGCCGGCATGAGGCTGCACGTTCACGTGCTCCGCGCCGAAGATGGCCTTCGCGCGCGCGATCGCTAGGTTCTCGGCCACATCGACGAACTCACATCCACCGTAGTACCGCTTCCCGGGGTATCCCTCGGCGTACTTATTTGTAAGGGGCGTCCCGAGTGCGGCCAGCACCGCGGGAGACGAGAAGTTCTCGGACGCGATCAGCTCGATCTTGGTGTTCTCGCGTCGCACTTCGCCGAGGATCGCTTCGGCGATCTCGGGATCCACTTTCTCCACTGCCTGCCAGTCCGACCATCCGGGATTGCTCATCGCTCTCGCTCACACTCCTCGTTCTCTATCTCCGTGATCTGGTCGATCCGCCGCTGGTGCCTTCCGCCCTCGAAGCCAGTTGCCAGAAAAAGGTCGACGATCGCGAGCGCGAAGCTTTCTGCCAGGATGCGCCCGCCGAGCGACAACACGTTCGCATCGTTGTGAAGCCGGGCGAACCGAGCGGTGTACTCGTCTAAGCAGAGTGCGGCCCGCACGCCTCGGACCTTGTTTGCAGCGATGGCCTCACCCTGACCGCTGCCTCCCATGACGATCCCCCGGTCGGCCTTGCCGCCCACCACCGCCCGGCCCACTGCTGCGCAGTAGCCCGGATAGTCCGTCATCTCTTCCGAGGTGGTGCCCAGGTCGATCACGTCGTGGCCCGCCTCCATCAGATGGTTCGCCACCGACCGCTTCAACGCGAAGCCCGCGTGATCGGAGCCAAGGGCGATCCTCACCCAGTCATATTAAGGGGGAACCTCATCGGGACAGAGGATGTCGGCAAGTATCCGAACGGGACTCTGCAACTCGGAGAAACAACGCTCATAGATGCGCAGGGGACGTCCGATGGGATCGGCGACATCGAGCTTGCGACGCCATCGGGGCCGGCTGCCCATAAGCAGCCCCTGGAGACGTTCTTCGGGGGAGGCCTCGGGCCACAATGGGGGCATCTCGGTTTCGGCCATCTCCTTGAGCAACATCGTCTTACTGCGCGCTTCGGGCACGAGCGACGCGATCTCTTGGATATGGACGCTCGTCATGCCCACCACAACGTCTGCGGCGTCGATGTCCTCCGCCTCGAGGGCTCTGGAGCGATGCGATGACAGATCGATCCCCTTGGCTTCACAGATCAAGATGGCCTCATCCGTGGCCGGTTCCCCCGTGGCAGCCCAGGTTCCCGCCGACTCAACCTGGACGCCGTCGCAGGCTCGCTCCTCTAGCTCGTGGCGCAGCGATGCTTCCGCCATCGGTGAGCGGCACAGGTTCCCGGTGCATACGAATAGCACTCTCATGGCCACAGATTAGGCTGCAACGCATGAGTGAAGCCTGGGACAAGCTCCTTCCGCATCTGCGTGAGATGAATGACATCGGCAGTGCTGCCAAGTTGATGTCCTGGGACCAAAGCACACTGATGCCTGCAAAGGGGAACCCCGCCCGAGCTCGCAGCATGGCAACTCTCCAGAGCCTCGCCCATGCACGGCTCGTGAGCCCCGAGGTGGGTGGCCTGCTCGAGGAGCTGTCCTCCGACGAGAGTCTGGATGCCGACCAAGCGGCCTCGGTCCGGATCCTCAGGCGCCGCTACGAGCGCGCCACCAAAGTTCCACCCGATCTGGTCCACGAGCTAGCCGAGCTGCGCGGGATCGCCTACCAGGCCTGGACAGAGGCACGCCCCGCCTCAGACTTCGGGGTCCTACGTCCCCATCTCGAGAACATGATCCGGCTCAAGAAAGAAGAGGCCGACGCCATCGGCTGGAACGACGAGCGGTACGACGCGCTTCTGGACGAGTACGAACCGGACATGAAGACCAGCGAGGTGGAAGTGATGTTCACCGAGCTCGCCCAGGGCTTGCGACCACTCGTCGAGAAGATCGTGGAAGCGTCCTCACCACGGCCCGAGTTCCTCAGCAGTAGCTACGACCCCGTCTCACAAGAGGCGTTCTCTCAGTGGCTCGTGACGATCCTTAA
>JAXDJR010000006.1:0-15022 GCA_034667545.1 Actinomycetota bacterium
TTTTGCGCCGTGCCGGGCACACGGAAGCCTCGGTAGACCTCGCCAGACTCGCAGGCCTGTATCCCGCGGGCGTCCTCTGCGAGGTGGTGAACGAGGACGGCACCATGGCGCGGCTGGACGATCTCGTGAGATTCGCGGAGGAACACGGTCTGCTGATCATCTCCATCGCCGACCTGATCGCATACCGCCGCCGGTCAGAGAAACTGGTCACACGCGTCACCGAAGCAAGGATCCCAACCGCGCATGGGACCTTTCGAGCTGTCGCGTTCGAATCTTTCGATGGCCGGATGCACGTCGCCATGGTCAAGGGCGATCCTTCCGGCAAGGCCAACGTGCTCGTGAGGGTGCACTCGGAGTGCCTAACGGGCGACGTACTCGGCAGTATCCGTTGCGACTGCGGAATACAGCTGTCAGAGGCGCTGCGCAAGATCGGGGAAGAGGAGACGGGCGTCGTCGTGTACATCCGTGGACACGAAGGGCGCGGTATTGGGCTGCGTCATAAACTCGAGGCCTACGCGCTCCAGGATGGGGGCATGGATACCGTCGAAGCCAACGTCGAGCTCGGCTTCGCACCCGACTCTCGGGACTATGGAGTCGGAGCGCAGATCTTGGTGGATCTCGGCATTTCGACGATGCGATTGTTGACCAACAATCCGACCAAGCGGGCAGGGCTCGAGGGGTATGGCCTCGAGATCGTCGAACGCGTGCCGCTAGAAAGTAGCCCCAACCCCGAGAATCTGCGCTACTTGCAGACCAAACGGGAGAAGCTGGGCCACTTGCTTACCGCTCTCGCCGAGACCGTGGAAGCGGGAGGCGATGAAGCATGACGATCCGAACCTTTGAAGGTTCCCTCGATGGAAGACACCTGCGGATAGCTGTTGTAGCGAGCCGGTTCAACGAGACGATCGCCAAGCAGCTGGTGGACGGTGCTCTCGATTGCTTGCGCAGACACGGCGTTGAAGCACAGGACACCTCGCTGACGTGGGTGCCGGGGGCCTTCGAGTTGCCCGCGACGGCCGCGCGCCTGGCGGCCTCCCGGGAGGTCGATGCGGTCGTCTGTGTGGGCGCCGTCATCCGCGGTGAGACGACCCATTTCGAGTTCGTGGCACGAGAGGCAGCTCGCGGGATAGCTGACGCGGCGCGCACGAGCGGTGTGCCAGTCACCTTCGGCGTGCTAACCACAGAGGACGCGGATCAGGCGGCAGAGCGCGCGGGGGGCAAATCAGGCAATAAGGGGTTCGACGCGGCGGCGGCCGCCATCGAGATGGCGAACCTCTTCGCGGCTCTCCCCAAGCCGGCCACCGAGCTTTAACCTCGCGCCGCGGCCCGGGGGATCCCATCACGGAGGGGACTCCGTAAGGGCCCTGTGCTAGCTTTCGCCCGTGTGGCGGGGGTTGACGGGCAGGACGGCTGCCGCTCCCGCGCGAAAGGAAGTGGCGAGGTGGCAGAAGGCACAGTGAAGTGGTTCAGCAACGAGAAAGGCTATGGATTCATCTCTCAAACCGAGGGTGAGGACGTCTTCGTGCACTTCTCGGCCATCGAAACCGACGGGTACAAATCGCTGCAAGAGGGCCAGGCCGTCGAGTTCGAGGTGACCGACGGCCCCAAGGGCAAGCAAGCAGCCAACGTGCGCCTCCTCTGAGAGCGTTGCATCACTGAGGCGGCGGCGCAGACAACCCCTCGGCGTAAGCCAGTTGTAGCTGAGCCAGCGTCTGTCGCAAGGGTGATTCTGCCTGCTGAAGCCTGGGCCCCACGGAGTTCAGGAGCCCGGCAAGCGCATCGATAGCCAGCTGAGCGTCGGCCCCGGATCCCAATTCCAACTTCGTCGCGGCCACATTGGCGAGAGTGACTGCGGTGTTGACGACCCACTCGAAGCTGGGCGTTTCGGCGATCTCCTGCGCCATGCGGGCTGCCTCTGCTTCCTGCTCGGGCGTCCACACACGTTCGCGTGCCGCGTCCGCCCCTGGAGCTGCGGGAGCCTGGGGTTGCTCGGGTTCGGCGGCGGGCGCCACAGTGGCAACGGGAGGGATCACCTTCCCTGCAGAGGGCGCGGCGGTGTGCCCGGCCGGCGGGGGAGTCTCTTGCTGGGCGGTGTTCTCGCCTGCGGGCCTGGCCGAGATGCGCTTGTCGACCACCCGCGGCCTGCGGCGAGATTGCTCTTCCTGCTCGCGCTCTTCTTCGTTCATAGGCTGGTCGTTATACTCGCTTCTGTGCCGTTGCCGCCAAGGAGGTATCCGGAATCTCGCTAGAGCTTTCGGAGATCTTGACCGATCGGGCCCGTAAGGTGGGGTCCGAGGGCGTTGGATGACCCTTCAACTCCAGGTTGGTGTCGTCGGCTGCTTTTTCTAGATATCGGATAAGACGGACAGGATCAAGGAGACCGGATAACGGTAGAGCCACGGATAAACGACCAGATCCGCAACCCCCGCGTGCGGGTGGTGGGGGCCGACGGGCAGCAGGTCGGCATCATAGAGATCGAGAAGGCGCTGGCGATGGCCCAAGATCTGGATCTGGACCTGGTCGAAGTCGCAGACCAAGCTGACCCGCCGGTGTGCCGCATCATGGACTATGGCAAGTACAAGTACGAACAGGCTGTTCGTCAGAAGGAAGCCCGCAAGAAGCAATCGCTGATCGTCGTCAAAGAGATGAAGATGCGGCCGAAGATCGACCGCCACGACTACGAGACCAAGAAGGGCCATGTCGTCCGGTTCCTGCACCAGGGCGCAAAGGTCAAAGTGACCATCATGTTCAGGGGACGCGAGATGCAGCACACTGAGTTGGGACGAAAGCTCCTCGACCGGCTGGCCGAGGATGTGTCGGAGATCGCAAAGGTCGATACTCCTCCCAAGGTCGACGGCCGTAACATGACCATGGTGCTGGGGCCGTACCGAGAGGCCATCACGCCCAAGGCGGCCTACGTGCCCAAGCAGCGGGCCCCGCGGCAACAACGGGAAGAACCTGCTGAGGTGGTTGCTGCACCGGCGGCGGCCCGTCCGGTCAAGGTGACCAGGGCAGAGGGAGGGTGATCAGATGCCGAAGATGAAGTCTCACCGGGGCGCTACCAAGCGCTTCAAGGTCACGCCCACCGGAAAGATCCGCCGGCGCAAAGCCTTCCACAACCACATGCTGGAGAAGAAGGCTCCCAAGCGGAAGAGACATCTCACCGCAACAGACGTAGTGGCTAAGAGCGACGAGAAGCGCGTCCGCCGGATGCTGGCGAAATAGGAGCGGGAGGGACAGATGCCACGCGTCAAGAGGGGTGTAACCGGACGCAACCGCCGCAGAGAGGTCCTCAAGAAAGCGAAGGGCTATTACTCGTCGCGCGGCCGCCACTACCGCGCCGCCCACGAGCAGCTGCTGCACTCGGGGGTCTATGCCTACCGGGACCGAAAAGCGCGCAAAGGGGACTTCAGGCGGCTGTGGATCATGCGGATAAACGCCGCAGCACGGAACGATGGTCTTTCCTACAGCAGGTTTATGGCGGGGTTGCGCACCGCCGAGGTTGATATCGACAGAAAGATGCTTGCCGAGCTCGCGGTCAACGAGCCGGATGCCTTCTCCGAGCTGGTCACCGTAGCGAAGAGGTCGCTCGAAGAGGCTTCCTAGCCACGCGCCACATCTCCAGCACCTCCAACCCGCGGGTGCAGGCGGCCCGCAAACTGCAACGACGCAAGGGACGGACTGCAGCGCGCGCCTTCCTCATCGAAGGACTGACGCTGCTCCAAGACGCCCTCGACGCCGGTGCCGATGTCGCCGAAGTCTTCATAGAGGACTGTTCCGACCGGCCCGAGGCCGAGGAGCTGTGTCTGGCCCACGAGCTCACCTTCTATCGGATCGATCGCCAAGTCGGACGCGTGCTCGCTCAAACCGTGACGGCCCCGGGGGTGGTCGCCGTGGTGCGCTTCCCCGATATCGCTCTGGCGGATATCTCAATGGAGGCGGACCTCGTGCTGGTAGTCGCGGAGGTCCGGGACCCCGGCAATGCCGGAACGCTGGTTAGATCTGCTGCTGCTGCGGGGGCTGGAGCTGTGATCTTTTCGACGCGAGCGGTAGATCCGCTGGCCCCCAAGACGGTCCGCTCGGGCGCGGGAGCGATCTTTCGTATCCCCTTGGTTCTCGAAGCAGAGCTGGAGG
This sequence comes from Actinomycetota bacterium, assembly GCA_034667545.1. Classification (GTDB taxonomy): domain Bacteria; phylum Actinomycetota; class CADDZG01; order CADDZG01; family WHSQ01; genus DATAPE01. The sequence continues at coordinate 4,135 of JAXDJR010000006.1, forward strand.
GCGCGACAGCTTTCCTTCGACGGCGAGGGTTCGTCGTCGCGGCCGCAGACGCCCACGCCGGCCTGATCCCAGAGCGGTGTGACATGACGAGGCCGATGGCGTTCGTCGTGGGGAATGAAGCGCGCGGGCTACCCGAAGGCATCGAGGGCTCGGTCGACGAGGTGATCGGGATCCCGATGCCGGGATCGGCCGAGTCGTTGAACGTGGGCGTGGCGGGCTCGATCCTTCTGTTCGAAGCCGTGCGCCAGCGGCGCGCCAGCTCACAAGCCCGGTGATCTGTGCTACGCGGCTCGTGAGCCTCCGTTTATCCTCCCCCGCATGGAAGATGCGAGATTCGCGGAACTGATCTCGGGCATCGCGCACGAGCTCAGGTCGCCGTTGACCTCGATCAAGGGGTTCTCCTCCACCTTGGTCAAACGATGGGACCGGTTCACCGACGAACAGCGGTTTCAATTCGTCGAGACGATCCAAAAGGATTCCGAACGCATGGCGAGAATCGTGTCCGAGGTCGTCGATCTTGCGCGACTGGAGGCCAACCGGCTCGAGTTGCATCCCCAGCGCACGGAGGTCGACGGGGTGGCGAACCGGGCGATCGATCAGCTATCGGGGCTGGCAGGGGCCGACCGGATCGTGCTCGAGGTTGATCCCGGCTGCCATGCGTGGGCTGACCCGGCCCGGCTCGAGGTCGTGATCTTCAACCTGATCGAAAATGCCATGAAATTCTCGGACGACGGACCGGTCCGTGTCACGGCCACCAGCAAGCATGGAGAGCTCGAGCTCGTGGTGAAGGACGAGGGGGTGGGCATCGACGCCGAGCGCCTGCCCGGTCTCTTCGACGGCCCGGCCCCCCCAGGGCAGCACGCCTCCCCCTCGGGGACCGGGTTGGGATTGTTGCTCACCAGCAAACTGGTCCATGCGCACGGGGGCACGATCGCGGTCGAGAGCCGCTCGCCGGGTGGGTCCACCTTCACTGTCACGCTTCCCACCGAGGAACCCGATGGTCACATCGAGTAACGATGGAGGGGACCAGCTCGACGCAGCCAGATCGGCCGCCCTAGCCGACGTCGAACGAGCTACCGACCTGGCCTCGCTGGAGGAGGCCCGGATCCGGGCGCTGGGGCGCAGGTCGGCCATAGCGCAAGCACGCTCGTCCCTGCGCGACCTTCCACCGGAAGCTCGGCGAGACGCGGGACGGATCGTCAACGAGGTTCAGTCCGACATCGAACGGGCCTTCGACGCACGCCGCGAGGCTCTTGAAGCGAATGAGCTCCAAGGACGATGGGAGCGCGAGCGACTCGATGTGACTCTCCCGGGGGACTCCATCCAGATCGGTTCCCTTCATCCTTTGACCAAGACGACCTGGGAGATCGTCGACATCTTCACCGGCCTCGGGTTCCGTGTCGCCGACGGCCCCGAGGTCGAGCTCTCCAAGTACAACTTCACGGCCCTCAACTTCCCAGCTTCGCACCCATCACTCAGCCCCCAAGAGACCTACTTCATCGAAGGTCGGGGCGAAGATGTCTCGCTTCGACCCCACACCTCACCGGTGCAGATCCGAAGCATGGAGGCTCAGAAACCTCCTGTTTACGTTGTGATCCCGGGGCGGTGTTACCGGCGCGACGTGCAAGACCCAACGCATTTGAACTGCTTCGGACAGATCGAGGGCCTTGCCGTCGACGAGGGGATCACGATGGGCGATCTCAAAGGCGTGATCGAAGCCTTCGCGCAGCGGCTCTTCGGAAGGGATTTGGGGATCCGGATGCGACCCCACTACTTCCCCTTCACGGAACCTTCCGCCGAAGTCGACGTGCAGTGCTTCGTGTGCCGGGGAGAGGGCTGCCGGGTCTGCAGGGGGGAAGGGTGGATCGAGATCCTCGGTTGCGGGATGGTGCACCCCTTCCTTCTCGAGTGGGTCGGTTACGACGCCGAGCGATACACGGGTTTTGCGTTCGGCGCGGGGATAGAGCGCATGGCTGCTCTGGCGCATGGCGTATCCGACATCCGCTATTTCTGGGAGAACGATCTTCGGTTCCTCGACTATTTCCGGGGGCTTGCATGAGGGTCCCGATCGGGTGGTTGAAGGACTACGTACCCCTTGAAGTCACCGTCCCTGACCTCGTCCGCCTCCTGAACTTCTCGGGCACGAAGGTGGAGACGGTTCATCACCCGAGCAGGGCGATCTCAGATGTCGTGGTTGCGAAGGTTTTTTCTATAGAACCGCACCCGAATGCAGACAACCTCACCCTGGTCGAGATCGAGACTTTCGGCGGTGACCGCGAGCGAGTCGTGTGCGGGGCGAAGAACTTCGCGGTTGGGGACTTGGTGCCTTGGGCCAAAGTGGGGGCACGCTTGCCGGATATGGTGATTGCCGAGCGCAAGATCCGCGGAGAGGTGAGCCGCGGGATGCTCTGCTCGGGGCGCGAGCTTGGTGTGGGCAAGGACCATTCTGGGATCCTCGTGTTGCCGCCCGACGCGCGCCTCGGAACGGAAGTCTCCGAGGTCCTCGGACTCAACGACACGATCCTCGAGCTCGAATTGACTCCCAATCGCCCCGACTGCATGGGAATGGTCGGCATCGCACGCGAGGTCGCCGCCCTCACCGAGGCAGAGATGACTTTGCCCGTGGCCGATATGACTCCACTTGACTCGTCTCCCGGGGTGCCGGTCGAGCTTGCCGACCTGGAGGGGTGCCCGCGCTACGTTGCCCGGTCGATACAGGGGGTCACCGTGGGGCCGTCGCCCGCATGGATAGCTGCCCGCTTGCTTGCAGTGGGCCTCCGTCCGATCTCGAACGTGGTTGATATCACGAACTACGTGATGATGGAGCTTGGCCATCCATTGCACCCCTTCGATGCCGCAAAGGTGACCGGTGGATCGATCATCGTGCGCCGCGCGGGCGATGGCGAGGCGATGACAACTTTGGATGGCGTCGACCGAAAGCTGACTTCAGGCGATCTGGTGATCGCCGATTCCGATCGCGTTCTCGCTCTGGCGGGTGTGATGGGGGGAAGCGATTCGGAGGTTTCTCCCCACACCACAGCTGTGATCCTCGAAGCCGCCTACTTCGACCCCGCTTCTATCGGTGCCACCAGCCGCCGGCACGGGCTGCGCAGCGAGGCTTCCGCCCGGTTCGAACGGGGGATGGATCCCGAAGTGTTGCCCTTCGCCGCGGCGCGCGCCGCCGGGCTGATGAGCGAGATCGCCGGCGGCGCCACCGCGGCTATCGCAGATGTCTATCCGGCCCCGTTCGCTCGTCCACGGATAACGCTGCGACCTCCGCGCACGGATGCAATGCTCGGTACGCACGTGGATCCCGACAGACAGGCGCAGCTCTTGCGCTCGGTCTCCTTCACCGTGAGCAGAGACGATGGTGGCCTCGATGTGGAAGTCCCAAGCTTCCGACCGGACATCTCCCGGGAAGTCGACCTGATCGAAGAGGTCGCACGCCTCGAGGGACTGGACAAGCTGCCTTCCACACTGCCCCCGGGGCAGCTCGGGGGGTTGAACGAGACGCAGTCGGCAGACCGTATCTTGCGTAGAACCCTTGCCGGTCTCGGTCTGCATGAAGCATGGACGAACTCCTTCATGTCGCCGCGGGACCTGGATGCGCTGCGGCTGGCGGATGATCACCCGGCGAGAAGAGCTGTCGTTGTGGCCAATCCCATGTCGGAGGACGAAAAGTTGCTCCGGACCACGCTTCTTCCAGGCTTGCTCCGTGCAGCACAACACAATCTCGCTCGGGCATCGGGGGGTGTTGCGCTGTTCGAAGTCGCCCGTGTGTATGAGCCCGGTCCCGAACTTCTTCCACAGGAACCCACCGCGCTGGGTGGCGTCTTCGCCGGAACCCATAGCGAGCAGTCGTGGGATTCGAGAGCTCGGGCATGGGACTTCTTTGCGGTGAAGGGAATGGTCGTGGCACTGATGGATTCTTTGCGCATCCCGGCCCCCGAGTTCGACCCTGTAGCAGGCATGCCCTTCCACCCCAGCCGGACCGCGAAAGTGTCGTGGGGAGAAACCACTCTGGGGATGATCGGAGAGGTCCATCCGGATGTTTGCGCTGCGTTCGACGTTCCGCGAGGGACCATTGCCTTCGAGATGGCGTGGGCTGCGATCGTGGCGGCTTTGCCCGGGCGTCCAGCGGCGGCCTCCCTGCCGCGTTACCCCGCGTCGCTGATCGATCTCGCCATCGTTGTGGACGCAGCACAGCATGCTGGGGATGTCGAACGGGTGATCCGCTCCGCGGGAGAGCCCGAGACGACCTCCGTGCGGCTGTTCGATGTCTACACCGGGCCCCAGGTACCGGACGGCAAGAAGAGCCTGGCTTACGCGCTGGAGCTCCGGGCCACCGATCGCACCCTTGCCGAAAAGGATGTCACTGTGGTCAAGAGCCGGATACTCGGCGAGCTTGAGGACCGATTCGGCGCGAGGCTCCGAACATGATCGCAACAACACGTGACTTTCTCTCGATGGACGATCTGTCGGTTGCCGAGCTGACCGGGCTCTTGAACGATGCCGACGAGGTGAAGAGAACACCCGAGGCCTGGATGACGCGTCTCGAAGGAAAACAGATCGCACTTATCTTCGAGAAACCATCGACGCGAACCAGGGTGTCGTTCGAGGTTGGCGTTGCGTCGATGGGGGCACATCCCATCGTTCTTCGGGGTGATGAGTTACAGCTCGGACGCGGGGAGACGATCGAGGACACCGGACGCGTCCTGAGCGGTTACGTCGATGCCATCGTGGTCAGAACGTTTGGCCAGGAGCGTATAGAACGGCTGGCGGAGGCATCGTCCGTCCCGGTGGTCAATGCCCTGAGCGATCTCGAACATCCCTGTCAGTGTCTCGCGGATCTGCAGACGATCCGCGAACAACGGGGCGCGCTGGCAGGGCTCATCCTTACTTACGTCGGAGACGGCAACAACGTCGCGCACTCGCTGATGCTTGGGGGCGCGAAGGCGGGGATGGACGTCCGGATCGCGGCCCCGGCCGGGTACCAACCTCTGGTTGCTGTGCTCGAGCGCTCGCGCGAACTTGCGCAACAGAACGGCGGCACCGTGAACGTGGTCGAAGATGCGTCCGAAGCTGCGGCAGGAGCCGACGTCCTGTACACCGATGTCTGGACGAGCATGGGACAGGAGGCAGCTCAGAAAGAGCGGACCCGAGCGCTTGCCGGCTACCAGATAGATGCTGCTCTCGTCGACAAAGCTGCATCCGAAGTGATCGTGATGCATTGCTTGCCCGCGCACCGGGGCGAAGAGATCGCAGCGGAAGTAATCGACGGTCCGCACTCCGTCGTATGGGCCCAGGCCGAGAACCGGTTGCACTCTCAGAAGGCCCTGCTGGGCTGGCTGCTGTCCTAGCTTTCCCCCTCCTGAGGCGCCGATGCGCCGGTTAACGAAAGACTTCTACGCCCGTGACGCCCTCACGGTGGCGCGGGAGTTGATCGGTTGCCTCTTCGTCCACCGGACCGGCGAGGGGATATCAGCCGTGCGGCTGGTCGAGACCGAGGCCTATCGCGGCCCCCAGGATCCGGGCTCCCACGGCTACCGCGGCATGACCGAGCGAACCAGAGTGATGTTCGGTCCGCCCGGAAGGCTCTATGTGTATTTCACTTACGGGATGCACTGGTGCGCCAACATCGTGTGCGGCGGGGAAGGCGTCTGCGAGGCGGTGCTTCTTCGTGCGGGCGAGCCGGTGCTGGGCATCGACGGGATGAAACAACGAAGAGGTTGCGCGTCACCTTTTCTCCTTGCAGCGGGCCCGGCGCGCTTGGCGCAAGCCGTGGGTATCTCCAGAGAGGACAACGGTGCTTCTTTGCTTCGGGGCGGGTCGCTCTGGTGCGCTGCCGACGAGGTGACGCCGCGGTACGGCTCGGGAGAGATCGCGGAGACCATCAGGGTCGGCCTGGGGGCCGGCAGGGGAGACGACCTCCCGTGGCGCTTCCTCGTGCCGAACAACCGCCACACATCTCGGCGCCGGTGAGACTTTGAGGTCTCCCCGAGTTAGCCGGGGTTAACCCAGACCGTGACTGTCGAATCCACCTCGGCCTGCTTCCCTCCGGCGGGGGACTGCTTCCACACCTGTCCGCGATGCTGTTTCCAATGCCCGGGCTCTTTCTCGGTCACCACCTTGGGCCGGAAGTTCGCGGAGAGCGATCGTAGAGCTGCCGCTCGTGTCATCCCGATCACGTTCGGCACGCTGGCGTGAGCCACGGGGCCGCCACCAGCGGTTCCTGGTTTCACCGAAACGGTTAGGGACACTTTGGCTCCGGGACTGACCTGGGTACCTGCAGATGGGCTCTGACTGAGGACGCGGCCGGCGGGATGGGTGGTGGAGGCTTGTTTGTGCTGGGTCACTTCGAATCCATCGTTCGTGAGGGTGGTGGTTGCCTCCGCTATCGGTAGCCCGGTCACATCTGGCATGGAGCCGGTGTCACCGCTCTCTGGACAGGACCTCGTCGGCTGCCCGCCGGGCTGGAACGTAGCTTGGGCTTGGTCTGCGGTGGGGGTGAAGGGCCCCGCGAGGCAACCATTGCGGGTGTCTATCGTGAGCGTCACCACCTGGATGGCGGGCTGCTGGAAAGGTTGCGGAGGCACGTTGGCGAGCGCTTGTTGCATGAACGAGTGCCAGATCAAAGCGGGGAAGGAGCCTCCGACAACTCCTCCGGAAGTGATGGAACGGGTGACCCGGCAGGGGCCGATCGCGCCGAGGCAGGAAGGTTTCATCTCTATCTCCCCTTGGGGGTAACCCATCCACACTGAAGTGACGAGGTTCGGCGTGTAGCCCACGAACCACGCGTCGCGGTATTCCTCGGCGGTGCCGGTCTTGCCCGCTGCCGGTCTGCCGATCCCGGCCGCCGTTCCAGTGCCGCGCAGGATCACCTGCTCGAGTGCGGTGGTAGTGAGGTAGGAGACTGCAGGTTGCAACGCGGTGGTGGGATGCGAGTGATCCCGGTACAAAACCTTGCCGTTTGCGTTCTCGATACTCGTTATAGCAACAGGCGGGTGATGTATTCCGTTGGTGGCGAACGTGCCGTACGCGGACGCCATGTCCAGGGCGTTCACCGGGTTGCTCCCGAGAACCGCGGAGTCCACGGGCACCAGCGGTGTCCGGATGCCCATCCTCTTTGCGGTATCGACAACATTCTGGGCGCCGAGCTCGATGATGAGTTGCGCGTACACGACGTTGACACTGTTGACGGTGGCCTCGAGCAGAGGCATCCTCCCGAAAGCTTCACCTTCGTAGTTGCAAACCCTCCAGGGCCCGCCATTGTCAGCGTGCGGGAACGTCATACAGGGCGCGGCGCGGTAGGTCTTGGACAGAGGGATCCCTTGCGCTATTGCAGTGGCGAGAGCAAATGGCTTGAACGAGGAACCCGCCTGGCGGCCGGTTCCGGGCGCCCGATTGACCGAAGTGGTGGCGTCCCGGACATTGCCGAGATTGGGCTCTGCCAGTATCGCCAGGTTCAACTTCGAGAAAGGATCCGCCTTCGGAGGGGCGAACCAGTTGCGACCGCCCACCATGGCCTTGACGTAGCCATTCTGCGGATTGATGGAGACGAGCGCGGCGTGGGGGTCGGTGCGGTAAGGAAGCTGCGACTTGATAGCTTCCTTCGCAGCCTTTTCATCTTTCAGATCGACGGTGGTATGGATCCTCAGGCCGCCCTGAAACAACTTCTTCGTGCGCTCGGCCACAGTCTTGCCGAGGACCGCGAAGCGGGGATCGTAGGTGATGAGTCGTTGGACGTAGTCGATGAAGTAAGCAGCGGGATAGCGGTTCTTTCCCTTTATGCGCTGGAGGTGGAGATGTTCGGTGGCGGCCTTCTCGGCTTTTGCGGAGGTGATCCATCCAAGCTGCGCCATCTTGCCCAGGACAACGTCCCTGCGCGCCCTGGCCGCCTTCGGGTACTTGAAGGGGTCGAAGTATTCGGGTGACTGGACCATGCCCGCAAGCAGTGCTCCTTCCCCCAACGTGAGCTTCGGCACCGGCTTGCCGAAGTAAGTGTTAGCCGCCGCCTGTATCCCGTATGCGCCCTCTCCGAAGTAGACGGTGTTGAGGTAGCGGTCAAGGATCTTCTTCTTGCTCCACCGCTGTTCGAGTTGCCGCGCTAACGCGGCCTCATCGAGCTTGCGCGTCAGCGTGCGGGCCGCCTCCTGACCCGGGGCGATGATGGCGTTCTTCACATACTGTTGGGTGAGCGTCGAACCACCCTGCTGCACCGTTCCGCTGCTGACGTTGGTCGCCAGCGCGCGGAGGATCGCGTGAACGTCCACTCCGTTGTGCTGGTAGAAGCGCTGGTCCTCGATAGCGATCAAGGCCCTCTGGACGTGCAACGGCACTTTGCTGAGTGGCACGTCGGTGCGATTCTGTTCCCCGTGCAAAGTCCGGATCAGATCACCATGGGCGTCGAAGATCTTGGAGGACTGAGCTTGGGCGCGATGCAGCTCGGCGGTGGTCAGGTGGGGCAGATGAGCTAGCTGGTCGGTCAACCGTGAGCAGGACGCCATGCACAGAGCGACGAGCGCGCAGACGGATAGCAACTTGCGACGGGAAGTGATTGACATAGGAATGGGCCTCATTTTAGCTGTGACACCAGCAAAAGCCTCGAATACCATCGCCCGATGATGGCCACCGCTCGGGATTCCCAGCAGCTTGAGCGCCTTCTCGAGCGCGCCGAACACGTGGTCCGGCGCGAGGACCTGGAATTTCGGCTCGCTGAGGGCCGTCCTCTGCGGGTCAAGCTGGGGATGGATCCCACCCGCCCAGACGTAACTCTGGGATGGGCCGTTCCGCTTCGGAAGCTTCGCGATTTTCAGGACGCCGGGCACGTCGCCGTGCTGATCGTCGGTGACTTCACAACCCGCATCGGGGATCCCTCAGGTCAGAATCAGACGCGGCCGCAACTCTCGAAAAAGGAAGTGAAGCGCCACGCCGAGGCGGTACTAGACCAGTTCATGGACGTTCTGTCTGAGGACAATCTCGAAGTGCGCTACAACTCGGAATGGCTGGAACCTCTCGACTTTGCGGATCTCCTGCGGCTCACGTCGAGATACACAGTCGCCCAGATGCTTGAGCGCGCCGACTTCGCAAAGCGTTTCAGGGAGCAGCGCCCAATCTCGATCATCGAGTTTCTGTACCCACTCGCGCAGGCCTATGACTCCGTGGCGGTGAAGGCGGACGTCGAGCTGGGCGGTACCGATCAACTCTTCAATCTGCTAGTCGGTCGCGATATACAGCATTCCTACGGACAGCGGCCGCAGGTGTGCCTGACGATGCCTTTGCTCGAGGGAACCGACGGCGTACAGAAGATGTCCCAATCTCTCGACAACTACATCACTATCCGGGAGACGCCCGAAGAGATGTTTGGCAAGCTGATGAGCATCCCTGACCAGATGATCGCGCGGTACGGGTACCTGGCCGCCGGGGCGAATGCCGACGACGTCTCCCGCCTCCAAGCTGCCGCCACGGCGGGAGGACCGGAAGCCGGAGCCGCCAAGAGAGAGATGGCTCGTAAGGTTGTGGGCCTTTATCACGGAGGCCGAGCGGCAACCGAAGCGGAAGATGCCTTCGATCGCCGCTTCAAGCAGAACGAAGCTCCGGAGGAGATGCCCGAAGTCGCCCTACCCGCCGGCGCGGTTGAGGCAGGGTCGGTGTTCCTGCCCCGCGTGCTCGCCGAGCTTGGCCTTGCCGGATCCCGCACCGAAGCTCGCCGCCTCATCGCGCAAGGCGGGGTAAGGATCAACGGCCAGCCGGTAACAAGTGAAGAGCAGCCCGAGGAGGATCTTGTCGGAGCCGTGCTCCAGGTAGGCAAGCGCCGCTTCGTGCGGCTTACCTAATCGGTTTCCGACGACCTCGATGGCGAGCTCATCGCCATCGAGACAACTTCCGCAACGAAAGCAGTCTTGGCTAGCGTGTAGGCCTCGCGATCGTTGCGGAGTCGCTTCGCAAGCTCCCATTTGAGCTGTTCGTATGAGCGGGCTGTCTCGGGATGGCGACGGAGGTGGTCCCTGAAGGCGATATGCGCCTGCCACTCAGGGTGATCCTTCTCCATGAGGTAGAGGTGGTGCGTGCGCACGGCCACACTCGGCTTGCAGAACCAATGCATGGTGTCGGTCCTGTAAGGGGCGTAGAGATAACCGAGCCCGGCAAGATGTGCGAACGCCCCTCGGGCCTCCTCCCGGTCCACGACCCCGACCATGATGTCGATGATGGGCTTGGCTGCCAGGCCGGGAACGGCGGTGCTGCCGACATGCTCTATGGCGCCGTAGATCCATCCATCGAGGGTCGCTTCGAGACTGTCGCGCTCGGCTTCGAACAGGCCCGGCCAGGCCGGGTCGTAGGGGACGAGAATGACGGGAGCGGCGGAACCGGACATGCTGGAACAGTAATTTGTGGCGCGCTTGCTTTGCCGTGGGAGCTCTAGCGACAAGGAAGTTGGGGATCTACGGCCGGGACGCCACGCACGGCGTGCCTAAGCCTGGCGAACATCCCCCGGTACGGATCTCTTGGTAGCGCAGCTAGGCTTTCTTTGGACCAGCTCGCGAAGAATGGTTTCTGGTTGACCCGCCCGGCCCGAGCCTGCTAAATTACAAAGGTTCCAAGCAAGCAGAACGTTGGCATGCTCGTCCGCTGGCTCTCCTGCCGGAGGATGGGCTCGAAGAGAACAGGAGAGTCGCCTATCGGCACCTGACCACAAGGGAAGGTTCGGATGGTGACTCGCCGGTGCTCTTGGACCGGCTTTTTGTTTTGGGTGGGATGTGAACCTTGAGAACTGAACAGTGTGCCTGCCGAGAAGCCTCTCCTAGGAGTATGAGAGGTGGATCGGAGATCAGTGGACCCTCGTCACAGAGCGATCTGTGGCGTACTCAATAATAAATCTGGAAGAAAC
>JAXDJR010000007.1:0-4720 GCA_034667545.1 Actinomycetota bacterium
CGGAGACATTCGTGGAACGAGGGTCGCCGTAGGAAGGCGCCTCACTCTGCGACCCGACCACCATCGAAGCGACTCGCTAGTCGTGGAGGACCCGGCCCTCCATGCCCCCCGCAACAGTTACTACCTCGCCGGTGACGTGACCGGAGATCTCGTCGGATGCGAGCGCCACGACGACACGCGCGACGTCTTCAGCCCGACCTATCTTGCGCAGCGCCATGGTGCGTGTGATGCGCTGGACGGAAGCTTGTTCGACCAGCGAATCTCTCGCCATCTCTGTCTGGGTCCATCCCGGGCACACGACGTTCACGCGGCCCCTCGGCGCCACGCGAACTATCTCGTTCTTGAGGCTCTTCAGGAAGCCGCCGGCCAGGGCCGACTTCGCCGCCGCGTAATCCGCGTGGCCGGCTTCTCCGATGAGACCGGCCGTTGAGCTGATGATGACGATGCTGCCCTCGCCCGTCGTCGCAACATGGCGCAGGAACGCTCTGCAGCTCAGGAAGACGCTATCTAGATTCGCAGCGACGGTGGCTCGCCATCGCTCGAGGGACATCTCCCACACCGGCTCGTCGTTGGGCGGCCATACGCCGGCGTTGGCTACGAGGATGTCGAGCCTGCTCAGCTCGGCGACCGCGGCCGGGACCAATGCGTCGGCTTCCGTCTCTTCCGTCAAGTTCGCGTGAAGGGCCCGGCCCCCGGTCTCCCCCGCCAGCCGGCGCGCATTCTCACCGCTTGTCCGGTAGTGGATGCCGACGATCGCCCCCTCGTTCGCGAACGCCCGGACGATCGCAGTGCCGATACCTCCGGCTCCGCCCGTCACAAGCACGCCCTTGCCGCCAAGCCCTGTTTCCATACGCGGCAACGTACCCGGATACGGTGGAGGCGATGAAAGACATCGGGATAGTGGGCCTTCCGTACTCGGGCAAGTCCACGCTGTTTGCGGCCCTGACCCGCACCGGCGCGGTCGGCGGCCGTTCCAACATGGCAGTGGTGGACGTTCCCGATCCGCGCCTGGGTGTCCTTACCAACATCGAATCGTCTAAGAGAACCGTCGCCGCGAAGGTTCGCTTCGTCGATGTGCCCGGAGGTCTCACCGCACAGGGCATAGCGGAATTCCGTCAGACCGATGCGCTTGCGATAGTGGTCCGAGCCTTCGGGCCCGATGCAAGACCGGAGACCGACCTCTCCGCAGTGCAGGCAGAGTTGCTTCTAGCCGACCTTGGCAGCGTCGAGAACGGCGCCGACCGGGCGCGCAAACGGACCAAGGGCTCGCCCGAGGCGGTGGCGGAAGTCACAGCTCTCCAGCAGGCGCAAGCTCTGCTGGAAGCTGAGCGTCCTGTGATCGAGGGTGACTTCGATGAGTCCGCCCGAAAGCTTCTGAGGGGCTTTGGCCTTCTCACCCTCAAGCCTTGGATCGTGGTCGCAAACACTGAAGAGGGCGCGGACCCAGGAACGGAGCTACCCCCCGAGGCCATCGCGATCAGCGCGTCGCTCGAGGCAGAAGTGGCCGGGATGGAGGCAGGCGAAGCTGCCGAGCTCTTGGAGAGCTTCGGGGTCACGGACCCGGGGCTCGATCGCGTCATCTCAGCGTGCTATCGGGCACTGGACCTCATCACTTTTCTGACCACGGGCGAGGACGAGACGCGGGCGTGGGAGGTGCGGCGAGGCGCCAAGGCCCCCGAGGCTGCCGGAGTGATCCACACCGATCTACAACGTGGGTTCATCCGCGCCGAGGTGGTCGGCTACGACGATCTCGTAGCGGTTGGATCGTGGGATGCCGCCAAGACCAAGGGCTTGCTGCGGGTCGAAGGAAAGGACTACGTAGTGGCCGAAGGCGATGTACTGAACATCCGCTTCGCGGTGTGACTCTTTAAGTTGTGGGGCTGGCCTGGACTAGCTCGGCCATCGAATCCATGAGGTCGCGCAGCGAGACGATTCCCACCGGATCTCCCATCTCCGAGACCAGGAGGTGACGGAAACCGCCCTCGGTCATCGTCCTGACGGCCCGCATGATGTCCCACGCGGGAGCCCCGCTCACCACGTCTTTCGTCATCACGTCTTCTACCGGTGTTACGTCGACGTTGCGTTCGGCTGCGACGGCATGGAGGATGTCACGCTCGGTGATGATGCCGCACACCTTTTCATTCTCAACCGCGACCGCGCAGCCCACACCCCGGTCGCTCATGACCTTCGAGGCACGTCGCAAGGAGCTGCGCGGGTCGACCGTCACGAGATGCCTTACCGCCACATCGCGAAGAAGCTTCATCGCTGCATCTTCACTCACCCGGCAGGCTTGGGGCAAGAGCCTTCCCGATAGGGCTATCTTTCTCGGCATGCTGATCGGGGCCCACCTTCGTGACGAGGATCCGCTGCGGGAAGTGTCCGAGGTTGGGGCCGAGTGCATGCAGATCTTCGTCGGTCCTCCTCAATCTTGGAAGAAACCGCCACCGAGGCCTGACGCAGAAGAGCTCAAGGCGTCCGAACTGCCGGTGTTCGTGCATGCTCCCTACCTGATCAACGTTGCCTCGCCGAACAATCAGATCAGGATCCCCTCCCGCAAGATCTTGTCTCAAACCATGGAACGTGCCGGTGAGATAGCGGCCGCCGGGGTAATCGTGCATGCGGGGCACGCCGAAGACGGCGTCGAGCGTGGGTTCGTCCGATGGCGGAAAGTTTTCGACGACGTTGATCTACCGGTTCCGTTGCTGATCGAGAACACAGCAGGCGGCGATAACGCGATGGCGCGCCATGTCGAAGTACTGGCGGGCTTGTGGGAGCATCTTGCGGACTGCGATGTCGGATTCTGTTTCGACACCTGTCACGCTCATGCCGCGGGGGAAAATCTCAGCGATGTCGTCCCCCGAGTTCTCGACGCGGTTGGCCGCATCGATCTAGTGCACGCCAACAGCTCGAAGGATCCGCCGGGAACGGGCCGCGACCGTCATCAGAACTTCGATCAGGGCACGATCGATCGCGACGTGCTGCTAGACATGGTGCGAGCCTCGGGTGCCCCAGCGGTCATCTGCGAGACGCCGCCGGTGGGGATCGCCGAGGACGTCGCGTGGCTGCGCGAACGGTTGTGACCGAGCTGGCACGGTTCAGCTCTCCGTAAAGCCTCGCCAGATCGGGCAGCTGGAAATGCGCGTTGAGGCCGCTCGGATTCGGAAGAAGCCAGACCTGAGAGGCAGCGATGCCTTCCTCTTGCGGGCCGACGGTGGCTCGGCGCCGCTTCAGGCCCTTGCGATACGAGTCGAGCCCGAGGAAGGCGACGAAGCGGGGCGCGAAGCGTTGGACTTTCTTCTCGAGCAGCTCCGCGCCTTGTTGTAGTTCGTCGGTGGTCAGCTCGGCGGCGGTTGCCGTAGTGCGCGCAACGAGGTTCGTGATCCCCAGGCCGTACTGCAACAGGTCGCGTTCTTCGAACGGTGACACAACCCAGGGGGTGAAACCGGCTGCGTGCAACGTGGGCCAGAACCGGTTGCCGGGTCTGGCGAAGTGGTGGCCGACCGCGCCGGAATAGAGCCCGGGATTGATGCCGACAAAGAGAACGCGCAGCCCCGGTGCGATGAGGTCCGAGATCGTCTCCCCATCAGCGGCTGCCAATTGTTCCTTGGTGGGCCGCCAGGGTGTCGCCACGCGCCTCTTAGACCCCCAACGCGTCTCGCAAACGTTGCACGTGGCCTTTGGCTTTGACCCCGTACTGCGCTTGCTCGATCAGTCCATGTTCGTTGATGACGAACGTGGACCGCTTGATCCCGAGGAAGATGTTCTTATAGAACTTGTTTTCACCCCAGGCGCCATACCTGGCGGCAACGGAGTGGTCTTCATCCATCAAGAGCGGGAAGTTGAGCGAGTACTTTCTGGCAAACGCTTGATGCGAGTCCGCCCCCTGTGGGCTTACCCCGAGCACTAGGTAGCCCGCTGCCTGCAGGTCGCTGAATGAATCGCGGAAGTCGCAGCCTTCAGCAGTGCACCCCGGGGTGTCATCGGCGGGGTAGAAATAGAGGATCACCTTCTGCCCGCGCAGGTCCGGCAATCGCCACGTATCGCCGTCTGAATCTCGAAGCTCGAAGTCCGGTGCCGGATCTCCTTTGCTCAACTCCATCTCCACCGACCTCCTCGGCCGTTGATCTCTGATAACACTGTCTCTTGCATCCATCCGAGCCAGTGGAGCATGGACAGCGCCGGCGCCTCGGGGTCGGAGGGATCTAGTTCGGTTTGCATTGTCTCTTCGGTGACACCTAGTCTCGTACCGATCGCAAGTCGCATATCGGTGAGCAGCGACAAGAGCCCCTGCACTTTCGCCGGTCCCAGCGAGACCTCCCCGGACCCGTTCTCCGCCAGCTGTTCATCGACCGCCTCGAGCGCGGCAAGCTTGTCGGCACGCAGCTCGTCACCGACGAGTTCGCGAAACTTGGCAGCCTCCTGAGGGTCGTCAAAAGCGTCCGGGAACAATCTGCGGGTCACGTCGTCCACCCTCGGCAGGTCTGCTTCCAACAGCGTTCTCATCTCTGTGAGGAGCTGGCGCAGCAGATCGCGTTCCTGGGGATCGAGCTTCAGCACGGGAGTCTTGCCCCGCGGGCGAACCACTTCCACCTCAATCGCTCTTGGTCATGGTCGCCCATAGGCCGCGACCGTGCAGCCGGAAGCAGTCGAGCTCGGCCTTCTCGCGACTACCGCTCGAAACCACAGCTCGTCCCTGGTGGTGGACCTGCAGCATCAGCTT
>JAXDJR010000008.1:0-4049 GCA_034667545.1 Actinomycetota bacterium
GCGAACCGGAACCTGACACGGTCCGAATGGTCGACCTTCGTGCCCGACTATCCCTATCAGCGCATCTGTGGAACGGCGCATAGGAGATCCATTTCCCCTGCCTAGGCGTAAGGACTGGCACCTCCAGAGGTGCCAGTCCTTACCCCCCAACCTACTTCCGGGCAGATCAGGCGCGCTCGTTCGATCGGCCCGGGCAATGCTTAAGAGTGCGTGATCGGTTCACCCGTTGTCGGGTCAAGGATCAGCCTGTGCTTGTTTCCGTGGCTCTTGAAGAGGCCGTCCAGGCTCCCAGCCTTCTCGTCGAAAGACTGGTCGCCTATCCGCCCTAGACCCCAGTTGTCTTCGATGAAACGAAGGATGGAAGTCTGATCGGTTACCGAGTGATCCACGCTGTTGCGCCGGGCGTAGGGAGAGATGACCAGGAGCGGGAGACGGGGGCCGTACCCGCAGCGATCCTGATATGCGCCTGCCGCGATCTGACCACAGAGGCCCGGTCCGGTCAGCGCGTCGTTTGCCGGGTCGCTCGAGTGGTTGACGATCGGCGGCATGACGTGGTCGTACCAGCCATCTGAATCGTCATAAGCGACCACGATCGCCATGTGCCGCCATTGGCGTAGTGCTTGCAGACGGTTGATGGTTTCGACGAGGAAGCGCTGTTCGTCGATGGGATCGGAATATCCCGCGTGGCCGTTCTGGTACTTCGCTGCCTTCAGGAAGCTGACCGAGGGCAGATGCCCCGAGTCCGCCGCGGTCCAGAAATCGGTCAGGTCATATTGATGGTTGGCCTGATCTGTGCGCCCGATCATGGTGGGCGAGCTGGGGGGCAGGTGATGCGGGTTCGATGTCGACGCGTAGTACTGGAACGGTTCGTGGTGGGCGGTGTAATCGGTGACGTCCTTGCCGGCGATGTTCACGTGTGAGGACGCACAGTCCGCGACCCCTGCCGTGGTACTCGTCGGTGCAAAGCCACCCTGGAACCAACCCCACGTCACGCCCTGAGCGTTCAGCAGATCCCCGACATTGAGTCCCGACAAGGAGGCGGTGTCGCCGTTCGAGCAGTCGTCGAATGCGGGGTTGATGTCACCAATGATGGTTCCGTTGCTCACGTCGCCCGGCGACGTGTCTGGAGTGGCTCCATGGGTCTGTCCCGAAACCAGATCGATCGCTCCGGGGGCAGATGGACCGAAGACCGTTCCGAAGAAGTTGTCGCTCATGGCGAAATGGTTGGCGTAGTTCCACAGAGCGGTGACGGTGTTGCCGTCGAAGAAACCCATCGTCTGGCCCGGATCGCAGCCTTTGCCCTTTGCGCCGGTGTTCTCCGGGAACTTGTCCATGAGACCCGCGTCGGCGGCTAGCTGTTCAGTCGTATAGCCGTGTCCGTTGTCACAAGTGACAGCTTGCGAGCGGTCCAACCTGAACGGCTGGACGCTGTTGGGGTTAGCAGTCAGCAATGCGCCCGTCAAGCCGTTGACGGTGGGAGTGTTGTGCCTCGCATGGAACGCAGGCTCGCCGGCCGGATTGGCTGCGAACGGATACGTTGCGAAATAGTGATCGAAGGAAACGTTCTCCTGATAGATGACCACAAGATGACGGATCGGAGTAGCGGTTCGAGGTTGATCTCTGTGGGTTGGAGCGGCTATGTGAACCGGAGCCTTCCCGGCCCCATTTGCGGCCACGGCGCCCGAACCTAGAGGAACAACGGCGCTCAAAACGGCAACCGCGAGTACAACCCTGAGCTTCATGTCTCTCCTCCTTGAGATGCCACTAGGAACACGTTTACATCGCAGCAAGCGACGTTGCGGTGTAAAAATGCACACCCCTCCCGGGTAATTTTCCGCAGTCTCGGCCCAAGCAAGGCAACCAACTCAGAACGCTCTTCCGGCCCCGCAGGAACCACCACGAAGCCTGAGCGGCCACGGGCTGCCCAAGGGCGAAAGGCCCGGCCAGACAAACCTCCAAGGGAGCCAAAAAAGGCTCGCCGTTTCCTGCGGAGTGGGCGATGATTCCCTCAACGGGACACTGGGACACACTTGGGCGACGGAGGTCTGGGCCATGCCAGCCGATCAGGCTCCGCTGAGCGTCGATTCGTTTCTGTCCGATCTGAGTGCAACCGAACACGATGCCTTGTTTGCCAATAAGAGGAAGCGCCAGTTCCACCGATCTGCAACGCTGATCAACGCCGGCACGGTCTCGAACTCTGTAGCCGTGATCCTCGAGGGACGCATCAAGCTTTCGTTCTTCACCGACGAGGGGCATGAGGTCGTGCTTGCCATCCGGGGGCCGGGAGACTTGGTGGGCGATCTCTCGGCGCTAGATGGCCAACCTCACTCAGCTACCGCAACGGCCCTGGAGCCAGTCGAGGCCATGATCGTCGCGGCTACCGACTTCACTGCATTTCTATTCGAGAATCCGCGTGTTGCGCTCATGCTCCTTCGGATGTTGAGCTCCCGCCTGCGCGACGCGGATGAAAAGCGCATCGAGTTTTCGGCCTACGACAGCGTTGGGCGCGTCGCTCGGAGATTGGTCGAGATGGCAGATAGATTTGGCGATCCGCGAGATCAAGGATTGCGTATCACTCTTCCGTTGTCACAAGAAGAGCTTGCGGGATGGACCGGATCCTCGCGCGAAGCGGTCAGCAAGGCACTCCAGACTTTGCGATCGAAGGGCCTGATCGAAACCGAGCGCCGAGCCGTCACCATCCTTGACCTTCCGGGTCTGGCCACGCGCGCGCTCTGATCTCAGTCATCCGGCTATGTCTGACTACCCTTTTCCTGGTCAGTGTGGCGTATAGATCTGATGAACCGCGACAACACCTTTTGCTCAGCGGTGGTCGAACTCGATGCCAGAGGAAGTGTGGGGACATGGTCGAGCGGAGCCCAAGCAAGGGCGAAGGTGTCGACGGGCCGGCTGATGCCTTTCATATTCCGCTCGCCCATCGGCCGAAATCGCCACTCGCGATGCTGCGAAACCAATTCCTGAACCAGGCCCGACGTGAGGATCTGCCCCGCCTCCGCGAGGTCGCATAGCCTCTTGGCGATCACGACCGAGACCCCCCAATAGTCGCCTTCCGCGATGCTTGCCTCGCACACGTTCAGGCCGATGCGCAATCCGAGGGGAAGCGGTCTCGTACGGTTTTCCCAGTGGACGGCTCGTTGCATAGTGGTCGCCGCATCGAGCGCAGCAACGACACTGCTGAAAGCGACCTCGATCCCGTCACCGAAGTTCTTGACCTCGTGTCCTACGTAAGCGTGCGAGATCTCCCTTAGGCGGCCCAGGTACCGACTCAGCAGCTCTCGGCCCTCGTCTTCGCCCGCGCGCTCCATCACCTCGGTGGAATCGACAAGATCGGTGAATAGGATGGTGATCGTTCCCGTGCGGCGCTCCACCGGCCGGCTACGTCCCAACCACCGGTCGAGGCTGGGGGGCACGTGTAGGACCGTTGCCGCCATTGACCACCGGCCATCCGTTCTTCCACCGGATGCGATCGAGCATCAGGTATCTCAAGTGGTTGGCATCAGACTTTTCCATCGCGTGGTACAGGATGAAATACGCGCCCGAGTCATCTCGGAAGACGGTCCCATGTCCCGGCGCGTTGAAGTAATGGTTGGCGACGATCATTGGATTCGTCTGGGGTCGCTGGAATGGCCCCATCGCCGAACGCGATCGCGCCACCAGTTCTGCATAGTGGGCATCCGGCCCACAGCAGCGGTCCCCGGAATAGAACATGAAATACAAGCCCCTGTGGCGGATAACGGACGGCCCCTCCACCAGGTCGTCGTAGGTGGTCGCAGAGGACGGAGCGAGTGCCGTACGAGCACTACCGACCAGAGTTCTGCCATCCCTCGATAACCGTTGAACCCTGATAGGCGCCCGATCTGAGCCCCAATAGATCAGCAATCGTCCCTGAGCGTCTCTGAGAACGAAGGGGTCTACGTCGATATATCCACCATCATGCATGAGTGGTTTTCCAAGTACGTGGAAGGGTCCTTGTGGACTTTTTGAGGTGGCCACTGCGATCCCCATGGAGCCCGTCGCCTTCAATCGCTCGG
>JAXDJR010000009.1:0-32198 GCA_034667545.1 Actinomycetota bacterium
CGGGACGACCTCGCTTGGGATCATTCGAAGCTCCGTCTCGTCGATCTGCAATATCACGAAGTGCGCCGGGAAAGAAGCCTCTATTGGAAGCTCGTCGACTCTGGCAAGATCAACAGGCTCGTCACCGACGCCGAGATCGAGCGCGCTATCGATCACGCACCGGAGGACACTCGCGCCTACTTCCGAGGAGAATGTCTGCGACGCTTCTCTTCCCGGATCGCGGCTGCATCGTGGGACTCGCTGATCTTCGATACCGGTGACGATGCCCTTCGCAAGGTGCCTACGATGGATCCGACCAGAGGCACACGTGCTCTGGTTGGAGATCTGCTCGAGGGGTGCGTCGACGCATCTGGATTGGTAGCGAAACTGAGTTCCTGAACCGCGGCTGCCGGGGCCCAGGGTCGTAGCGCAGTAGAATCGCTATTTGAAACAACCTACGGACGAGGTGACCGATGCCCGGCGAGCAGACCCGCAAGCCGAAGCCTAAAGAAGATGAGGTTCAAGAGACTCCGGCTGAGAAAGCGACAACTACCGAGTCAACGAAGGAAGTGGACGATCTCTTGGATGAGATCGATGCCGTGCTCGAGTCCAACGCCGAAGACTTCGTGCGCGCGTTCGTGCAGAAGGGCGGCGAATGAACGGCGATGCCTTCGCCGATCTGATCCGTTTGCCGGTTCACGGCCCCGGCTCATCTTTCTCCGAAGTCCTTCGGGCGCGAGCCCAGGACCTTTTGCCGAATCCTGAGCCCGGCGCCCATCTGCAGATACCGGAAGGCACCACAGTCCTGGCGCTGCGTTACGCCGACGGCGTCATCATGGCCGGCGATCGGCGCGCTACGGAAGGTTTCCAGATCGCCCATCGTTCGATAGAGAAGGTTTTTGCAGCGGACCGCATGTCTGCGATCGCGATCGCCGGAGCAGCCGGACCGGCGGTGGAGATAGTCCGCCTCTTTCAAACCGAGTTGGAGCACTACGAGAAAGTCGAAGGCGAGCGCCTTACTCTCGAGGGCAAGGCGAACAAGCTCTCGCAGATGATCCGTGCCAACCTTCCAGCAGCTATGCAGGGCCTCGTGGTCGTCCCGTTGTTCGCCGGCTATGACGAAGCACGACAACTCGGCAGGATCTTCAAGTACGACGTGACGGGCGGACGTTATGAGGAAGACGACTACCACGCGACTGGCTCCGGCGGGAAGGATGCTCGTTCGTCGTTGAAGAAGCGCTATCGCCCGGATCTGTCGCGAGAAGAGGCGGTAAAGGCGGCCATCGAGGCCCTTTTCGATGCCGCAGACGAGGACGTTGGCACTGGGGGGCCGGATCTGATCAGAGGGATCTTCCCCAATGTGGCAGTGATCTCCAGAGAAGGGATCGCAGAACTCGCCGAGGATGAAACGCGGGCTCTCTTCGACGAGCTCATCTCCGAACGCAGGCAGGAGATGCTGCAGCCCGAGACACATCCAGTTGACGTTCGCCGGCCCGGCGACGAGGACTAGGGAGCCCGCCGCATGCCCATGCCGTACTACGTATCACCCGAGCAATTGATGAAGGACAAGGCGGACTATGCCCGGAAGGGGATCGCACGCGGCAAGTCCGTCATCGCGATCGAGTATTCGGACGGCATCCTGTTCATCGCAGAGAATCCATCTGCGACGTTGCACAAGATCTCGGAGATCTACGACCGGATCGCGTTTGCGGGCGTGGGGAAGTTCAACGAGTTCGAGCAGCTCCGGATCGGGGGCATCCGGCTGGTAGACGTCAAGGGTTACTCGTATTCGCGCGAAGACGTCACCGCCAAGAGCCTTGCCAACGCTTACTCGCAGACTTTGGGGAACATCTTCACCGCCGAACTGAAGCCATACGAGTGCGAGATCCTGGTCGCGTCCGTGGGGGACCGGACCGAGACCAACGAGCTCTTTCACATCCTGTTCGACGGTTCGGTCACAGACCGCACCGGATGGGTTGCGATGGGCGGACAATCGGAGGCACTGGGCACATATCTCGGCGAGAAGTACCCGAAGAAGGCGCCGAACTTCGCTGCTGCCATCAAGCTCGGGAACGAGTCGTTGAACTCCGTAGAGGGCCGCGAAATGCCCCCCGAGAGCCTCGAAGTCGGCGTTCTGGACCGCACCCTCGGCCGCAGGAAGTTCCGACGGCTCGACAACGCCGAGCTCGTCACGCTCGTGACCGGGAAAGGGGCGTGACCCCGATGGAGCAGGACGACAGCACTTCACCGGCAGAAGAAGAAGCCGGTTCGCCTCGTGAGAGCGAGGGCGAGGGAAATGGCGGGGTGCAAAACGGTGACGAGAACGGCAAACCGACCATAGACGAGCCCACCGGCCCAGCCCTCGACCCGGAACCAGATGAATTCGACAAGCAAGCGGAGCAGGACTAGACAGGTGCGTGACCCGCTTTCTCCTATCTTTGTTTGTGACGCCTCTTTTCGGGGACACCATCACCATCAGCAAGGGCGAAAGGAGGATGGGCAATGATCATCTGGATATTGGCGATCATCGGAATCATCGCGATAGTCCTGTTTGTCGTTCGCGGCCGCGGCGTCTAGACGGGACCGAATGCGCCGGCCGCTAGGCCGGCGTCGCCCCGTACCACGGGTGCCCAGCCTTATCCTGACCGGGTGGAAAGACGCATATTCGGCACCGAAAATGAGTACGGCGTTACCTGCACCTTTCGGGGGCAGCGCCGGCTGTCGCCCGATGAAGTAGCTCGCTACCTCTTCCGGCGCGTGGTTTCGTGGGGCCGCTCATCCAACGTCTTTCTCGAGAACGGTGCCCGCCTCTACTTGGACGTTGGCTCCCACCCAGAGTACGCGACACCCGAATGCGACACGGTCTACGACCTCGTCGTCCACGATAAAGCGGGGGAGAGGATCCTCGAAGGGCTCTTGAAGGCTGCCGAAGCGCGCCTGCGAGAAGAGGGCATCTCCGGCGATATCTATCTATTCAAGAACAACACCGACTCCGCTGGTAACTCGTACGGAAGTCACGAGAATTACCTCGTATCCCGCTACGGTGAGTTCGGCCGCCTGGCTGAGGTGATGATCCCCTTTTTCGTCACCCGGCAGATCTTCGCCGGCGCAGGAAAGGTGCTGCAGACCGCCAGAGGAGCGTTGTTCTGTATCTCGCAGCGCGCCGAGCACATCTGGGAGGGCGTCTCGTCGGCGACAACGAGATCCCGGCCAATCATCAACACGAGAGACGAACCACATGCCGATGCGGAGAGATATCGGCGGTTGCACGTGATCGTTGGCGATTCGAACATGAACGAGTGGTCGTCGTATCTGAAGGTTGGCGCCACCGCCGTCCTTCTGCGGATGGTCGAGGAAGGCGTGCAGATCCGGGATATGACACTCGAGAACCCCATCCGGGCTATCCGCGAGATATCGCATGACACCACTTGCCGGCGTCGGGTGCGCTTGGCCAACGGACGCGAGGCGTGCGCACTCGATATGCAGAAGGAGTACCTGGAGAAGGCGATGCGCTGGGTGGACAATCGTGACGACCACATCCTGAAGGAGATCGTGCACATGTGGGAGCACGCCATCGACAGCCTTGAGCATGATCAGGACAAGCTGTCCACCCAGGTGGACTGGATCGCAAAGCGCAAGCTCATCGAGGATTTCCGCGGCCGCCACAACATCTCGCTGGCCCACCCAAAGATCGCGCTGATGGACCTCGCGTATCACGACGTCGATAGGAAGCGCGGCCTCTACTACATCCTCGAGCGACGCGGCATGGCCGAGCGCATGTGCGACGAGCAGGACATCCAACGGGCGATCCAGGAGCCTCCTCAGACCACTCGAGCCAAGCTACGCGGTGAGTTCATCCGGGCGGCCAAGCGCAAACGGCGGGACTTCACTGTGGATTGGGTGCACCTGAAACTTAACGACCAGGCGCAGCGAACCGTCCTCTGCAAGGATCCATTCCGCTCTCAAGACGAACGGGTTCAGAAACTCATAGCGTCCTTGTGATGGCCGCCTTCCGCGAGGGCAGAGTCGTGACGGTCTTGGAACGCTCGGATCGAATAGTCCGCGCCGAGATCGAGATCGGAACCGACCGTGTCGATGCTGTGGGGTTCCCTTCCATGCTGGGCACCCTCGAGCCAGGCGATCGTGTCATCGCCAACACCACCGGCCTCGAACTACACCTCGGAACGGGGGGTGTTGCTTTTGTGCTGTGGAACCTCGACGGTCCGCGCTCGCTCGAGGCCGGGCCCGGCCACATCATGAAGATGCGATACACGCCGTGGCAGACGGAGGTCGCAGCGGTTGAACCACCCGAGAGCATCCACCACGGCGACCTGGCCGCAGCGACCTCTGTCGACGGCATGCCGGTAGTGGCATGCGGTCTTCACTCCCAGATCGCGGGCGCGGCGGCAGGTATACGTGAGCGCCGTCCGGGAGCGGTCATCGGATACGTCATGACCGACGGAGGTGCTCTTCCTCTGGCGTGGAGCCATCTCGTGCGCTCACTGCAGCAGGAGGGTCTCATTGACTTCACCTGCACGGTCGGCCATGCGTTCGGCGGCGATCTCGAAGCGATAAACATCTTCAGTGGCATTGCCGCCGCCCGCATCGTCGGCGGCGCCGACATCGCCATCGTTGCGATGGGACCGGGGTTGACCGGTACCGCCACCACGCTTGGTTTCAGCGGGATAGAACAAGGTCAAGTCTTGGATGCGGCCAATGCATTGAACGGCCGCCCGGTCGCCTGTCTGCGCGTTTCTTTCTCGGACACCAGACCCCGTCACAGAGGCATCAGTCATCACTCAGTCACCGCCCTCACGATCGCAGCACAGACCCGAGCTACTGTCGCGGTTCCCGATCTCCCTGCAGAGCTCTCCGAAACGTTGTGGGGCCAGCTTCGTAGCCACGGCATCTGTGATCGCCACGTAATCGCTACGGCCGAAGGAAGGCCAGGTATGAGACTGCTCGAGGAGAAGGATGTCGACGCTGACTCCATGGGCCGGGCGATGGCGGACGCGCCGGAAGGCGTTCTTGCGGCAGCCGCCGCAGGTGTGGTCGCTGCCGAAGCCATCTCTGGGGAACCCGGCTGACGTTCTTCCGCCACCCCGCGATCGTGAGGCGCATCACGCCGTCGGGCGCGGTCTGCAGATAAAGAGTCGCGATGACCCGTGATCGGCACCTGGGTACCCTCGGCATATGAGGCGCATCGAACGATTGATCAACCTGATCGCCGCCCTCCTCGAAACGCCGCGGCCACTGACTGCGGATGACATCCGCGAGCAGATATCCGGGTATGACCAACCGAACGACGACGCTTTTCGACGGGCCTTCGAACGGGACAAGGAAGCTTTGCGCGCTATGGGCATCCCGCTCGAGCTGCGTAAGAGCGATCCGTTCGCAGAGGTTGGGGATGCCTACATCATCCCCAAGGACAAGTACTACCTTCCCGAGCTCGACCTCGAGCCGGACGAGCTGGCCGCTCTGGGTGTAGCGGCGCAGGCGGTCTTGGGGGCAGGGGACCAGGCCGCCTCAGGATTGCTCAAGCTCACCGCGGAGACATCCCTTCCCTCCCTCGGAGGGCCGAGGCTCTTGTGGGGGGCCGACGTTGCCGCCGAGCAGCCGCTGCTCGGCCCCCTTTACGCCGCCCTCCTCGATCGCAAAGTCGTGCGCTTCCGGTACGGGCCTGGAGAAGGGGCCGCTCAACGCGCCCTCGAGAGCTACGGACTGGTCCACCGGCGCGGGCACTGGTATCTCGTCGGCAAGGATGCCGGGGACGCAGTCATCAAGTCCTTCCGGGTATCGAAGATCTCGGAAGTGCAGGCCTCGACTTCGTCGTATGAGGTCCCCAAGGGATTCGTAGCCGGAGACCGGCTCGACAGAGAGGCGTGGGAATGGGGGCCCGACCCGATGACGGATGCGACCATCCTATTTTCCGACTCGGTACGGTGGTGGGCCGAACAGAACCTGCCCGCGGCCGCCACGAACGAGGCAAGCGACGGCCTCGAAGTGAAGGTTCCCTTTGCCAATGTCGACGCGCTCGTTGCCTGGCTGATCGGCTTCGGCGACAAAGTGACGTTGATCGAGCCGGAATCGGCCAGGAGGAGACTCCTGGATTGCGTCGGGCCTTATCTCGAGCCGGTCCAGTGAGCCCGGTCGAGCAGGGCAGGCTTGCAGCAAGACTACGGCGCATCCTCGTGATGCTTCCCTATGCCATCCATCATCCCGGGGTCTCGGTGGATGAGCTGGCCAAGAAATTCGGCACCTCGAAGCATGACCTGATCGAAGATCTCAAACTCTTGTTCATGTGCGGGCTTCCCGGCTACGGACCCGGGGATCTGATAGACGTGTCCTACGAGACCGACCGCGTATACGTGCGCATGGCGGATTACTTTGCGGCTCCTTTGCGGCTCACTCCTGCTGAAGCGATCGCGCTGTACGCGGGCAGTGCTGCCATCGCCGCGTTGCCGGAGATGGCCGAAGCCGACGCGTTACGCCGCGCGCTCGCCAAGCTCGGCCGGGCGCTGGGCGCTACTTCCCAGCAGGATCCGGGGATCGAGGTGCAGCTCGCCGCAGGCTCCGTTGACCATCTGAAACAGCTGCAGCGCGCCCTGGCGGGCGCTAAGCAGATCCGGCTCGAGTACATGTCGGCGTCATCGGGAGAGCTCACGTCGCGGACGGTCGAGCCCTGGGGGCTGGTGGCAACCGTGGGGCACTGGTATCTCATCGGATGGGACCACTTGCGGAACGACGAACGCATGTTTCGCACAGATCGCATCAAGAGCGTCGAGGTGCTGGATGCACCGGCAACCGTCCCGGATGATTTCGATGCTGCCGCCTACCAAGGCGCTTTCATAGGGAGAACCGGTCAGCGCTCCTTCACCCTCGAGATCTCCCCGGAGGCGGCCACATGGTTCGAGGACTACTACCCAGTCACTTCCTCGGAAGAACTCGACGATGGATGGACACGAGTGCACCTGCAGACGACGAACCCACGCTGGGCTGCCGGCATGATCTTGCAGCTGGGCAAGGAAGTGCGCGCTATCTCTCCAGCCTCGATCCTCGATGAAACCAGGTCCCTGGCAGCATCCATAGCGGCTCGTTACGCGCCGTCAGGTTCAGACGCCGGCGAAGGCATGGCGGCCGGGCCCGCTGGGGGAGGACGAACGGAGCCAGATAGGGCCAGAAGTCGTTAAACCTTGGCGGGTCGTGAGCCGATGACTCAGACAGGGAATCAACCACCACGAAGGGATCCACCCATGGCAACGATCAAGGCGACATGCCCGCTCTGCGGAGAGGTAGATCTCACCGCCGGTGACGTTGCGCTCCGGCTCGGTGCCAGCTACCCCCGCAACACGTACTGCTTCTCCTGCCCCGATTGCGGGGATTTTGTTGAGAAGGCAGCCGATGACCGGGTTATCCGGCTTCTGCTGTCAGGCGGTGTGATGCCGACCCTGGTGCATGTCCCTGCCGAGGCCCTGGAAGCCCACGAGGGCCCCGCGATCACCCATGATGACCTTCTTACCTTCCACGAGATGCTCAAGAACGACGAGTGGCAATTCGAACTGACCCAGCCGCCCCGCGCCTGAGCCATCCGCAGGACGGGTGCCCCACGAGGGTTACACCCATACGGTTCGGGCCTGCGTAGACTGACCTTATGCCCCAGGTCGGTCCGCTCGAGATCATGATGGTCGCTCTCGTAGCGCTAATAGTGTTTGGTCCTGAGAAACTCCCCGAGATCGCCCGCACGGTGGGTAAAGCTCTGGCCGACTTCCGCCGCGTCGTAGATGATGCCAAGGGCGAATTCCAAACGGGACTGAATCTCGACGATGATGACGATCAGGACTCGCATCCTATCCAGGAAGCGCTGTCCTCATCTCGCGACGCCTCAGATGATGGCGACGACCGCTCGTGGGAGGCTCCAGAGGCGTCCTCGGCCCCCAATGACGGCCTCACGGACGAACTGCCTTCCTCGCTTACGCCGATACCCATGACCCTCGACCACGATGCCCCGGGGGAAGAGCCAGACAAGGTCTGATGGCGGCGCCCGCTCGCCGCCGCCCGCGGTTGCCGTTCCGCAAGAGAGCAACAGGCGCGCGCCCCGAAGCCTCCATGACGATGATGGAGCACCTAGGCGAGCTCCGCACCCGTTTGATCGTGTCCGCGGCCGCGTTCGCAGTTGCCTCGGCGGTCACGTTCTTTCTGTTCCAACCGATAGCGAGTTTTCTTCTTCGTCCTCTATGTTCCTTGCCTAAGAGCCAGTTAGGGCCCCAAGGCTGCAAGCTGGTAGTCACCGGCGTTCTCGAGCCTTTTCTGGTGCGGTTCAAGGTCACCGCCGTGGTCGCGATGGTAGTCACTTCACCGGTCTGGCTCTATGAGCTGTGGGCCTTCATCTCTCCTGGATTGAGGTCCAACGAGAAGCGCTTGGCCGGACCCTTCGTCGGCTCCTCGATCGCCTTGTTCGGCTTCGGCGCGGTCTTTGCTTATCTCACCTTGCCCTTCGGCTTGAGGTTCCTCTTGGGCCTCGGAGGCAACGACCTCGTTCCCTTCCTCAAGGCCGATTCCTATCTGAACTTCGTCCTATTGTTAATTGTTGCCTTCGGGATCACCTTCGAGCTCCCTCTGCTGCTGATGTTCCTTTCGCTTGCGGGGATCGTCTCGCTCGAGCAACTCGTTAATCACAGGAAGGCAGCGTTCGTTGCCGCCTTCGTTATCGGGGCGGTGGTGACGCCGACGCAAGATCCCTACACGATGTCGGCCATGGCGATCCCCCTCTATGTGTTCTATGAGGGCGTCGTGCTGATCCTCCGCATCAGGGAGCGGCGAAGGCCCCGTTTATAGTCGGCAACGATGGCAGTAAAGGGGAAGAAGAAGTCGCAAGCCAGGGGGAGTCAGGGCCGACGACGCCCCACGCCGGCCCCGCGCATGGCGTACGCAAGCCGTCCACAACCGCCCTGGTACCGAACGACAGCCGGTCGCGTGATCGCCGCGCTCGCTCTGGTCATCGCAGTAGTTGCCATCTTCGCGATCGTCCAGGCGGGTGGTGGTTCTGGCAACCTGACCAAGCGGCAGAACGCCCTCGACCAGTACACCGGTTCCGTTCGGGGACTGTTGCAATCGATCACTCCCGCGGCGACTGAAGAGAACGCGGTCCCGTCAAAGCTCTCCGCACGGCAGGCGAAGTCGGTAAAGACGCACAGCGTTTCCTGGTTGGCTCAGCTTGCCGCCGGTCAGCGCGCCGGAAGCCTCAGCGCGCCGACGCCGACGACTCAGAGCGCCACTCTCCTCTTCGCCGAGTCCGTACAGCTCTATGAGCAAGCCGCAACAATCTTTGGACTGGCGCCGGACACATCTCAGACGGTGCAGGTCAAGATGCTGGCCTCCGCAGCGAACTTAAGGAATCAAGCCACTGCCTTGTGGCAACAGGGAGTCAACCTCTTGGACCAGTCCCGGACACAAGCCAAGATGGCTCCCTCTCAACTGCGTTTCCCGACGGCGGGAGCCGTGGCCCCCACTCCGCCTGCCTCGCCCGCACCGTCGTCGTCCGGTGGGGGAAAGAACAAGAAGAAAAACGGCAATAGCGGGGGTCAGAGTCCTAAGTAGCCACCCCGCTCCTGAGCTCAGTCTTGCCGAAGAGTTCGAGCGCACCTATGGGTTCTCCTTCGACCCCTTCCAAAGGGAATCATGCCGCGCGCTCGAGTCGGGCTCGTCCGTCCTGGTCGCGGCGCCCACGGGGGCCGGAAAGACGGTAGTAGGCGAGTTCGCCGCGTGGCTTGCGCTGCATCGCGGCGGAAAAACATTTTATACGACGCCCATCAAGGCTCTCTCGAACCAGAAGTTTGGTGACTTTCTGTCGTTGCACGGTCCGCGCAAGGTCGGGCTGCTAACAGGGGACAACTCGATCAATGGATCCGCTCCGATAGTGGTTATGACGACCGAAGTGCTGCGCAACATGATCTACGAGGACTCGCCAACATTGGACGGGCTCCACTGCGTAGTCCTCGACGAAGTCCATTACCTCCAGGATCAATACCGGGGAGCCGTCTGGGAAGAGGTGCTTATACATCTCCCGGTCGACGTGCAGATGGTGTCTCTCTCGGCGACGGTCTCCAACGCCGAGGAGTTCGGTGATTGGCTGCAGACCCTCCGGGGCAGAACCGAAGTCATCATCGAGGAGGATCGGCCCGTAGAGATCAGACATTGGTACTTCGCTGCGGACGAGCTGCTTCCCATGTTCCTTCGGCGCCCGGACGGAAGTGTCACTCCCAACACTCGAGCCCGAGAATTCGAACGACGCCGGAAACACGGATCATCCCGTCCGCAGCGAGGTGGCAAACGCCCCGATCACAGGCGCGCGCGAGCTCCGCTTCGAACCGAAGTCGTTGACCGGCTCCGGAGCGAGGACATGCTGCCAGCGATCTACTTCATCTTTTCCCGCAAGGGCTGTGACGAGGCAGTCCGGCAATGCTTGCGAGACAGCGTGCGTCTGACGACACCCGATGAGCGCCGGGAGATCGTGGAATACGCCGAGCTGCGGGTGGGGGAGCTGTCGCCGTCCGAGCTCGAGGTGCTCGGATACTCCGACTGGATAGAGGGTTTGAAACGGGGCGTTGCAGCGCACCACGCCGGCATGATTCCTCCCTTCAAGGAAACCGTTGAGGAGTTGTTTGCTAGAGGAGTGGTCAAGGTGGTCTTTGCCACCGAAACGCTCGCCTTGGGCATCAACATGCCGGCTCGAACCGTAGTCGTCGAAAGTCTCATGAAGTTCACCGGAGAAAAACACGAGTTGATGACCCCGGGTGAATATACGCAGCTGTCTGGCCGTGCGGGCAGACGAGGGATCGATCAACTCGGTCATTCGGTAGTGCTGATGCAACGTTATGCAAGCTTCGATACGATCACGCGTCTTGCTTCCACCAGGACCTATCCACTTCAGTCCTCGTTCCGGCCCTCATACAACATGGCGGTCAACCTGGTGCGCAACTACGACCGCGCCGAGGCGCAGCATTTAGTCAATTCTTCTTTTGCACAATTTCAAACTGACCGCGACGTTGTGCAGCTGGAACAGACGCGCGAGCGACTCGAGGCTTATCTGGCCACTTACTGGGACCGGATGCGTTGTGACCGTGGCGACTTGAACGAGTACCGGCAGCTGCATCTGCGTCTTCGGGAAGCCGAGAGGCAGCGCAGCGAAAACGGAGGTAACCGGTCGGCTCGCGTCACCGAGGCTTTGATAAAGCTTCGCCCCGGGGACGTGATCGCGATTCCGCGCGGCAGGCGTCGCGGACGCTATGTCGTCCTGCAAGGTATCCATCGCGATTCCGATCGCAGGCCGAAGGTCCTGGTGCTGTCCCAAGAGCGCTCCATGGCGCGTTTGGCGGCTTCGGACTTCCACGACCCCCCCCGATCCATCGGCTCGGTAGCCCTCCCTGAAGGCTTCCACGTCAGGGATGCGAGTGCTCGCCGCAAGGTGGCGAGCCGCCTCGCCGAGCTCGAGCCCGAGGTTACGAACAGCGATCCAGCCGAATCGAAGGAAATGAGCCGCCTCCGCAAGGCAGTTGCCGCCCACCCCTGTCATGAGTGCCCCGAGCTAGCCAGGCACCTGCACTTTGCCGATCGCGCCGCTCGCCTCGAACGTGAGATCGCCGGTATCGACCGCCGCGTTGGCCGAAGAAGCGGCACGCTTTCGCGGCGATTCGACAATGTGCTCGCGATCTTGGAAGAGCTCGGCCATGTCGATCGCTGGGCGCTCACCGAGAAAGGGGAAACGCTCACCCGCGTTTACAACGAATCGGATCTGCTGGTTGTGGAAGCGCTCGATCGCGGGTGCCTCGAGGGTCTGAGTCCGTCGGAGCTCGCCGCGGTGTGTTCGACGCTGGTGTATGAGGCGCGCGGCCCCGAGGGCACGCGCGTGGTAGCGGCGATGCCGACTCCCGCAAGCCGCGCGGCGTGGCTGGATGTCATGCGTCTCTGGCAAGGGATCAGGGCGGCCGAAGAAGCTCGCAGCTTGGAGCTCACGCGAGAGCCGGACCCTGGCTTCGCCGACAAGGCTTTCCGCTGGGCCGAAGGGGCTCGGCTCGACGAGGTTCTGGGTCAGGACGATGCTCCGGGTGACTTCGTGCGATCGACCAAGCAGCTTGTGGATCTACTTCGTCAATTAGAAGAGGTGGCTTCCAGCGCCGAGCTCTCCGCCACGGTCCGCGATGCGATCGCGGCCGTGTATCGCGGCGTGATCGCCTACTCCTCTCTGGAGCTGTAAGGGCATGGTTCTCGGAGCGTGGCGATCCGCGTACTAAGGTCGATGTCCATGGCTGATCAACGCGACGCTTTCATCGTGGACGCGGTGCGAACCCCGATGGGACGCTTCGCCGGAGCTTTAGCCGGCGTGCGGCCTGACGACCTGGCGGCCCTCGTCATCGCGGCGCTCGTCTCCAGGAACGCGGTTCGTCCGGAAACCGTCGAGGACGTCCAATGGGGGGCCGCCAACCAAGCTGGAGAAGACAACCGGAATGTGGGAAGGATGGCGCTGCTTCTGGCCGGATTGCCGGTGACCGTAGCTGGTGCAACAGTCAACCGTCTGTGCGGATCGGGCCTGGAGGCCATAAACAGCGGATACAGGCAGATCAGGGCCGGGGAGGCCGATATCGTGATCGCCGGTGGCTCCGAATCGATGAGCCGCGCTCCTTTCGTCACGGCCAAGGCGACACGGGCTTTCGATCGCACGGCGGAGATGTACGACACTACGATCGGGTGGCGGTTCGTCAATCCTCGCATGAAAGAACGGTGGGGAACCCACGCCATGGGGGAGACGGCAGAGATCAATGGACGCGATTACGCGATAGACCGGGGGGCGCAAGACGAGTTCGCGCTCGAGAGCCACCGCCGCACGGTCCAGGCTCGCGACGAGGGCAGGTTCAAGGACCAGATAATCCCCGTGGTGGTCCCGCAGAGAAAGGGCGATCCCATCACGGTCGAGGTTGACGAAACCCCCCGTCCGGACGTGTCCCTCGACGCGCTGGCCCGTCTCCGCCCCGCGTTCGAGGAGGGTGGAACTGTCACCGCAGGGAACTCTTCGGGACTGAACGATGGTGCGGCGGCGCTGCTTCTGGCGTCGCAGAGCGCGGTATCGGCGAATGGTTGGCGGCCCATGGTGCGGGTGGTCACATCAGCCGTCGCCGGCGTCGAGCCGCGTGTGATGGGGATCGGCCCGGTCTTCGCCACGCGTAAAGCGTTGCATCGAGCAGGGTTGGACTTGGAAGACATCGATCTGATCGAGCTGAACGAAGCCTTCGCGGCACAGTCGCTCGCCTGCATCAAGGAGCTCGGACTGGATCGCGAGAAGGTGAACGTAAACGGCGGAGCCATCGCGCTGGGACATCCCCTGGGGTGCTCCGGAGCCCGCATCATGACGAGCCTCGTGCACGAGATGCAGCGTCGCGATAGCCGCCTCGGTCTGGCCACTATGTGCATCGGCGTCGGCCAAGGCATCGCAACGATCGTGGAATCGCTCTGACCCGAGCGCAGCAAGCCAAGTGAGTTCTCCGTTTGGGCCGATGGTCCTGATCTGCAACCCGGCGGCGGGTGGCGGAGGAGCTCGCAGGGCCCTGCCAGAGGTTCGTAGTCATCTGGAAGCACGGAATCTCGAGTACGAGGTCTGGTTCACGGAGCGACCTGGTCACGCCAGCGAGCTGACGCGACAAGCACTGTCCGACGGATGCAGATTCGTGGTGGCGGTCGGAGGGGACGGCACGATCCACGAGGTCGCCAACGGACTCATCGAGCACGACCAGCCCGCCCACGGCGAAGCCGTGATGGGGGTCGTGGCGGCAGGAACCGGTGCGGACTTCATCAAGACCTTCGGCATCCCGGCGATGCCGGGACACGCCGTCGCTCACCTCGATGGAGGCGAAGCGTTTCCGATCGACATCGGAAAGGTGACGTACATCGACGGACAAGCAAGCGTCACGCGTTACTTCGTCAATGTTGCGGAAGTAGGTTTGGGGGCGGAGGTGGTTGCCCGGGCGTCGAAGTTGCCGCGATGGCTCGGCCCCACTCTCTACGTAGTGGCCTTCTGGTTAACCCTTCCTAGGTACAGGTCTGCACAAGTCACAGTGGATCTCATGGACCGCTGCTACGAAGGCCCGATGAACAACCTCGTTGTGGCCAACGGACAGTTCTTCGGAAGCGGTATGAAGATCGCGCCACGAGCGGCTCCTACGGACGGAGTCTTTGACATCCAGATCGAACATGCAAGCAAGCGGGAAGAGATAGCCGTCATGCCCAAAGTGTTCCGGGGCGAGCACGTTCCGCACCCTGACATCGTCGAAGCTAAGCGGGTGCGCATTTCCATCGAGGCGACCCGCGCCCTTCGGATCGAAGCCGATGGCGAGCTCTTGGGCCGGACACCGGCTACCTTCGAGGTTCTCAGAGACCTCATCCGGCTGAAGGTCTGAGCAAGCTGTCTCGGTCAGGGCAACCTAGGGCATTCTCGGGCATGATTGGCTCCCGTCAGGAGGTGATGCGTTGGCAGTGGCCGAAGTGAGAGAGGCAGACGGTCTGGGTGGCTCTGCAGCCCCCGTGATATTGGGATGGCTATGTGCGGCCATGCTCTTCGCCGCCAGCGTGATGACGCTCCTGCTCAGCAATGACATCAGCGCGCCGGCCCTTCCGAGGCTCTCGGGGCCGCCCAATCTGTTGACCGAAACCGTGTCCTACTTCGCGAACGAGCGCCAGCGGTGGACCCAGGAAGTCGTCTCTGGGTGCCTCTTCGCAGCAGGATTCGTCGCGCTAGCCCTACTTGCTGTGTTCGTCTCGCGGCGCCGCCGCACAGCCGATCTGGGCGGAAGCCTCATGGTCGTCCCCTTGTCGATCGGTGCGGCTCTGGGAGTAGGCTCCGCGCTCCTCTCGCTGGGGGCCGAGCAGGCCGCGCTCGATCCTCATATCTGTGATTGCAAGTACTCGGCAACTCAGCTGATCTCTCAGGGTCGCGCTCTGATAATGGCCAACAACGCCGGAAGCTGGCTGCTGTACGGATTCTTCGCGCTGGCCGCCGTTGCGTTCGCAGTCGGGGCGCTAACCGACGTCGGTTCCGACATGGGCCACGGGTGGAGGTACCTTTCTGAAGCGATCGCCGCACTGTTCATAGTCGGACTGGTGGCCAGCATCATTGGTGCCTCGACGTTGAACGACATCGTCGTCGGCATCGGAGGGGGGATCCTCCTCCCGGTGTGGGCCATATGGACCGGACAGAAGGTCCGTCGCTTCGCAACCGAAAGAAGCATCACCGCCGCCCTGTGACACTGCGGCTATCCAGATCAGGCAGTGGTCAGTGGTCGTGTTTCTCCAGGTAGTCGATGTACAGGGGGCGAAGCGCGTCGGCGAGCTTGCCTTCGTCCGATGACATGACGTCCGACAACAGCGCGGACACACTGATCACGTCGCCTTCTGCCGCCCGAACGTTGCCGGCTGCTGCTTCGGCAGCGGGCAGCGCTTTCACCAGTGACCACAGGAACCCGAGGTCGGCATGCCTTACGGCGTGACCTACCGCTGATTCGTGCAGCTCCTTCGACGACATCGCTTCCAGCTCGGTACGGTCCATCGAAGTGACTCTAACGGAGTGACCCTTCGGCCTCAGATAGGAAAGTGTCGAGATCGGCGACGAGCCGCTCGCAGTACTCGAGCGGAAGGTAGTGAGTTGCATCGTCGTAGACGTGAAGGCGCGCCGATGAGATCACGTCTGCGATCTCTTGAGCCATCCGCCGAGGGCTAAACCTGTCCCGGCCCCCTGCGATCACGAGCGTGGGGGCCGTGACGGCGCGCAGCGAGGAGGCCGCGGGGGCCCCTGAGACCGCCTCGTATGTAGCGAGAAAGCGGTGCGTGTCGCATTCCGCCATCGCTCGAAGCGTCTCGACCACCGGTCCGGCATCCGTCGACCGCCCGAGCAAACCCGACTGTCTGATCAAGCCGGGAAGCTCCGGGCGCGTCACGAGGGACCGCAAGCCCAACGCTATTCCCATGGGGAAGCGCTTTGCCACGCCGGCGAGCAGAGGCAGGGCGGAGAACGGTTCCAAGTTGCGGACCAGCCCGCTTACCGACTGACCGTAGCCACCGTTCACGACGACCACAGCCTCTACGCGCTCGGGTCGACCGGTGGCGATCTCGAATGCGATTCGGCTTCCGTTACTCCACGACAGGACGGCGAAGGTCTCAATCCCGAGGTGATCGAGGACAGCCATTGCGTCGGCCGCGTGGGTTTGGGGGTCGACCGGGTCCGTTGCCGGTGGCGGTGAATCGTTCAGTCCACGAAGGTCCCAGTTGACCCAGCGGCGCTTCAGAGCGAGACGAGCCAGGGGCTTCTCCCACACCGCAAGGTTCGCTCCTACGGCATTCACGAAGAGAATCGGGGTTCCGGCCCCCTCGCCTGCAGAATGCACAGCTATCTCGCTGCCGTCGAAAGATGGAACGAGGGTCGGACCAACGGGCCATCCGCCGGCGAAGCGATCGTGGGGCTCTTGAGTCACAGGAGCCCAGCTACCCACCGGATGCCGGTGACTGCCCCGACGATGAGCAGCACCACGGCGAGGAGGATCAAGGGACCGACCCACCAGTCGACGGAGCGGGCCAATGGATCCGCATCGGCTTCTTCCGTCCGGCGCACGACCAGCTGCGGTCCACCGACCTGGTTGAAATGAAGGTGGGCTCGCTTGCCCTCAATCACGTCCGCGATCCCCTCCAAGAGGTCGAGCAGCTCGGCATCATCAACGGTGACAGTGGCCTCATCCATGGCTTCCCCACGGCGGTCTTCGATCCTCACCGTCGTATTCTCCCGCAGGTGCCGGCCGATCTGAGTCTCCTGACCGAGGAGCAACGCTCTCTCGCCACGATGGTGCGCGAGTTCGCCTCGGAGGTGGCCGCCCCAGCTTCGGTCGATCTCGAGGAGCAAGAGGAAGACCCCGCCGCTCTCTACCGGCAGCTGGCGGACCTGGGCCTGACCGGCATCGCATTCCCGGAGGAATACGGCGGCGGGGGACAGCCCTACCTGACCTATCTCTTGGTGATCGAAGAGCTGGCGCGGGCCTATCTCGGACTCGCGATCGGTTTGTCGGTTCATACCTTGTGTGCGTTCGCCACCGAGCACTTCGGCAACGACGAGCAGAAGAACGAAGTCCTCGCTCGATTGACAAGCGGGGAGTGGTTCGGCGCCTATTCACTTTCTGAGCCCGGCTCCGGCTCGGACGCAGCATCTCTTTCGACGAAAGCGGCTGCGACCGCGGGCGGCTACCGTCTGTCCGGGAGCAAGGTCTTCTGTACCAGAGGGGCGGAGGCCGATGTGGTCTTGGTGATGGCGCGCACCGGAGGGCCGGGACCTGAAGGCATCAGCGCCTTTCTGGTGCAGAACCCAACGCCCGGATTCTCCGGCACCAAGAAGGAAGACAAGATGGGGTGGCGATCGTCGCCGACGTGGGCTTTGGCGTTTGACGGTGCAGAGGTCCCCACCTCTCGCCTTCTCGGAGAGGAAGGTCAAGGGTTCAAGATCGCACTGGCGTCACTCGATTCCGGACGGCTGGGCATCGCCGCCTGCTCGATCGGACTGGCGCAGGCCGCACTCGACGCGACCATCACGTTTACCGGGGAGCGCGAACAGTTCGGACAGCCCGTATCCGCCCATGAAGGCGTTCAGTTCATGCTCGCGGACATGGCGACCCACATCGAGGCGGGACGGAGGCTCTATCGCTATGCCGCTGATCTCCGGGACGCTGGATATGACTACTCGCTGCAGGCCGCCCAAGCCAAACTCTTCTGCTCCGATGTCGCCATGCGGGTGACGACGGACGCGGTCCAGCTTCACGGCGGGTATGGCTATATCAAGGAGTACCCGGTCGAGCGCTACATGCGGGAGGCCAAAGGCCTGCAGATCGTCGAGGGAACCAACCAGATCCAACGGTTCGTGATCGGCCGCAAGCTAGCTTCCTGACGTAAGACCAGCTTGTTGAGGCTAGATTTCTGGCGTGGATCATGTAGTGGTGCGAAGGCTCGAGCACCTCACCGGCTCGAAGAAGAATCCGGCCCTGGGGTACGCGGTCGAGATGCGCGAACGGCCGGGACCGGTCTACAAGCACGGAGCGTTCCCCGGTGACGTCGTTTGGGTCCAGCTGCGAGGGGGGTTGCTCGTGGCGAAAGCCCGCATCCGGCTGTGTTGGGTCGGCGAATACTCGAGCGTTCCTGAGATCCGCGTGCGAACGAGGGGCTCGCAGCTCTTCGATGTCGCCGGCTTCTGGTCGGGCCGGCCCCGTTACGGATACGCCGCGGTGGCCGAGCTGGAGAACGAGGCATGGATCGACCCGCAATGGGCTGGCCCCCGGACGTACGGCTACGACTGGGTGCTGCTCGATGATGCCAAGAAGAGAGGGAGCTGGCTCGATCCCAAAGCTCCTCCTCGAAGCAAAGACGACCTGCCCGCTCGGTTCCGGAAGTGGCGGG
Organism: Actinomycetota bacterium; assembly: GCA_034667545.1. GTDB lineage: Bacteria > Actinomycetota > CADDZG01 > CADDZG01 > WHSQ01 > DATAPE01. Next base: position 18,454 of record JAXDJR010000009.1, read on the forward strand.
GCGACCACGATGGAGGAGCTAGGCATTGATCCCTACGGATCGAGCACGCCTTCGGTGTCAGTGCTGAGGAGGGGCCGCCGCTCGAAGGGCGTGGACAGAACGACTGTGGAGCGGGTGAGGACCTCGAGCTTGCCTCTGAGATCGTCCAGGAGCTGCTCGAGATGGTGGGTAGAAGGTGTCCTGACCACTAAGACGTAGGAGTAGTCGCCCGCCACCGAATAACAGGACTCGACGAAAGGCAATTCGGCGACCCTCGAGGGGATACCGGGGGCCGAGGAGGGCTGAAGTGTCAGGCTCACCAGTGCGGTGATCGGAAAGCCCGTCTGGTCGCGGTCCAACTCGGCCCGGTATGCCTTGATGACCCCGGCTCGCTCCATCTTTCGGACGCGGTCGTGGACCGATGAGGCGGCGAGACCTACGCGGGCCGCTATCTCGGCGTAGGTCAATCGGGCATCCTGCTCCAGGGCCGCTAATACCATGCGATCTATGCCATCCACTCCGAATAACCTTCCGTCAATGCGGTTGTAGACCTAATGTTATTCCGGTAGAGTGGGCCGAGCAAGCTTCCGGAGCCGGATCGACCGAGAAAGGTGGGGGGATGACGCTGACAGCCATGGGAACTCCGTCGGCGCCGCACGCCGTCCCGAAGGGTGACGAGCACCAGCAGCCCTACGACTATCCCCGGGCCCATGACTTCGCCGAGCCAGACTGGCGCAGGCTCCCCGGTTACAGAGACGTGACCACGGCCGAGTGGGAGAACGCCCGCTGGCAGAGACAACATTCGGTCAAGAACCTCGCCGAGCTCCACAAGGTATACGAACATCTGTTGCCCGAAGACCTGGCCGAGTCCATCCGGCGCGACCAGGAGGAGCGAGCGACCATGTCGCTGCTGCTTCCTCCCCAGATGATCAACACGATGGATGAAAACGATCTCTGGAACGACCCGATCCGGCACTACATGATCCCCGCGTTGGAAGATCGCGACGCCGAGTGGCCGAGCCATCCCATGTCACGACGGGACAGCCTGCACGAAACCGACATGTGGGCAGTGGAGGGCCTCACACACCGGTATCCCACGAAGGTTTTGGCTGAATTGTTGTCGACGTGCCCTCAGTACTGCGGACACTGCACCCGGATGGATCTCATCGGCAACAACGTCCCTCAATTCATCAAACACCGCTTCGAGCTCAAGCAGAAAGAGCGATACGAGGCGATCCTTGGCTACTTACGAGAAACGCCGTCCGTGCGCGATGTTGTTGTCTCTGGCGGCGACATAGCTAACCTTCCCATCTCACACATCGAGTCTTTCGTCGGTGCGTTGATGGACATACCGAACATCCGCGATATCCGTCTGGCTACCAAGGGTCTGATGGGCCTTCCCCAGCACTTCCTGCAAGATGACGTTCTGGCGGGCATGGAGCGGTTGGCGACGAAAGCGATCGAACGGGATGTCGACCTGGCGATCCACATCCACGTCAACCACGCCAACTCGTTAACACCTCTCGTAGCCAAAGCAGTAAAGAAACTGCGAAGCATGGGCTTCCGTGACATCCGCAATCAGGGAGTGCTACTGCGCGGCGTGAATGCCTCACCGGAGGCGCTCCTGGATCTGTGCTTTGGGCTCCTGGACGACGTGAAAGTCATGCCCTACTACTTCTACATGTGCGATCTGATCCCAAACTCCGAGCACTGGCGCGTGTCGGTCGACGAGGCGCAGAGATTGCAGCACGCAATCATGGGTTATCTGCCGGGGTTTGCCACTCCCCGTATCGTTTGTGACGTGCCCTTCGTAGGAAAGCGCTGGGTCCACCAGGTAGACGAGTACGACCGCGTACGAGGAATCTCTTCGTGGACGAAGAACTATCGGACAAGCATCGAGACAGAGCAGTCCGACGCCGTCGGCCGCAGGTACGAATACTTCGACCCGATCACATCGCTTCCGGAAGAGGGCAAGAACTACTGGCGCGAGTTTTCGGCTCGTGCTGCAACCGGCTGATCCGGGCCTCGTGGAGAGGCTTGGTACTCGTCGCTCGAGGGAGCCCAAAGGGGTGCTGCCCCAGCAAGCGCGCGTGTTGGATCCTCTGGGGCCGCTGCACGCGGATGAATTCGCCGTCGAAGTTGAGTACCTCAACATCGATTCGGCCTCGTGGCATCAGCTCCGGCTCGAGTGTGATGGAGATGCGGGTGCGATGGCCGAGAAGATCCGTGACATCGTTGCCCAGCGCGGCAAGATGCAGAACCCCACGACGGGATCGGGCGGGATGCTGGTCGGCCGGGTCTCGGAGGTGGGGGAGAACCGAAGTGCACCTCGGGTAGGAGAACGCATCGTCTCGCTCGTGTCGCTGACCTTGACGCCATTGGTCCTGGATGAGATCACAACCCTGGATCCGTCTTCTGAGAAAGTGCGCGTTAGGGGGCGAGCGATCTTCTTCGGCTCCAGCATCTATGCGTCGCTGCCGGCCGATCTTCCCGACGCCGCTGTGCTTGGCGTGCTCGATGTCTGCGGCGCCCCCGCGTGGATGGCGCGACTCGCTCGTCCCGGCATGAGCGTCGCGGTGATCGGAGCCGGAGGCAAGTCGGGGATGCTGACCTGCGCTCAAGCAGTCCGATCGGTTGGGCCGGAGGGCCGGGTTCTGGGCTTGTGCTGGCCCGAAGACACCGTCGTCAATGCCAAGGAGGCGGGGGCCGAAGCGATGGCCGTCGATTGCACCGATGCGCTCGCCGTTGGCGCGGCGGTCGCGAACGCCCTGGAAGGGAACGAGGCCGATCTCGTCTTCGTTTGCGCCAACGTCCCCGGATGCGAGGGCGGTGCGATCCTCGCCTGTAGGGACGAGGGCCGAGTGGTCTTCTTCTCCATGGCAACATCGTTCACGGCGGCGGCGTTGACCGCCGAGGGCGTCGGCAAGTCGTGCGAGATGATGATTGGGAACGGCTACGTTCCCGGGCACGCAGACCTCGCACTCGATCTCACTCGGAATAACCCCCAGCTGCTCGAGAGGTTCTCCCGATGACCACGACATGCTTCCACGGGGGAGCGATCGTGACGGGGACTCCTACGGCAGCCGAGTGGGTGATCGTCGAGGACGATCTCATCCTTGCGCTTGGGCATGGAGATACGCCCGCGACAGACCGCACTGTTGATCTAGCCGGCGGAGTGCTCGTGCCCGCCTTCCGCGATGGCCACGTACACCTGCAGGTAACCGGGTTGTTCCGGTCGGCGCTGGACTTCCGGGGATGCCACAACACCGGCGAGATAGTGGCCGGCTTTGCGGATCGCGCCGCGCTCGGCGATGGGATCTTGTTCGGCGGCAACTTCGAGGAACCGTTGGATCCGCCGATCACCCGCTGGGAGCTGGACGGGGCAGTCGGGCCACGCCGCGCGATGCTTGTCCGAGCCGATCTGCATTCATGCGTCGTTTCCACTGCGCTCTTGGACGAGCTCGATCTGAGCTCAAGCGAGGGAGTGGACCGCGATGACGACGGCCTTCCCACCGGCTACCTGCGCGAAGCGGCTTCGGCGCGGGCATGGAAGGCGTTCGATTCGGGACTCGACAGTCGCGCTCAGCGTGATGCAGTCGGCGCCGGCGTCGTCGCGGCTTACAGCAAGGGCATCGCCGAGGCGCACGAGATGTTCGTCGTCGAATGGCGCGGGTGGGATTCGGCCGAGGTCTTCCTCGAGAACGTCGGCGAGCACGCCCTCAACGTACCCGTCTACCTGGGAACCGACGATGTCGCCAGAATCCAGGAGATGGGCTTTCGCAGGATCGGGGGCGACTTCTTCCTGGACGGCTCCTTTGGAAGCCACACCGCGTGGCTGGCCGACCCCTACCGGGCTGCTCCTCCTGCGGGGTCGTCCGCAACCGGTATCGCGTACCGAAGCGACGACGATCTATTCAACTTCTTCTATGAATCTCAAGAAGCAGGGATGCAGGTGGGGGTGCACGCGATCGGGGATCAGGCTATCGAGCAAGCCATAGCTACGTGGGAACGCGTCGCGGACAAGGTCGGCACTGACGAGGTCAAGCGCCAGCGGCACAGGATCGAGCACTTCGAGTGCGCGCAGGACGATCACATCGCGCGAGCGGCAGCTCTGGGACTCGCTGCCAGTGTGCAACCGGCCTTCGATCGATTCTGGGGTGGGAACGGGGGGCTGTACTCGGACCGCATCGGCTGGGATCGAGCGGCAAAGATGAACCGTTTCAAGTCGGTCCTCCAGGCGGGCGTGACTTTGGGAGGCGGGTCCGATTCCACCGTCACTCCTTTGGATCCCTTCCTGCAGATGGCTGCGCTACGCGAACATCACCTCCCGGATGAGTCCATCGATGCGTGGGCTGCTTTGACGGCGATGACGGCCGGCGTTGCAGCGCTTGCCCCTGTGGAAGGAAAGAGAGGCATCATCGCGGAGGGGCAGTGGGCCGAGTTTGCCCTGCTGGATCGCAACCCTCTCGAGGTCGAACCGGACGAGCTGCTCGACACCGAAGTGCATGGAACGTGGATAGCAGGCCGGCGCGTGTGGCCGGGATCGGAGGCGGAAAGCCTATGAAAGCAGATCGCCGTTTCGTCCGTCCCTTGGGGCGGCTCCGAGTCGATGAAGACGCGCTGGAGGAGTGCCGCGAGCTTGCGGCGCAGATAGCCGCGCCCCTCGAGGAGCTGGCACGCACCCACACAACAAACTCGATCGAACGAGCCTCCCTGCGGCTGGCCGGTGTGGACGGCGTCGAAGGGAGCGGCACGGAGGCGATCCCGATCCCGAATCGGGTCATCGAGGAGGTAGCAGCGATCCTCGGCCTGGAGCGGGGGGTGCTGATCCCCTTCTGGAACGCGGTGGAATCGGGAACCGGCGACGTAATCGCAACAGCCAAAGCGATCGCCAGCCGAGAGGTGTTGCCGTCATGGCCCGAAGGGGCACAGTTCGACGCGGCCCTCACCCGGGCGTGGCGCGAGGCGGCCCTCGCCGTCGACACGATCGCCGCGGCGGCCGAGAAACGGCGGAGCGCGATAGCCGCGGTCGGTGAAGCCGAAAAACCATGGCTCTATCTCATCGTCGCCACCGGCAACATCTACGAAGACATCCCCCAGGCCCAGGCGGCGGCCCGCAACGGCGCCGACGTCATCGCGGTGATCCGCTCGACGGGGCAATCGCTCATCGACTACGTCCCCTATGGCCCTACTACCGAAGGCTTTGCCGGCACCTTCGCAACCCAGGAGAACTTCCGTCTCATGAGGCAAGCCCTCGACGAAGTGGGGGAGGAGCTTGGCCGGTACATCCGCCTTACAAACTACGCCAGCGGTCTCTGCATGCCCGAGATCGCGACTATGGCCGCGACCGAGAGACTCGACATGATGCTGAACGACTGCATGTACGGGATCATTTTCCGCGATATCAATATGCAGCGGACGTTCATCGACCAACACTTCTCCCGGATGGTCCATGCGCTTGCAGGGATCGTTATCAACACGGGCGAAGACAACTATCTGACAACGGCGAACGCGATCGATGCAGCCCATACGGTGCTTGCATCACAGTTCTTGAACGAGCGTCTTGCCTTCTCGGCTGGTCTCAAGCCAGAGCAGATGGGGTTGGGGCACGCCTTCGAGATCGATCCTGAAGTCCCCGATCAGATCCTGCTCGAGCTGGCGCACGCGCAACTGATCCGCGAATGCTTCCCCGACGCGCCACTGAAGTACATGCCTCCAACGAAGCACATGACTGGGAACATCTTCCTTGGATTCCTCTACGACGGTATGTTCAACCTGGTAGGAGCCGTCACGGGACAGGACATCATCCTTCTCGGGATGTTGACCGAGGGCAGTCACACCCCGTTCTTGTCCGACAGGCATCTCGCCCTGGAGAACGCCAACTACGTTTTCGGGGGGGCCGCCGGCCTCGCCGGGGAGATGAGGTTCGAACCAGGCGGCCAAGTCGAACGCCGCGCCTCACAGGTGCTAGAAGAGTGCCGTCAGATGCTGCAGAAGGTCGGCGACATCGGGATGTTCGAAGCGATCGAAGCCGGGATGTTCGCCGATACGGTCAGAACCCGCGATGGCGGCAAGGGCCTCGATGGAGTCGTGCGGCGCGACGCCGCCTACTGCAATCCGGTTGCCGAGCTGCTCACCCAACGACTGGGGGTGGCGTGATGACCGAGATACGCCCTTACGGAGACGCCACCGACGACGGCCTGGTGCAACTGTCGTTCACGCTGCCGGTCGGCGCGTCCGAGCGTGGACGGCAAGCAGCCTTGGAGCTGGCCAAGAAGATGGGATTCGCCCGGCCGCAGGTGGTTCACATGGACGGCATGGGACCCGACTACACCTTGTTCATCGTTTACGGGTCCACCACCCACACCATCGATCCCGACCTCGTGGAGGTGCGCGAGCGGGACTTCCCTTTGATCTCGCCGCCCGAGGTCAACCGTGTGATCCGCGAGTCGCTCAAGAGGCAGCTTGTGGTGGTGGGTGCATGCACCGGGACCGACGCACACACCGTGGGTCTCGACGCGATCCTGTCGATGAAGGGCTTTGCCGGAGATCACGGCCTCGAGTACTTCCACGAGATACGTGTCGTCAATATGGGGGCGCAGGTCACTCCTCAGGAGATCGTCGAGACGGTCAAGCAAGAATCCGCAGACGCGGTTCTGGTCTCGCAGGTCGTGACGCAGCGAGATGCCCACATCCTTCATCTGAAAGAGGTACGCGAGGCTCTCGAAGCGGCGGGGCAGCGCGATCGCCTGATACTGGTGGGCGGCGGCCCCCGTTTCTCACCAGAGCAGGCAGCAGAGCTTGGCTACGACCGCGTCTTCGGACGTGGGACCCGGCCCTCCGAGGTGGCCGCTTACCTTGCCTGGGCCGCTACGAAACGACTCCCCGCCGCCGTCGGACTCTGATGAAGGATCTGCTCGAGGTGTTCCTCCGGCTCCGCTTGTCACAGACGGATGCGCACTACGGAGGCGATCTCGTAGCAGGGGGGCGCTTGATGGAGCTGTTCGGAGACGTCGCCACCGAGCTTTGCATCAGGAGCGACGGGGACGAAGGCCTGCTGGCGGGATATTCGTCGGTCCAATTCTTGCGACCTGTGCACGCCGGTGACTTCATCGAAGCGCGGGGGAAGCTGACCGAGCAGGGTGAGTCTTCCCGCAAGATGGAATTCGAGATCGTCCGATACGCTCGACCCCGCCCCGATGTTTCTGACTCTGCGGCCGACCTGATCGAGGAGCCGGAGTTGGTGGCCCGGGCGACCGGCACCTGTGTGGTAAGGCGCGATAGGCAACGAATAGCTGGGATCAGCGGCCGAGAGGAGCTGGTGCATGAAGAGGGTTGATGGAATCCGGGCCGTCACCTACGACTGCTGGGGGACGCTGCTTCAGGATCGCGATTGGGAGGGCGCTATGCACAAACGCATCGGCGCCCTTTCTCGTTTCTTGCATCTGGACACCGACGAAGCCACTGCACTGCTGAAAGAAGCGTGGCTCAAACACGAAGAGGCATGGAAGCAGGTTGCCGCGTTCGGTCCCGGGCGAATGGCGGCTTATTGCCTCGAGTCCAAGGGCATCTCGGATGACGCGTCGCTCGAAGAGCTCACCCGCGAGTTCGAAGAAGCGACCATCGAATACGGCGTCGATCCAGTCCTGGGCGCGGCGGAAACCCTCGCGGCGCTGGAGAATGCAGGCATCCGTCGTGCGTTGGTGTGCGATACAGGAATGACCCCCGGGCGAGTGGTGCGGCAGCTCCTCGACCAGGCCGCCCTCTTGCAGCACCTAGAAGTTCTTTGTTTCTCCGATGAGGTTGGCGAGCCGAAGCCGGGAAACAAGATCTTCGAAAAGGCGCTGGCGGGATTGGGCGTTCAGCCTCCCGAAGCGATCCATGTTGGCGATCTTCGACGAACGGACATCGCGGGAGCGCATGACGTCGGGATGCACGCAGCACGTTTCCGGGGGGTGCACGACGATCAGAGCGACGCACCCGAAGCGAAGATCGTGCTCGACCATCACACCGAGCTACTCGACGTTCTGGGCCTGGAGGACCTGGCCCCCGCCTAGCCCGCCCGTCTCAGTACGACTGAGCCCAGGTCGCTCGTTCGAGGCCGGGCTTACCGCAAACCACGCACGGCGCACCAGGGTCTTCTTGGACCAGGGGTAGAACGCGGATCGTCGCCTTCGTCTCATCACTTACCTTCTGTTCGCACTCGGCGTCCCCGCACCACGCTCCGATCCAGAAGCCGGAGAGCTCCGCCAGTCCGTCTCTCAGCTCGGCGAAGGTATTCGTCTCGTGGGTATTGGCGTCACGGAAGGCGCTGGCATCCGTGAAAAGAGCCCTTTGAAGACCATCCAAGAGATCCCCCGCGCGGGCGATGAGATCGTCGGTGGACAGCGTCGACTTGTCCCCAGTAAGACGGTCGACGACAACCACCTGGCCGGCGGCGACATCGCGAGGTCCGATCTCGACGCGCAAGGGCACGCCCTTCAGCTCCCATTCTGCAAACTTGAACCCGGGACGGTGCTGGTCGCGATCGTCAACCTTGACCCTGATCGATGCTTGCTCCAAGCCTGCACGGACGCGCCCTGCCGATTCGAGCACCTGGGCCCGTTCGTCGTCGCTTCGATAGATGGGCACAACCACCAGCTGCACGGGAGCTACGCGGGGCGGCAGGCGCAAGCCCCTATCGTCGCCGTGAGTCATCACTACGCCTCCGACGATCCGCGCCGACACTCCCCATGAAGTTGCCCACGCGAATTCTTGCTCTCCTTGAGTATTCAGGAACTGCACGTCGTAGGCCCTGGCAAAGTTCTGGCCGAGGAAGTGCGATGTGCCGGCCTGCAGCGCCTTTCCATCTCGCATCAACGCTTCGATGGGAAACGTCTCCAGCGCGCCCGGGAATCGTTCCGATGCCGACTTGCGGCCGGTGAGCACCGGCATGGCCAGCTCGTCCTCGGCGACCTCTCGGTACACCTCGAGCATGCGGAGCGCCTCTTCGAAAGCCTCATCGCGTGTTGCGTGCGCAGTGTGACCCTCTTGCCACAAGAACTCGCTGGTACGGAGGAATAGCCGCGTCCGCATCTCCCAGCGAACCACGTTGCACCACTGGTTCAAAAGGAGCGGCAGATCCCGGTAACTCTGGATCCAGTTCTTATAAGTCGACCAGATGATCGCCTCGGAGGTCGGTCTGATCACCAACGGCTCCTGTAGCTCCTCGCCGCCGCCCCGGGTAACCACGGCTACCTGAGGGGCGAAGCCTTCGACGTGGTCGGCTTCCTGAGCCAGCACCTTTTCGGGGAACAGCAGTGGGAAGTAGACGTTCTCATGGCCGGTGGCCTTGAACCGAAGGTCGAGGGCTTGCTGCACCGCTTCCCACAAGGCGAACCCGTACGGCTTGATGATCTGTGACCCCCGCGCGAGGCCATGCTCGGCCATGCCGGCGCGCTTCACCACCTCGAGATACCAGGCAGGGAAATTCTCAGACTGTTTGGGAAGCTGATCTGTAGCCATCCCCCAATTGAATCAGAAGGTGCTTCCACTCCCACCTGTGGACAACTCGGGGCTCTGCTGTTGAGAAGCTGTGGAACGTTCAGAATGTTTCGCGTTCCACCGATGCTGGCGGCTTTTTCGATTGACTCGAGTTTGCAAGATGCCTAGTCTCCCGAATGTCCCAAGCAGCAAGAAGGGTGCGCAACGAAAGCTGGAGGGTCTCTCCCGAGACCCACGCTCTGCCCGGGAGCCGCAAGGCGTCCAGGTGGAAAGAGCCGACGGAGCCAACCTTCCGGTTGCTTGGGACGTTGACTTAAACAGACCCGAGTGCAGGCATCGGGGGTGTTCCAATAACCGGCCCGTCCGGCTACCGAACGACCCCCGACACTCGGGCCTTTTCCATCCCTCAAGAGGGTTCCCTAGGGCTGCATCTGGGCATAAGTTTCTGGCTATTGGGGGTTGAGGGAAACGAAAGGACCATCTCGAGTGGCAGCCAACGACGAGCTAGACCAGCTGGAACCGCAGGAGCAAGACCTCGAAGACGAGGATCTGGACGCCGATGACGCGGACGAAGCAGAACTCTTGGGGCAGGGTGACGACGACGCCGATTCAGACGCAGGTCTCGACGAAATCCTTACGGCGCGGCCTTCCCCCCGGCGGGGGAGGGGAGAGCCCGACGAGGAAGAGGACATCATCAGCGCGCTGGTCCCGGATCCAGATCTAACCTCGATCGAGCCCCTGCCCTCGGTCGTGATTCCGATCAAGGACCGGGAGGAATTCGTTTGTAGCAACTGTCACCTGGTCAAGGCGAGAAGTCAGCTCGCAGACGCAGAGCGAGGTCTCTGCAGAGTCTGCATATAGCCAATCCCGAACACATCTTCGAAGGATGGCGCGGCCCTGCGGTCGCGCTGCTGTCGGGTGCTGCACTGTCTCTGGCTTACCCACCGGCCAACCTGGCGCCGCTTGCTTGGGTGGCGCTGGTTCCGCTGCTCGGTGCCGGATCCGGGCAGAGGCCGGGCAGGGGTGCCCTTCTGGGGTTCGCCTTCGGGATCGGATTCTTCGGTGTCCTCATCTACTGGTTCAGCCTCGTGGGATGGCTAGCGTGGGTCCTCGCGGTACTTCTAGAGAGCTTGTTCGTTGCACTCTTCGGAGCCTCGTGGGCGATCGTGTCGCGCCGTCTCCACGGCATCTTCGCGGTGCCTATGGGAGCTGCACTGTGGGTTGCAACGGAGTATCTGAGGTCCCGGGTTCCGTGGGGCGGCTTTACCTGGGGTGAGCTTGCCCAGAGCCAGCACAACCTGCTGTGGGTGCTTCGCAGCGCAGGGATCGCGGGGGCGTGGGGAACTGGCTTTCTGATCGTTGCAGCCAACGGGTTCCTGTACGCCGGCTTGCTTTCTTTGCGTGGGAGCCGGGCACGAGCGGCCGGCTGCGTTCTTGCCGCCGGAGTAACGCTATGTCTGCCACTGGCAGCTCCCACATCATCGGCAACGGGTCCCCCGCTGCGCGTAGCCGTCGTTCAGGGCAACGTTCCGCGATCATTCACGGGAAACACGCTCGCGAAAGAGCAGCACATCATGCGCTCGCACGTCCGGTTGACGGAGCAGCTCGCAAGCCAACATCCAGACCTGGTGGTGTGGCCGGAGAGTGCGGTGGGGATCGACCCTCGCAGGGACCCAGCTGTCGCTCGTGAGCTGACTACAGCGGCGCGAGCAGTACATGCGCAGATGATCGTGGGAGCGAACCTCGATGTGGATCCCGAACATTACAAAGTGGTTGCACTCCTAGTCTCTCCCCGAGGCAAGATCTCGGACATCTATCAGAAGACGCATCTGGTGCCGTTCGGGGAGTACGTTCCCGGGCGGAGATTCTTGTCGTGGGTGCCGATGCTCGAGCAGATCCCGGAGGACGCTATCCCGGCGGCCCACGGCAAGTTGTTCACCGTGCATGGGCAGAAGGTGGCGCCGGTCCTCTCGTTCGAGGGTGACTTCGGCTCCCTGGTGCGCGGACGCATCGCGATGGGGGCACACCTCTTAGTGGTTGCCACGAACACCTCGACGTGGGGCACGACCCCGGCCTCCGCTCAACACGTTGCCATGAGTCAGGTCCGCGCAGCAGAGAACGGTGTTTGGGTAGTGCACGCAGCACTAAGCGGGATCTCAGCATTCATCGCGCCTGACGGCGCCGTGGCTGCTTCGACACCGCTGTGGCGGGCCACTTCCATCGTGCGAACCCTTCACTTCAGCACTGCTGAGACCTTCTACACGAGGACTGGCGATTGGCTCCCGATAGGGTGCCTGGGGGCTTCGGTGATCGCGCTCGGGATGTCGTTGATTCGCCGAAGAAACAAACCTTGAGTAGCGTTGCCTGACATGGCTCACGTCTCGAAACCTCATAGCTCGCAAGCTCTCGTGATAATCCCGACGTACAACGAAAGAGACACCATCGCCGAGGCAGTCAAACGACTGTTGGCGGCGGCCGGCGATTCGGTAGAGGTCCTTGTTGTGGACGACGGTTCGCCGGATGGAACGGGAGCGCTGGTCCGCGAGCTGCAGCTTGGTTCCCCGTCGCTACATCTGCTGGAACGCCGGCGCAAGCTCGGCCTCGGCACTGCATACGTCGAAGGTTTCCGTAAGGGGATCGAACAGGGCTACTGGGCCCTGGTGGAGATGGACGCCGATCTCTCGCACGATCCGGCCGCCGTGCCCGGACTTCTCGTGGCGCTGGCCGAAGCCGATCTGGCGATCGGTTCCCGCTATGTACCGGGGGGCGAAGTGCAGGACTGGAGTCTTGACCGCAAGTGGCTGTCGCGCGCGGGCAACATCTACGCGAGAGCGTGGCTCGGATTCCCGATCAAGGACTCCACCAGCGGATTGCGCGCGTATCGGACCGAGTTCCTAGCCCGACAGAACCTCGGCTCGGTCGTATCACGAGGATATGGATTTCAGATCGAGATGGCGCGGCGCATATACCGGGCCGGAGGACGGATCGTCGAAGTACCGATCTGTTTTACCGACCGCACACTCGGACGCTCCAAGATGAGCAAGCGGATCACGTTCGAGGCCATCGGGAGCGTGACCATATGGGGACTTCGTGACCGTCTTGGGGGTCGCACCCCTCGTTTTGATGCCGACATGCCAGGGAAGCAATCTCCAGGTCACCATCCGAAGAGATAGGGGAAGACGATGCCAAGGGAAAACGGAGGAGGTGGTGGCCGGAACCGAGGGGGCCGCGAAGGTGGAGGTGGGCGGCGAGACGGCGGCAGGCAGGGCCGCGAAGGCAGCGCTCCCCAGGAAAGCCCCCGCGGAGGACTGGGAGGACTGGGTCGAGGCTTGGGACGCCGCCGCCAGCAGCATCAGGGCGGCGGGCCCACCGTCCCCGCCGGGGGAGGGATGCCCGGGCAGAGCCGCTGGAGGCGCGGCGGTTATGGGCCGACCAGCTCGGGCGGAGGCCTATCGGGTTGTCTCACCGGAGGCATCGGGTGCGTGATCGTGGCGGTGGTCCTCGCGATCGTGCTGGTGATCATCGTGGTTGTGTTCGTGGCGCACCACGGAACTCCGGCCCCATCGCTGACTCCCAACCCGGCGGCGACTCCCACCCCCTTGACCGGCTAGACCGCAAGTTCACTAACTAGGACAAAGGAGACCAATGGGACTTAGCATCCAATGTTTGACTATCGACTGCAAGGATCCCGAGGCCCTCGCGAGGTGGTGGGCATCGGCGTTGAACTACGAGATCACTTATCAGTCGCCTCCCGAAGAGGCTGACGACCGCGAGGTAGTGATCTCTGAGCCCGGGGGCAAGGGATGGGAGCTCCTGTTCCTTCGCACACCGGATGACAAGGTCGTCAAGAACCGTTATCACCTCGATCTGCGCCCCGACGATCGAGACGCCGAGGTCGAGCGGTTGGTGGGGCTCGGGGCGACCAACGTGGATGTCGGCCAGGGCCCGGACGTCACCTGGGTGGTTCTTGCCGATCCCGAGGGCAACGAGTTCTGCGTGCTACGGGCGTTGACACAGGAAGAACGCGGCGGTTGACCGTGGTTCTCTCACCTCGGCTCTATCGCCCATAATGTACGCTATGTCAACCTGAGCGGAGGGGCGCCCCCTGGATGAGCGCCGGCTGTACCCTCCCCCCGGGGGCCCGATGCCGGCTCTGAGGCCCGTGGTACGGATCAGGCCGAGCAGGCACGCCCAATTCGGAAAGGTGTTCATATCCGACTGCGCTTGGATTAGTAGAACCATGCGCCGCGCGTGTACACGATTACGCCGAGTATCGCCAGCGG
>JAXDJR010000010.1:0-8083 GCA_034667545.1 Actinomycetota bacterium
TGTAATCGTTACAACCTGATGTTCACGCGCAAGATCCACCAGCGATGCCAGTTCGGCGGTCCGACCTTTCAGTGGCGAGGCTGGCTTGGGGAGGTTACTTGGCAGACTGGCGTATCGCTCCCCTTTGCCTTCCAGCGTCCGTGCATCCGGGACCACAATGCCGTCGGCGGAGACCGCGTACAGCTCGAACGGGCGGCCGACGTTCTTGAGCTTGAACCTCCCCAGGCTTACGACGCTGATTTCCCTCTGGTTCTTAATCTGGTCGTATGCAGCGTCGGATAACATCACTCCGCCGGGTACCGCAAAAGACTCAATCCGTGCGGCGATATTCACAGCGTCACCGGTGAGACGCTCACGTTCGACTAGCACATCTCCGACGTGAAGACCGATGCGAACAGAAACGTCGTGCGCTCCAAGTTCCCGCTGAATCGCGACTGCGGCACGGACTGCAGCAAGAGCGCTCGGGAACATGCTCAGACTGCCATCACCGAGACGCTGGACGATCGTCCCACCGAAGGCATCGTGGTGATTTTCGAGCGCGCTTACGTACCTGTCACGTTTGGCGAGTCCCAGACCCTCGTCCTCCTGCATCAGGGCCGTGTACCCGACCATGTCGGTGAACATCGCCGCGATGAGCCGGCGCTCGAGCCGCTCCGTCACGACTCCTCCCTTCTTCCACCCGGAGGGATAGGGACATCGTGTATCACAACGCTATCCGTTGCCAAACACCCGATCACGACTTCGCGCCACATGTCGACATTAAGGGCATACGCAACGGGAGCCGACTGTTAGATATGGACTTGTGCGGAGATTAGGTACAGCAGCGTGGCGTTCCGTGTGGCGTCGGTAGTGGGTCGATGTCTTAAACCTAGACAAACCAAGTCCTGTTGATCTGCATCAAAGAAAAGCTATGTGATCCTTGCCAGAACATCCTCAAGAACGCCAATATAGAGGTCGACGTCGTCAGACGTGTGTGCAACCGACACCGCAGGACCCCGCCACCAGCCCGCTTCCCACACCCCCCGGTTCGCCATGTAGAGGCGCATGAACGCCCGGAGCTCCGGAACGTCGGATTCCCGATAATCGTTGGCGTTTAGCGGCTGGTTTGGAGCAAAGACATAGGCAGAGTGCGCGTAGAGATCTGAAACGCTCCACGGGAGCCCAGCTTTGTAAATGACCCTCGCGATTCCTTCAGCCAACTGATGGCCGAGGGCGATCGTTCGCTCGAAGGCTTCCTCGGTCAGTATCAACTCCAACGCGGCCTTTCCCGCTGCCATCGATAAGGCGTTACCAAATAAAGTGCCGCCGGTCGCTATTTCTCCGACGGCCTCTCCCCCAGACGCCCAAGGCTCCTCCGGTGGCGCAAGAAGCTCCGCTAGTTCGTTCGTCATGCCATAGCAGGCGAGCGGCACCCCGCCCGCAATAGATTTCCCCACGGTCAGGAAATCAGGCTCGAGGCCCCACTCTCGAGTGAGCCCCCCGTATGCCGATATCAGCGTGTGCGTTTCGTCCATCGCGAGCAAAGTCTCGGTTGAACGGGTTATCTCTCGCAACGCCTTATGGAAGCCTGGTTGGGGTCGGATGATGCCTGCGTTGGTCATCGCCGGCTCGGTCAGAACTAGGGCCACATCCTTCGGGGCAAGTGCATTTTGCAGGGAGTCGACGTCGTTGAATTGAGTGATCTTCGCTTGTTTGCTCACCCACGGGGGCAGTCCTAGCATTTCAGGTTCGACTCGCCCGTCCTTTTGGACAACCAGAGTTTCCTCGAGATGGCCGTGGTATTTCCCGTCGAACAAGAGAACAGTGTCCCGACCCGTAGCCACGCGCGCTAGTCGGATGACCTCGGTGTTGGCCTGGGTCGCCGAGAGTGTGAACTGCCATTTCGGAAGGCCATAGCGACCTGCAAGATGCTCGGCTACCCAGACGGCATTCTCGTCCGGCAACAGGAACTGATTCCCACGTTCCATCTGTTTCTTCACCGCATCTGCAAGTGGTGTCGGCGCGTATCCGCAGAACGCGCTAGCGTCCGCGATATTCATGTCGAGGTACTCGTGCCCGTCGACATCGGTGAAGCGAGGGCCGTGCCCCTCGACCACCCACATTGGCGGGTGATCCCAGAGATCGTCCATCCACGAGGTCGGGACTCCGCGCGGCATAGAGTGGTGCGCTCGCTCTAGCAGAGCAGTGGAGCGCGGCCGCTCTGCCACAAACCGTCTGTTCTCTTCCGCCTTCAGCTCTCGGACGCGCTCAATGTCAATGTGACCGAGTTGGAACATCAGCGGGCCCTCTTTTCCTCGTCGTTCGGGTCAAGAGTGCCACGGGGGTGCTCTAGGCTCGGTGACCTGGGCACTTCTTCGTCCATCCGTGGAGTGCATCCAAAGAGGCGACGTAGGAGGCTGTTCGGACACGGGGCTGTGGAATCTCCTCATTGGCGCAGGAGGCACAATTGTCGCTACCCGCTCTGACGGCCATCCTCCTGTGGTGTCGTCACGAGGGCCGCACCCACCGCGAGTCGTGAGCCAGCTGATATGACAGCGAGATGCCAGATCATCAGATGAATACGGCTTTTCCAGGACGAAAGATTCTGACCTCACCCGTCACTTTGAACGGTTAAGTCATTTACCCTCCCGGCGCACAGGTAGCCCCAAGCTTCGATGTAGCCTCGGTCGCTCAGAAGCACTAGGAGGAAATCCTTGCACCTAGATCCCATCGGCTCCTACACCTCGTATAGCGCCGCCTGGAATGAGAAAGATCGCGAAGCAAGGGAACAACTTCTCGATCATGCGTGGGCGCCGGAAGGCGCGCTTTTCGATGAGGAGACGCCGCAAGGATTGGTAGGACGCGAGGCGTTGAGCCAGTACATCGACGAAACACACGAGGAGATGCCGGGTCTCGTCATCATTGAGACGTCGGAGCCACAAATAATCGGGAGCCGGCTTCGGGTGAACTGGGAAGCCCGGCAAGGGAACAGCAGCACGTACACCGGGACTGATTTCGTGGAGTTCGCTGAAGACGGGCGTGTTTCGAGGGTGACGATGTTCTATGACTCCACTCCCGATGCAGACTGAAAGTCCGAAACCTGACTCCCAATGGCAGATCGACTGAAGTCAGCCGTCGGGTGTGGGGTACCAAAACGAAGATTTATCATGCTGCCACCGCTCGATACTCCTTGATGAGCCCGACGCTGCATGGCTTATCTGGAACCGCTAGCTCCAGTCCTCGGTGGGGCCTCTCCGCGTTGTAGTGGGAAACGTAGGTTCGAAGGACCCCATCGAGATGCTTTCGAGAAACGATCAGCGTCCAATCAAGTATCTCTGAGCGAACCGTCTTAACCACGCGCTCGGCGAAGGCGTTCGCGGTGGGTGCGCGCATAGGGGTTTTGATCACCTGCGCGCCTTGGCTCCTGAAGACCTCATCGAAAGAAGATGTGTACTTGGAGTCGTGGTCACCGATCAAGAAGCGCACCGGCTCATCACGCTTGTCGAGATCGAAGGAGATGAGGTTGCGCGCTTGCTGGCTTACGAAAGCGGCGTCTCGGTTTGCGGGTGGACGGCATTACGTGGAGCTTCCCCGTAGCGATCTCCATGAAGAAGAGCACATAGAACCTTCTTAGGAACATCGTCTCCACGGTAAAGAAGTCACAGGCGATGATTCCGGTTGCTTGGGACCGAAGGAACTCAGACCAGCTCGGACCGTCCCTTCTGGGTGCAGGTCCCAAGCCCTCACGAAGAAGCAGCCGTTTGATGGTGCTCGCTCCCACCCGGATACCGAGCTTGAGGCACTCGCCTTGGATCCTCATGTAGCCCCAGCGAGGGTTCTCCTTGGCCATCCGGATGACGAGCTCCTGCACCTGGGGATCGACTTGGTGGCGGAGCACCAGGATCTCGGCTTCCCGGTCCCGCGCCTCGCCCGCCAGGGTGAGTCCAAGAACGGCCCGGAGGACCATATAGAGGAGGGAGAACAGCATCGACGCATCCTAGGAAACGTTCGTCGGAGGATGAATCGCGTTTTGGCACCCCTCAGGTCATTACCTTGCCGACATCTCGAACTGTTCATGAGCCCCCGTCAGGGGGGGCCCATCGTCACGTCCGTCGAGGATGGCGCCCACAATGACCAGAGCGATGCCAGCGAGGACCAGCACGGTCACCACCAAGCCGACTGCGAATAGGCCCGCGTTGCTCATCGCGACCGGACCGGAACGATCATCGCCCCCAGGGCGAGGATGGATGGGACCCACAGCCCGACGAAGATGCCCTGCTGCTCGTTGCCACCGAACCACAGCGACACTGAGAGCACGAAGGAGATCGTCGTTGCGAGCCCGATCAAGAGCCGGGCTCCATTCGCGCCAACGAACCAGCGGCTGAAGCTCTTCTCGGAGCCGTCGTTTCCAAAGGCCCTGCTGTCACGCGCCATTTCGTTCACGTCTCCTCTCCTTCTCAGCGCGCCGGAGAGGTCGGCCCGGCTCAAAGACCTGGCTTGCGCTGACCGGCTCCCAAGAGCGACCCGATCCCATAAATGCCTGCAAGCCCCACGAGGCCGTAGACGACCCGACTGCCCGCGTTCGTTTCACCGAAGTGCTTGCCAAAGAGGGCTGCCACGAGATCGAAGTTGGCTACCGCGACGAGGCCCCAGTTCAGCCCGCCCACGGCCACGAGCCCAGCTGCGACCTTGTTCAGATTCTCCACTGTCTACCTCCTGTCTAGATTCTGTCTAGATAGAAGCTAGCCTGCTGTTCCCTACTTGTCAAGATATTGTTCAGGTCTTGTATTATGCCCCGATGGTCGAGTCGGAGCTGCTTCGTATCGGCGAGCTCAGCCGTCGCTCTGGGGTAAGCCCTGACCTATTGCGGGCATGGGAGCGCAGGTACGGGCTGCTGAAACCCGCACGCTCGTCGGGCGGTCTGCGTCTGTACTCCGTGGACGATCTCGAGCGAGTGAGGCTGATGCTGGCGCACCTCGGGAACGGTCTCGCTGCTGCTCAGGCGGCCGCCCTGGCTGCGGGCGCGGACGTGGGGGCCATGCCGACAGCGGGCGTACTTTTCGATCCGGGGGCAGCCCGAACCGAGCTCACAGACGCGCTTGAGCAGTATGACGAGCCTCGCGCCCAAGCCGTCCTAGACCGGCTCCTCGCCACCGTGACGCTCGACAGCCTCATCTCGGAACTCGTGCTTCCTTACTTGCGCGACCTCGGTGACCGCTGGCAGCGAGGCGAAGCCTCCATCGCGCAGGAGCACTTCGCTTCCAACGTGCTGCGCGGACGGTTGCTCGGCCTTGCTCGCGGGTGGGGGTTGGGCGGCGGTCGTCTCGCGCTGATCGCATGTCCTCCCAAAGAGCAGCACGATATCGGTCTGATCTGCTTCGGCCTCCTACTCCGCTCGCGCGGGTGGCGGATCGGCTATCTCGGAGGCGACACCCCGCTCGAGAGCCTGGTTGCTGCGGCCGATGCTTTGGACCCGAGCCTTCTCTTGCTCAGCGCGGTGGCGGAGAAACGTTTTTCGAGCATCGAATCAGAGTTGAAGACAATCGCGAAGCACCATCGTCTCGTCCTCGGCGGTGCAGGCGCGCGAGGCGTCGACGCCGCTGCGCTCGGCACGCTTGAGGTCACGAACGAGCCGATAGCGGCGGCCGAGCGCATCACCGAAATCGTACGCGTCGAGGATTCGTGATGGACGAGTCGGCACGGTTTGGAGCAGCATCAAGTATCTACCGGTCATCTGTAAGCAAGTGGACGCCTCGATCTGAAGTTGACCCGGTTTGACGGACATGGTCTTCCCGGCTTTGGTGGAGTCGGATATCTGGATTCCTCATGCCACGATCTGGACCTGGCGATGCTCGAACTCTACCGGTGTGAGCATCCGAAGCGTGCTGTGACGACGCTGACGGTTTGTCGAGGCGCGAAAGTTTGGGGCGAGGGGCCTGGCGCCGCAGGACCTCTACTTGGTGGCGAAGGACCAGGATCTCGGCTTCTCGGTCTCGCGCCTCACCCGCCGGAGCCAGTCGGAGGACGAAGCGGAGAGCCATGTAGAGGAGGGAGAACAGCACCGACGCATCCTAGGGACCGTTCGTCGGAGGATGAATCGCGTTTTGGTACCCCTCAGGCCACCATTCGCCGCGAAGGAAGCACAGGATGAATGCGATCAGCAACGGGATCTCGTTGAGGGCGAACGCCAAGAACAGATGGGCGCGGTACGAAGCCGCCAACTTGTGAGCATCCGTGATGTCGAGGCTCCTTGCCGAGATGACGATGGCTAGGGCTATCCCTAGAACTCCAAGCAGGATCACGATCCCTATACCGTGCCGGCTAAAGATGACCCCATTGCGGGGCTCCGTCACGGTTGCTCGAAGCATCCAGGAACTTTCCGCTAGCAGTACGTCTCGATCAAGGTCTCACCGGAGGCGACTCCCACTGCCCAAACCCTTGTGGAGTTCGGCGCCTTTGCGATGCCGTACAGGCGACTCCACCCTTGATTCGGGCTGGGAACCACGGACCACATCGACCTGTCCCATCGCTCTATCAGAGTGGAATACTGGAGAGTTTGAGGGTCGATACGCCACCCCGCTGCCCACAGGTTCCCATTCGGAGCGCGCGTCACGGACTCGAGCTCGGCCGCATAACCGTTGTTCGAGGGAAGTGCGTTGGACATCACGTTCCACGAAGTTCCATTCCAGCGCATGACGGAGTCTCCAACCGCAAACGCGCTTGACGAAGAGATCGCGGTCACACTGTTTAGCTTCTCCGAATTGCTCGTGGTCGCCGCCACACTCCACGAACTACCGTTCCACTTCTCGATCAGCGCGCCGCTCGTCTGGGCGCCGGTGGCTGCATTGACCTTCTCGTACTCCCCCACCGCCCACAGCTTCGAAGTTCCGGGGATCTTGGCTACCCCGTAGAGACGGCTCGAGGTCCCATAGCTGGGCACCCCAACGGTCTTCCACGCGGTTCCATCCCAATGGGCTGCTAATGGACGATCGTGATGACCGTCCAGGGAACCATTGCTGTAACTACCTACGGCCCAGATGTTAGAAGCCGAAAACGCAACCAGGCCATTGAGTTCATTCCTAGTTGTACCTACGTTCGGGCTGGTGATAATTTGCCAAGCAGCCCCATTCCAGTGTTCGACCAATGTTTTGAGAGGGACAAAAGTGGCTTCGGAATTCTCGCCAATGGTGGCGTGCGCGCCGACTGCCCAGATGTTGCTGCCGCTGATCGCAGTGACGGCGTTCAGCCGATTGCCTTGATTCTTAGCCGTGCCGTTCACAACATCAGTGGCATTCGGAGTCGGTACAACCTCCCAGGCGGTGCCGTTCCAATGCTCGGCTAACGTGGATTCGGCACCGGGACTCTCGGCGTAGTAATGCTTTCCTACGGCCCAGGCATTGGACGAAGAGATCGCAGTCACGTCATAGAGCTGGTTAGTGTCAAGAGTGGGATCGACGTTTGGGCTAGAGACGATCGCCCACGATCCACACGCAGGCAGCGCTTGCGACGAAAGTGGAACCAGTGTCATAGCAACGACACACGTCGCCAATCCGATCACTCTCAGACGCATGTGACTCCCCCCGAAGTCGTTGGACTATCTCTGATTACAGGAAATACACCCGGGCTCTGATCCGATCGACCACCGGTTTGTCCAAGGAAGCCTTGCTTTGATGGACCCAGGCAAACTTAGGTTAACAGTAGGTCTCCACCAAGGTGCGGTCAAAACTGGTGGAGTCCGCCCAGCTGTATCCGACGGACCAAGCACGGGTCGAGTTCGGGGCCTTTGCGATGCCATACAACAAGCTCTGGCCTCGATCAGCGCTTGGCACCACCGACCAGGTCGTGCCGTCCCATCGCTCTATGAGAGTGTGATAAGTCTGAGTTTGAGGATCAATGCGGAATCCCGCTGCCCAAAGGTTCCCATTGGGGGCACGTGTCACCGCTTCGAGCTCGACGGGCCAACCGCCGTTCGAGGGTAGTGCGTGGGACATCAGATTCCATGAGGTCCCGTTCCAATGCATGACCGAGCTCCCAACCGCGAACGCGCTGGAGGCAGAGATAGCGGTCACACTGTTCGGACTCTTCCAACCGTTCAAACTCTCGC
>JAXDJR010000011.1:0-6263 GCA_034667545.1 Actinomycetota bacterium
TCTTGGCTTTCTCCCAGCCACGCGAACCAGAGCCAGACGCCACCGCGTTGGCAGCGAGCAGCGGGATCTTGACCATGAGATAGAGGAGGCACGCCACTACCAAGAGGTCGACGAGCCCGCTCGAGGACAATCCCAAGAGATCACCCGAAAGAACGACCCGAAGCGCGGTCGCAAGCACCAACGCTTGCCCGAGCGGCACCGCGAGAGCCGCAAAGACCGCCCGCCACCACAGACGCGCCAGGTGATCGGTCTGCGGGAGAGCGTGACAGACGAGCATCAACGGAGCACCTGCGACCAGAACGACCAGCGCTGCGCTCCGCAGGACAAACACCGCCACGACCAAGAGCCCGAGCACAACCACGACGAGACCGAGGATTGCAAGGAACGGGTTGGCAAATGCTCCAGAGATGAGCGTTGTCATCTGCTGCGAGATGGAACGCGGGCTCCCTCCGGAGCCGATGACCGCATCCGCGACGGAGTTAGAAAGGCGCGCGACGGTGGAGACCGCGACGAGGCTGAGGTTGGCGGCGCCCGCTGAGATCAACAGTCGAGGCAGGATCTCTTTGACTGTGAGCATGGCCGAAAGATCACCGGTGGTCATCACGATGGCTCCGCCACCGACCGCGAACAGGACCAGGGCGGCATCGCCGATGCCAAGGGCTACCTTCCACAGCGTTACGAGACGGGGTTGTGAGCTGAGGTCGGGTGTGGAGAAGACGGTGCGGGAGAAGAGATCGAACACCGGTGTCAGCGCCGACTCGACGATGCTCTTGAACCAACCGTTGATGGCCGAACCGATACCCCCGAAAGCAGCGTCCTTGATGCGCCCGGGGAGATCCCACGGCCACCACCCGCGTTGTGCCCTGCCGGGCGGGTGAGGGGCTCGGGCATCGGGAAGCGAACCCGTTGCCCCAGGAGAGACCTTTGGGACTCTAGTTAGCTTCGCATCGTTGGTTTGGGCGTTCGCGCTCGGGGTTGGAGCGATCAGCACCAGACAGAGCGCGAGTACACCGAGCACCAGCGGCGTTCCTCGAGGGTTAGGCACCCACGAGGCCTTTGACGATCGTTACCAAGATCGGAGCAAGCAGCGCGAGACCGAGACCGATGATCGCGGACTTTGCCGCGGTCTTGGCCTTCTCGATCCCGGCAGGGTCTCCTCCCGCTATCACATAGCGGATCCCGGCGTAGGTGAGAGCAGCGATCGCAAGCGCCGTGAGCACCACTACGAGCGCGTTGCGAAGCGCGTCAAGGATGTGGATAACCTCCCCAAGACCCGCCGGCGTTGCGAACAGCAGATTCCTAACGACCATCACGCTGCGACACACGCGATGGCTTTGTTGCATCAGACCTGCGGGATGATTGGCCTACCGAGCCATCGCGGTGTGTCTTCACCTCCTCTCGTTCGACGACATGGGACGACTGCACAGTGCTATCCCGCAGGTCCGACACAGCTTGGAAACCGAAGAGACCCAACAGCTCACGGCGCGCCGGCGCCGCGCGGCGAGGAGGAAGCGGAGCTCCGCCCAGCCACGCCAAGAGGCGGGCTTCGCCTCGATCTCTTCGAAGGAACGCTGCCCTTTCGCTGAGGCCCAGGAGGCTGGCAACCTCTGGCGGTTCTGCTGGCTCCAGCCGAGTGGCGGCGATCAGGTCCGCCTCGACTGGGTTGAGCACTCCTTCGGCTCGGGCGAGGCCGATAACCTGTTCGGGGCAATCGGCGGTTCCGGGCTCAGAGAGATCAGCGACAGCGTTGCCGAGCCGGCGTCGACGCAATTGATGATCGAGCTCTCTCTTTGCTGCGGCCCTTACGCGCCGTCGACCTGCATTGATCAGCAGGTTGGAGACATTCGAGCAGTCCGGGGTAACCGAAACGATCGCTTCCCACACCCCAGCAACCAGCTCCGCTTGGACGTCTTCGACGTCAAGGACGCCAGCGACATCTCGATCCTTGCTTCGGCGCACGAGAGGCTCGAGCAGCACGGCCAGTAGCAAGCAGGCGGCGTCATCGTCGGCACGTCCCTCAGGACCACCAGCGGCGGCTTGGATACAGAGAGCGCCGAGCGCCTGGTCGATGGCCACATCGAGCCTCGATTCGCCGCCTGCGTCCTCCACGAGTTTCTCGAGATCACCTATGACGGCCAGAGCTTCGTGAATCAGAACCCAATGGGCGAAGCGAGCGAGCAGCCGCGGGGAGGTGAGGCGCGCTTCGAGTGTTGTGTGAATTGCCGTGAACAGATCCATGGCGCACACCATCCACATGGGCGGGGAGAAAAAGGAGAGATTTCGGAGAGATATCGGAGAGCGCGTGCATCCCGCGGCACCAAAGTGCAGCTAGACCCTTATGAAAAAAAGCTCACAGACTTTCCTTCGCGAGGTGATTGAGGCACCCCCAATCACGGCCTGGCGCGTTCCTGTGGTCGGGGAGAAAAAGGAGAGATTTCGGAGAGATGACTTTGCGCGTTCCTGTGGTCGGGGAGAAAAAGGAGAGATTTCGGAGAGATGAGGCGCCCATCCCAAGAGATGAAACGAAAGTCAGATTCCGTGAGGTTTGAACAGCCTCTACGTGGGTTGTACGGGTGAGAGACGAAAACGACTCTCACGTGCTCATTCCGCATGGCAATAGAAAGGAAGTGCAACGCGTTTCGGTCCGGTCGGATCGGTGATGCCTAGCAGCAATGCCTGAGGCGAAACTGCAAGCGACTTGACGGCCAATCAGTCGGCCCCTCGTCAGCCAAACGACTCTTGGTCCTCCACGGGCACCTTATATATATAGGCGCGCTCGGAGCGAGAGAGAAGAGGGGCTACTTGGCAACCGAGGTCTCATGACTGCAGGGCCAGCGGTCGTGGATCGGTTCGCCTCTCAACCACTGCTGCGAATCCCGTCACCGGGAGGCCCGTAATCGATGGCTGCCTGAGCCCTTCCTCCCTGGATGTCGCTGGCGGATAGAGCCCGGAAAGATCGATCAGCGTTTCTGACCGCCACGAACGTGGGGTTGGCTGCGCGCGGCCAAATGAGGGAGGTGACCCAGTAGAGAAGTCGGACGCGTCTAGGCGCTTCGACTAGACAAAGACCTTCAGTCGCCCTTCGTGGCGGCTATCTCCGCCATTCGACGGAACCAGAAGTCAGCCCATCCGGCCGTAAAGCCCCAGGGGATCCGCTAGCCATTCGGCGACGCCCGGGGCTCCTTTCCCATACCCGCAAGGAGGAAGACATGCGCGAAAGTGAGCGCCGTCTGCCGGCGCGCCCTCTGCAAACAGCCCTTCGAGAAATGAAGCGAAGCCACGGCTCGTCCTGGGACCAGCTCGCTGTCCGACTCGGAGTGTGCTCTCGCACTCTCATTCGAGTGATGAAGGCGACTGATGTGAGCTACGTCGTGGCTGATCGCATGGCTTGCCGACTCGGCAGCCATCCATCGCTCTTGTGGCCGAAGGAATGGTCGAACTAAGCGTCCTGGCGGCTCGCTCGCCTCGCGAGGTCGATTGCGAGCTCGTTCAGCCACCACCCCCCGGCTGACCCAGGAGCAGTCTAGCCAACCCGGTGGCTTTTTCTCCCCCAAAACAAAGGAGTTCCTATGCCCAAGTGGATCTACGCCTTCGGCGAAGCTGATCCATCCGACGTTGAACTGCTAGGAGGCAAAGGGGCAAATCTCGCGGCCATGACCGCACTCGACTTGCCCGTCCCCCCCGGATTCACTATCACGACCGATGCCTGGCGGGCCTTCAACGACACCCGGTCGCTCCCCGAAGGGTTGTCCGAGGAGATCGACGGACACCTGAGACGGATCGGAGGAACGCTTCGGCGCTACTTCGGGGATCCGAAAGATCCTCTCCTGGTGTCGGTTCGTTCAGGATCGCCCCGCTCGATGCCCGGAATGATGGACACGATCCTGAATGTCGGGCTCACCCACACAACCGTAAACGGGCTGGCAGCTCAGACCGGAGATCGGCCCTTTGCTTGGGATTGTTATCGCCGCCTGATCGAGATGTTTTCCGAAACGGTGCTGAAGATCCCCCGCTCCACGCTCGACCAAGCAACGGCCAAACGACGTCATGCCCACCCAGAACCTGACGCGGAGCGATCGGCCAGCGACCTGATCGAAACCATCTCCGAGCTCACCGGAGAACCGTTCCCCAAGGATCCGAGACAGCAGCTAGAGCTAGCGATCGAGACGGTCTTCCGTTCCTGGGGCAACGATCGCGCATGTGCCTACCGGCTTAGCCACCGGATCCCCGATGATCTCGGAACCGCGGTGACCGTCCAGGCGATGGTGTTCGGAAACCGTGGCCGAGGCTCCGGTACTGGAGTGGTCTTCACCCGCAACCCGCTGACGGGCGAGAACTCACCGTTCGGTGACTTTCTCCCCCAGGCACAAGGAGAGGACGTCGTCGCCGGGGTGCGCAATCCCCTGCCGTTAGTGGAGATGGAACAGCGACATCCGCGCGCGTGGCGGGAACTTCAGCGCCACATGTCCACTCTGGAGGAGCACTTCAGGGACATGTGCGACATCGAGTTCACCGTGGAGAAGGAACGGCTGTGGCTCCTGCAGTGCCGGGTCGGCAAACGTTCGGCGGTAGCCGAGTGGGTGATGGCTGCCGACATGGTGCAAGAGGGCTTGATCGACGAGCCGACGGCGCTGCGGGACAGACTCACCCTGTCCCGTCTCGACGAATTGTTGAGGCCGTCGCTGCGAGCCGAGGTGAAGAGATCACACGCGGCTTTAACCCAAGGCATAGCGGCTTCGCCGGGAGCAGCGGTTGGTCAAGCGATCCTCCACCCCTACGCCCGCGGCGCAGAGGAAGTGATCCTGGTGCGCAAAGACACCACGCCTGACGATTACCAGGGCATGGTCGCGTCTCGGGGCATCTTGACGACGACAGGCGGGGCTAATTCTCACGCTGCCGTGGTGGCTCGCGCCGAAGGCAAGCCCGCGGTGTGCGGAGCGAGTGAGATCGAGATCACCCCCGACAGGTTTGCTTTCAGGGTCGGCGAGAACCTTGTGCGCCAATGGGACTGGATCACGATCGACGGCAACGACGGAACGGTCTACCTCGGACGGCTGGACACGGAGTCATCAATCCTCGAAGCAGCAGTCAGAGGAGACGAGTCCGCACGAAGCTCTGCGATCTGGAGGGCCTACTGCCGTTTCAACGCTCCCCTGTCTGCCTAAACCAACGCCCGCGGCTCAGCCCGCACAAGAACCACTGATCCCTTCGGACATTTGCGCTACTCAAGCGCGCCTTCAGAAAGGAGGTGAAGAAAATGATTGCAGAGAACGCCACTGGCGAAGCCCCTGATCTAGGTGATCTCGTGATCGTCCTGCTCGCTTCAACCCTGTCTGGGCTAAGAGATCGGCTTGAGTCAGACGGCTTCGTCAAAGCCGCTGGATGTGTCGCCGACACGGTTCTCATAGCGGATCGCTATCTCGAACGCCGCTGTTCCAACGCCTGACATGACTCCCAGACCCGGATTGCGGCAGGTCGACTCCTGTGCAACCGCTGAAGCGATCTACACCGAAGGGAGAATCACGATGCCTCAAAGACACGCCGGCATGGAAGGCAAAGAACCCGGATGCACCGAACGCCACCCCTTCTACGACGCCGAGTTGATATCCGTGTACACCTCAAGCCAGGCGGTCGCGGACGGGATCAAGATCCAGTTGGGCCAACGGCTGTGGTGCACCACCAACTTCGCCCGGACTGTCGCTAGCAACTGGTTCGTCAGGAAAGGCACCGAGGTCATCGCCGGCCCCTTCGCTAGCAGTGGGGAAGCGATGCACCACGTGCACAACCTTCAGCCTCAGTCGGCGGAATGGGCGATGACGTACGAGGATCTTTCGATCGCAGCTGGTATCGACCGAGACGTACTGCGCCAGATCGTCTCTGGGATCGTCTCGGAGTACGTCTCTGGTGCCTACGCGGTGCCGAAACGCGCCGACGAGTATGGAGAAGCAGACGCCGAGTTGGCCTCGTACCTCGTCGAGCCGGGACGCGGTCTGGTTGACGAGGCGGCGCCAGCGTCGGAACAAGAGGTCAAGGTGTGGGCGATCGGAGACCCCGAGGGCCTGCACATCTTGCTTCCGGAGGACTACTGATACCAACAAGCTGACCGCCTGACACGTGGTCAGCCGAGAAGACCACCGATGCGCCCTTGAGGGGCGCCTTTTTCATTCCATGGGAGGAGAACCATGATCGCGCGCGACCTGAAATCGATAATCAAGACGGTTGCACCCGCTTTGACGGGCGCTAGTCTGCCGATCTGCAACTGC
>JAXDJR010000012.1:0-7209 GCA_034667545.1 Actinomycetota bacterium
ATCGTCGATGTTGAGGGACAACAGGTCGCCGACTTCATTGCCTTCGCGGCGGTGGATCGGACGGAATGGCTCTCCACTACCCATACCCGCTCCTCCACGCTTCGATTGAACCTGGCGGTAGGCGACATCTTGCAGAGCAACTGGCGTAACCCGATGTTCGAGATCGTCCACGACGACGTCGGCATGCACGACGTCATCACCTCGATGTGCGATCAGCGTCGTTACGAGAGGGACTACGGCGTGAAGGACCATCGCAGCTGCCGTACCAACTTCACTGAATCGCTGGCCCCCTGGGGACTCGCCGAATGGCAGATGCCCGATCCCTTCAACCTCTTTCAGAACGCTCCCATCCACGAGGACCGAAGCTTCGGGAACGAGATTCCGACCGGCAAAGCCGGCGACAAGATCGTCTTGCGAACGCTCATGGATGCGATCGGCGCGGTGTCTGCGTGCCCGCAGGACCTCAACCCCTGCAATGGCTTTCGACCGAGTCCGATCCTCGTTCGGATCCTGCGAGCTTCGGCGTGACCAATCTCCAGCTTCGAGTTACCTAGCCCACTCCAAAGGAGGAGGCAGATGAGAAATATCCGAGTGCTCGCCATGGCGGGGCTGACGATCGGTTCTCTCCTACTTGGTGCTTGCAGCAACTCCAATGGAGGCAGCGGCGCGTCCGGCGGCTCGTTGGTCGTGGGCGCGTTCAATCCCTTCTCCGGCCCGGATGCGTCCTTCGGTCCGGAAATGATGGCAGGTTGCATCCCTGCTGCGAACACGATCAATAAACATGGCGGTGTGCTGAGTCACGACGTGAAATGTCAAGAGGAGGACACGCGCGGTGATCCGGCCGACGCGGTCCCCGCGGCGAACAAGATGATGGCTACTACAAGCAACCTCGTAGGAGTGCTCGGGCCGAGCAGCGATGAAGCTCTAGCTACGGTTCCGCTGTTGGACCAGGGCAAGGTGCCGATGTTCGTGGATACGGGCCAAGCCGCCTTCGATCAGTCCAAGTACTCCTACTTCTGGCGTCTCACGCCAGCAGACGATGTGAAGGGCTACGCACTCGCACTGTGGGCGCACCACAAGGGCTACACGCGCGGCGCCGCTGTGTTCGGCAACGATGTCGGCTCGCAGTCCGACGTGCCCACGCTCCTCAAGGCGTTCACCAAGCTGGGCGGCAAGATCGTGAGCAACCAGAAGCTCGCCCTTGGACAGAGCTCATATCGAACCGAGATTGAGCAGATGCTCGCGTCACATCCTCAAGTCATTTTCACCGAGATGGATCCTCAGACTGCATCGACTTTTCTCAGCGAGCTGCAACAACTCCACGGGCTTATCCCCGTCATCGGGACCGAGACAACGCTCCAAGGACCATGGCTTAAGGCAGTTTCGGGGGCCATCGGGGCGGGTGACATGGCCAAGTACTTCACAGGGATGCAGCCTTACGCTCCGCCGAGCGGCCCGGCGTGGAAGGTCTACAACACGTCGCTCCTAGCGGCGAAGAGCCAGGTGCCAGACCCGAAGCAATGGGCCTCCGACCCTTACTCCATGACTTACTACGACGCGGTCAACGTAATGGGACTCGCGATGGTGGCGGCCAAGAGCACGAGCCCGGATAAATTCAACCCCTTCATCACCCGTATCACCGCGGCGGGGACGGGAAAGACTGTCGTCTACGACTATGCCTCGGGGAAGAGCGCGCTGGAGGCCGGCAAGCAGATCCAGTACGTAGGCGCCGGCGGCCCCATTGCGTTTAACCAGTGGAACAACTCGACGGGAGCGTTCGAAGCTGCGCATTACGTCTCGGGCGCAATCCATCTCGTCGGCTCGGTATCGGCCAAGCAGATCGCAGCGCTGACCGGTTAAGACGGCGAATACCAACACGGAGTCGGGGGCCGCGTGAATAACCTCGTGCCCGCGCTCGGGTTCGGGCTTATAACCGCATCCGTGCTCGCAGTGGCGGCCGTCGGATTCAGCCTCCAATTCGGCGTCACGAACATCCTCAACCTGGCATACGGCGACATCATGACCGCAGCTGCCTTCATCGCTTATCTCATCACACGAGCGGGTTTGAGCGTCTGGGTCGCCGTCCTTGTGGGAGCAATCTTCGGAGCTGCCTTCTCCGTGTTTCTCAATCGCATGGTGTACACGCCATTCATCCGGCGCGGAACGCGCCTGTTCGGGATGATAATCGTCACCATTGCCGTCAGCCTCATCATGCAGAACGGCCTCCAGGCGATCTTCAAAGCGACCTTCTTCAGCCTGAAGATGTCGCACGGCCGCTCTTACCACTTCCTCGGGATGATCTTCACGGGCGCTCAGCTCGGCATCATCGCCATCGCTGTCATCGCCATGCTCCTCATTCACCTGCTGCTTCAGTACACCAAGCTCGGCAAGGCAATGAGGGCTACCGCAACGGATCCGGATCTCGCCCGCAGCTGTGGGATAGCGACCGATCGCGTGATCGACGTTGCGTGGGCCCTCTCCGGCGCGCTATGTGGGATAGCAGGCGTCGCCCTCGTTATGAACATCACGAGCTTCACGTCCACCACCGGGGGACAGTTCCTCATCCCGATCGTTGCGGCTGCGGTCCTCGGGGGCATCGGCCAGCCTTACGGCGCGGTTCTGGGTGCTCTCGTCATCGGGATCGCCAGTGAGGTAGCTGCCGCGCTCATCAGCCCCGACTACAAGCAAGTTGTGGCCTTCATCATCCTGATCGTCGTGCTCTTGGTTCGGCCCCAGGGGATCTTGTCGGAGATCGCCACCCAGAAGGAAGTGGTGGCGTGAGCCTCGCGATGCAGTTCTATCTCTCAACGTTGCTGATCTATCTCGGTATCGACGTCATGGCGTGCTGGGGTTTGAACCTGCAGTTCGGTGTGACGGGGTTGGTCAACTTCGCCTACGTCGTCTTCCAAGCAGCCGGCGCCTACACCGCCGCGGTCCTCACCCTCGGGCCGTCGTCCGGCAACGGGGGGTTCCAGCGGTACATCGGTGGCACGCACTGGCCTTTCCCCTTGCCGATCATTGCAGCCGGCGCTGTGGGAGGGCTTCTCTCCCTGGCCTTCGGCGCCATCGCCCTGCGTCGTTTACGCAGCGATTACCAGGCAATGGTCATGCTGGTGATGTCCCTGATCGCCACCAGCGTTGTCACCAATCAAGAGGGTCTGTTCAACGGGCCGAACGGACTGTCCATCGTTCCTAAACCGCTGGCTTCCGTTCTCAACCTCTCGCTCAATGCATATCAATGGTTCTTCGTCGCGCTGACCGGACTCTTCTGCTTGCTCGTTTACCTCTTCGTTCATCTCGTTACCGGGTCCCCGCTCGGGCGTGCGCTGCGCTCCGTCAGGGAGAACGAGTCCGCGGCGGCGGCCCTCGGCAAGAATGTTGCCGGCTTGCGACTTCTGGCGTTCGTCAGCGGGGGAGTGATCGCCGGCATCAGCGGAGCGCTACTGGTCGAATTCATCTCTGCATGGTCGCCGGGCAGCTGGCTCTTTCCCGAAACCTTCGTCTTCTTCGCAGCTCTGATCGTTGGAGGGGCGGGGAACAACTTCGGGGCCATGCTCGGCGCCCTGCTCGTTCCGATCGCCTTCCTGGAAGCCACTCGGTTCATGCCTGCGTTCGGCTATCCGGGCTTGGTGGACGCTCTCCAATGGGTTGTGGTCGGAGTCCTCACACTCATCTTCCTGTGGTTCTGGCCGCGCGGTGTGGTGCCCGAGCGGAAGCGTCGCTTCGCCGATGCAGGATTCTCCGCGCGTCACCCTCGGCCCGAACCGCCGGCAGTGTCGGTCGCCGCATCACAGGATCAATCGCCGGTGAAGTCCGAGTCGGTCATCCTCCAGGTCAGAGACCTCCACCGTGATTTTGGCGGCGTGAAGGCGGTGGACGGCGCCACGTTTGCGGTCCCCCTAGGCCGGATCACCGGATTGATCGGGCCGAACGGCGCCGGAAAGTCCACCGCGGTCACGATGATCGCAGGGGGACTAAAGCCATCTTCGGGTTCGATCCGTTTCCTCGATGAAGACGTCACCGGGCGCGCCTCCTACCAGATGGCGCGGCTGGGAGTCATCCGGACGTTCCAGATCTCCAGCGAATTTGCGCGACTAACAGTGATGGAAAACCTGCTCGTTGCCGCCCAGAATCATCCCGGAGAAAAGATGCACACAGTGCTGCTGGGCAAGTGGTCATGGCGACATCATGAGACCGAGCTGCTCGATCGCGCCCGAGCCCTTCTCGTTCGTTTCGATATGGCCCACATGGAGGACGAGTACGCGGGGAACCTCTCCGGCGGGCAGAAGCGTCTGCTCGAGCTGATGCGCGCGCTGATGGCCCAGCCGCGGCTGCTGTTGCTTGACGAACCGATGGCGGGCGTTCACCCAACGCTTGCGCGCCGCATCGAGCAGATCCTGCTGGATCTCCGCGATGAAGGCATGACGATGCTGATGGTGGAGCACGAGCTTCAGGTCGTCGAACGGCTGTGCGATCCGGTCGTCGTGATGGCCCGGGGCCGGGTCATCTCAAGAGGAACCATGGAACAGATCAGGTCCGATCAAGGAGTGCTGGATGCATACCTCGTCGGATAAAGGTTCACCCCCGGCGCGGTTGAACGTTTCGGGCCTGGCCGCCGGGTACGGGGGCGCGCCCATCGTGCACGGCGTCGACCTTTCCGTTCGTCAGGGGCAGGTGGTATCCGTTATCGGACCGAACGGCGCCGGAAAGAGCACCCTGCTGAAGGCTTTGACCGGGCAGATCTCGGTCATGGAGGGTTCGGTGACGCTCGACGGTCGCGACATCACCAATACGCGAGGTGATCGCTTGGCGCGGATCGGGATCGGGTACGTGCCGCAGACTCGCGACGTCTTCGACACCTTGACCGTCCACGCCAACCTGGAGATGGGCGGCTATCTCCTGCCGAAGCGCCAGGTCAGCGAGCGAGTAGACGAGGTGCTGCGAGTCTTTCCCCAACTTGCAGCCATGAGAGAGCGGACCGCCATCAAACTAAGTGGAGGCGAGCGCAAGATGCTCGCAGTGGGACGCGTTCTGATGATCCGGCCCACCGTGTTGCTGCTGGACGAACCCACCGCCAATCTAAGTCCGGAACTTTCAAGGGTCGTCCTGCACGACCACGTTCGCCGGCTAGCAAACGAGGGAGCAGCGGTGCTGCTCGTCGAACAGAAGGCCCTCGAGGCCCTTCGCATCTCCGACTGGGGTTGTGTGCTCGTGGCCGGAACGCCACAGATCCAAGGTCCGGCCCCCGACCTACTGGCTCGGCCCGACATCCGCCAAGTGTTCCTCGGACAGGTCCTCGGTGACGCGGAGGTCGACGGATCGGCACCTTCCGCCCGATGAACGGAGCAGAGCTTCTCTCCCGGATCCACGAGCACGGGTACCTGAACGCGTTCATCGCGGTCGCCGACGAGCCGAGCGAGGGCGGCGCGGTGGCCGTCAAGGACCTCATCGATGTGAAGGGATTTGCGACCACCGGTGGTGGGAACGTGCTTCCGAAGGTGCCCGCCACAACCGATGCCCCCCTGGTGCGCCGCATCCGAGATGCCGGCAACTGGATCGTGGGCAAAACAAGTCTTTTCGAGTGGGCTTACGGATGCGCCAGCACCAATCCTTATTTCGGCGATGTTGGCAATCCTCGGGATCCCACGCGCAGCGCCGGCGGTTCGTCGAGTGGATCCGCGGCAGCAGTGGGGGCGGGACTGTGTGACTGGGCGGTGGGCACCGACACCGCGGGCTCGGTCAGGATCCCGGCGTCGTTGTGCGGAGTCGTCGGCTACAAACCCACCTTCGGAATGGTGGATACCGACGGAGTGATCCCGCTGTCCCGTTCGCTCGACACCGTAGGAGCGCTCGCCCCCACTGTGCGAGTGGCCGCCGCCGCGGTGGCAATCATGTCGGGAGCCGACCTTGTGCCAGAGCAGACGGCCCCCCGACCTCTGTGCGTCACCACACCAAAAGGATGGATCGAAGGGCTCGATGCAGAAACAAGCCGGGTGTGGCAGGAAGTCTCGTCCGGCTTGCCCTCGATCGCCCTGCCAGACCGCTCCGCGATGAGAGACGTGCTGGCCGCCATCCAGCCTGCTGAGTCCGCAGCCTTCCACCAAGAGTGGCTGCGGCGCTGGCCGGAGCGATACAGCGACGACTTGCGCCAAAAGCTGCAGGTTGGGATGGGAGTCGCGGCTGTGGACTACCTCCGCGCGCGAGAAGAGCAGGTTCGGATGCGGGCACTGGTCGAGGAGGCACTCACGGGGTGGGACGCGCTGATCTTGCCTGCGACCGCCGTGGTAGCGCCTCCAGTTCACGCTCCAGAGGTTCGGGATCCTCTGCTTCGGTTCACTCGTCCCTTTAGCCTCACAGGACATCCCGTGATCGTGATACCCGCGCCCACCCAAGGCCTCCCTGTCGGGATACAGGTGGTGGGACATCACGGCCGGGACTCGGAGCTGATCCAAGTGGCGAGCGCGCTCGAGCAAGAGTGGGGGACCACTGAGAGGTCAGCCACCATGGGAGCAACCGATCGTGGCTGATGGCCGCGTGTATCTCAGCAAGAGCGACATGGTCACCGACTCGCTGCGCGAGCTCATCAGCAGTGGACGCTTGTCCCCGGGGATTGCGCTGCGCCAACAAGAATTGGCAGACCGCTTCCGCGTCAGCGCTACGCCGATCCGAGAAGCCATGCGCCGGCTCGAGTCGGAGGGCCTGGTCACCTTTGACGCGCATAAGGGAGCCACGGTGACGACTCCGGATCTGGATGAAACGGAGGAGAACCTTTTGATCCTGGCCTCTTTGGAGTCTCTCGCTGGACGTCTGGCCGTCGAGAAGGTGACAGATGACGAGCTGTCCGAGATCGAAGCGCTCCACGCCAAGGTAGCGGCTCTCTCACCTGCAAGCCACCGATTGAACGACCTGAACCGGGAGTTTCACTTCAGGATCTACGAGTGCGCGCACTCGCCCACGCTCTTGATGCTCATGAGATTGCTGTGGCGGTCATTTCCAAACGGCCCCCAGGCCGGGCGCCCGCGCGAGGAACGCCTCGAGCAGCACGCGCGCATGCTAAAAGCGCTGCGGGCACGAGACGCTAAGGCCATTGCCTCCGTGATCGAAGAGCACACCCTCGGTAGCGTCGAGCACCTACGCCGTGCCTCCGAGCACGTCACCGGACCTGTGACGCACGAGTGAGCTCCATCCCTCGGTCCTGGGTCAACGATC
>JAXDJR010000013.1:0-3425 GCA_034667545.1 Actinomycetota bacterium
AACGACGGCATCGTTTACCGCGACCGCC
This sequence comes from Actinomycetota bacterium, assembly GCA_034667545.1. GTDB lineage: Bacteria > Actinomycetota > CADDZG01 > CADDZG01 > WHSQ01 > DATAPE01. Next base: position 29 of record JAXDJR010000013.1, read on the forward strand.
GCGAGGGCCCGGGAGGCCTTCCCGTCGGCGTATCGGGGCGCATGCTGGCGTTGCTATCCGGGGGCATCGACTCTCCTGTCGCTGCGTGGCGCATGGCGAAGCGGGGGGCCGAAGTTGAGATGGTCCATTTTCACGGCCAACCCTTCACCGATCCCTCATCGGTGCGTCAGGTGATGGATCTTGCCGAGGCGCTGACGCGCTATCAGCTTCAAACCACGCTGCATCTCATCCCGCTTGCCGACGCGCAGCGCGAGATTGCCACGCACTCTCCATCAAGCATGCGCGTAGTGCTCTACCGGCGAGCGATGATGCGCATCGCCGCCGCTCTCGCGGAAGAGCGCTACGCAAAGGCCCTGATCACCGGAGACTCTCTCGGGCAAGTCGCGTCACAGACGATCGAGAACATCCGCACAGTGGACGATGCGATCGACGGTTCTATCGAGGTGTTGCGCCCTCTGATCGGCATGGATAAACAAGAGATCGTCGATCAGGCCTTTGCGATCGGCACCTACGACATCTCGACCCGCATCCACCAGGACTGCTGCGTGTTGTTCGAGCCCCAGGCACCCGCAACCAAGACGCTGCCTCGAGACGCGGCGAGAGCGGAACGAGATCTGGATATGGACGCTCTCGTCGGCAAGGCCCTAGCCGCGCGAGAAGAGCAGGTCCTGGATTTGCCGGATCCCGGCTAGGCCCTGGACGTCAGCCCCTCCGGACCTTGATCTTGCCGCACATCCCCGAACAGACACCGTTGACGAGGGTGCTGTGGATGGTGCAGCGGAAGAAGTAGACGCCGTGCCTGCGGAGCCTCTTGTGAGTCGTAGCACCGGGAGGGAGATCGCGTCTGCGCAGCCAGTGGCCCTTGTAGGACTTCACGTCGTGAAAGACGTTGGTGGGGTTCTTCCAAACGATCTTCGTCCCCTTTGCGACTTTCACGAACGAGGGGGCCCAATGGCACCCGCCGGTGCAATTGGCTTTGATCTTGACCCTTCCAGCATTCGCTATACCCGGGACGACTACCAACATCGCCCCCATCAATCCCACCGCGAGCAAACGACGAGCCCAACTCGAGGCCATTCCCTATCCCCCTTCGCCAACCGGAGCCCCACCCGGCGGGGGCGTCACCAGCTTGATACGGAAACCGGAGACTAAAGGATTGCCGGCTGGCCCGAAGAGCGACGCCTTTCTAGCCCCTCGAGACCCGGCACATGCACGTCTGGAAGCAGGCAATGAAGCAGATCTAGTGACAGAGCGTCGTACCTGAGTCGACGAACGTCTTGCCCGCTTCGGGTATGAACTGCCAGTCGTAGCTATCTGGATGCAGCGTCATGTCCAGCACTCCGAAGGTTCTGCCTCTTATCTCGCTATTGGCGGCGGGGGTCCCGGAGATCGAGACCGCGCTTCTACCTCCTACCCCGACCACGAATTCGCGGATGCCGCTTAAGGGATCGGCAACCCCAGCCGGCGTCTGCGGGGCGAAGCGCTCGTAGTTGTGGATATGACCATTCAGCACTACATCGGCTCCCGCGTTATAGAGATCGTTCCAGAACTTCGCCGAAGCCGAAGAGGGGCTGCTGATGTTCGACGAGAAGCGCGGCTGATGCCAGTAAGCAAGGGTGCATAACGCTGGGTGGGTCGCGAGGTCATTCTTTAGCCATACCTCTTCGGGCTTGCCCGAACCGCAGCCCCCCACCTTCGAACAGTTGGTATTGAGGGCGATCACGTGCCAGGCCCCTATGTCGTAGGAGTAGTACCCCTGGCCCGGGTCTCCTGCCGCCGCTCCGAAGTAGTTGAAGTAACCAGTCGCTTTCCCCGTCGTGTCGCAATCGGTCCCGCCCGAGGTCGAGTATTCATGATTGCCGGGCACGGGATGGGAGATGCTCTTCACGCGCCCCCAGCTGGGGTCATAGGCCGAGGAGAACGCCTGGAGGCCGGCACATTCGTATTGGAGATCCCCTAGCGGCAGGACGCCCGAGAGAGTCTGGTTCACCAGGAGGTCCGAGGTGTATTGCTGTCGACAGACGCTGGAAGTGCCGAGCCCCCCATGGAAGTTGCTGCTGGAGGGATCGCACGCGATATCCCCGGAGGCAGCGATGACTGGATCGCCTGTGCTCACGTCAGCGGTAGCCCTCGGGACGGGCACTGCCGCAACAGCCGCCAACGTGGCGAGCACAAACCATAAGACGGTCGAGAAGCGCTTCACCCGGTCCCCCCCTCGAGGTGCTCTCCATGCCGGCACGATCGAGCCCAACTCCTAACTTACCGAGAGCCGTGCCGGCCGGGAACCCTGCGTATGGCGTAGACGAAAAGGGACATCTGTTACCAAATAATGACGAAAAGTCGCTAATGAACTCCTCAACAGCAGCATGGGCTTCCTTAGTGATGTAGCGGAGGAGTGGCGATGACCAGTCCGAGGAGGCCGGCGTCGGTGTGGTTGTTCTCCGCTCGGACGGACTCCAGGGACCACGCTGTCAGGACCTGACGTCCCGTCCATGCGAGGTCGGTCACGTGTGCGCATCGAGCTCGTCCCTTGCTGATGAATCGCGCGATCACGTTCGCCGGTTGGACCACAGTCTTGGGTCCCCGTCCCGCGCGAGCGACAACTCCAGAGTCGCACCCGGCATTGCTCACCGCCAGAAAGAAGCGGCGTCCCTCAGAGCGCAACACCGGAGGAGGTGTCGCTCCGCGGTAGATCGTTTCGTGCGGGCGGCTGGCACCGAAGTTCCATGCATACCAACCGTGGAAGTACCGGTAATACAAAGCTCCGGTTGAGGACGGTGCGATATCTGGCTGCGGGTCGTGCGGGACAGGGGCTGATGACGCACTGCCCGCGTTGAAAGCCCGTCTCACGATGATCGATGGCTGGGGGCCGACAGCCCCCTTGTCGAATGCGACGCCGCGCGCAGCAAGCGACACGGCGTCGATGCGGTAACACCGACCACTCGAGCACCTCGGCGGGGAGGCTGCCAGCCATTCGCTGCCACTTCTCATGTCTCGTACCACTACATCGAAATTCGAACCGTCGACGCCGGCCCAAGCGACCGCCTCACCTCTCGAGTCGATCGGTGCGGCCAGGTAACCGTTCAGCGTGACTTGAGAGGAACCATCGTGGTGCACGGCAACGAGTCGAACCCGACCCGATGGAGATTGGTTCGCGTAGACGACCCACTTGCGCGTTGACGCAACACCGTAGTCTGGAAGTACATCTACGGCGAGGGTTGTGACCTCTCCCGTGCGCAAGTCTCGTTGCCGAAGCACGGGGATGTTCTGCGATTCCGGCGCGGCAGCCTCCCATACGAGGTAGCGACTGGAGATGGCGATCTGAGAGACGGCCCGTCCTACTTCGCGTACCACAACCCCTTGAGGAACCATCTGCATCCGGCTGGGTTCATGGGTG
>JAXDJR010000014.1:0-6133 GCA_034667545.1 Actinomycetota bacterium
ACCGTGAAGGGGGTGAATAGATGCAGGATCTACTTTTGAAAATCTGGTGTTCTTCGATCACTCGGATGCAGGAGATGAAGGACAGCGAGAGTGGTGCAACGGCCGTCGAGTACGGCATCATGGTTGCGCTTATCGCAGCTGTGATCATCGCCGTGGTGAAAGTCGTTGGTGGCAAGACCAGCAACGCTTTCCAGAGCGTCAACGCGAACCTTCCGTAAAGAGAACCAAGGGATCGACGAGCCCGCACGTTCGCGTGCGGGCTCGTGTTCCATTGAGCCCAACTTGAATCTGGGCGAGAGGTACTGCTGAACCTTCCCTGAGCTGAAGAGCGGCTCAGCAAGAGACGAGAGCGAAACGAATGAGAATCCACAACCCACGATCCGAGCGCGGCGCGGCCGCGGTCGAGTTCGCGCTTGTGATGCCCCTTCTTTTCCTTCTCGTTTTCGGCATCATCGAATTCGGCTTCATCTTCAACAAGGAGCTCAGCGTCACGCACTCAGCCCGCGAGGGTGTGCGCGTGTATGCACTCAACGGCTCAGCGAGTGCCGCGAAGACGTTCGCCGAAGCAGCCTCGGGAAGTGGGGGAATCACGTGCACGCCATCTCCCGCTGTTGGCGCAGTCGCTCCGGTGGCGGGATCAACCGTCTCGATGACCTGTAACGCCACCTACAATCTCCAGCTGTACGTGGTCAAGCGTCTCGTCACCATGAGCTCCACGGCATCGGCTCGAAAAGAATGAGACCCCGCCCGACCACGGTCCTCGGCAACGAGCGCGGTCAAACGATGATTGTGGTGGCCCTCGCGCTGATAGCCCTGTTCGGCTTCACCGCGCTCACCATCGACGTCGGCCGTATGTACTTTGAGCGCCGGCAGCTGCAACGAACCGCCGATCTGACTGCCTACTCTGCAGCTCAGACGCTCGGAAATAATGGATCGGCGACGGCGACCGCGGATCAGTATGCGATCGCGAATCCGACGCAATATCGCAGCGGCAAGATCTCGCCTACAGCGTCCTCTCCATGCGATTACTTGTACATCAACGATTTCAACGATGCGAACCCTCCTCCGTATAACCCCCCGGGCTCGCCGTGCGCGAACCCCACCCCGAGCAACCCGTGCATCATTGCCTCGGTTCCGTACTACTGCATCCATACGCAAGCGGCGTCAAAAAACTTCAAGCTTCTTTTCGCGCCTGTCGTCGGCATCGCAGCGGACCGCACAGTGACGGCGAGCTCCACCGCGATAGTGGGTGCCGCCACCCCCAGCTCAGACCGGCTCGTTCCGTGGATGATCACGGACTGTCCCTACCCGTACCGGTATCCGGATGAGGCGAATATGCCGGCGGCTCAGTACCCGTCGGGGTGCACCAACAATGGGACCGTCTCGACGCCGGGCACCGGCTACCCGATCGCCACCGCCTTCACCGATCCCGCCACAGCTCTCTTCCTGGGTAACTCGGGCGGAGCCAGCGGCAACTTTCTCGGAGCCGACCTCGATACCTCTAGCTGCAGAGGTGTGGATCAGGGCACAAGCGGCGCTGGCGGCGCGAACGACTACAACGCAGTCTTGGCTAAAGCGAAGGTGGCTTGTCCCATAGCCAAGGGAGCCCGAATAGTTCCCGAGACCGGAGGCCTGGGCTCAAACACGCTTACTTCTCTTGCAACTCGTGGAGTGAACACGTGGGACGGGGGCAGCCCCTGCACGACGGCCGTGGCGTTCAACAAGACCATCGCTCCGGTAGGCGGCAACCAGGTTCAGATCCTCGATCGCACCAATCCTTGTCTGATGGGGATCGCCATGGTGGTTCAGGTAAATCCCAACGACAGCAGGATGACGAAAGGAAATTGGAACTTCCAGGGAACGAATTGCAACTATCCGGGGGCGAATCCTGTGACCGTCGACGCGATGACGTGCATCGGCCAGGTGCAGGATCCCGTGGTCAGCACCCGATTCGGCCCGCCCGGATCCGGCAACCACGGAGCTTCTGATTACCTGCTGGTGAGACGTTTCTCTCTTTTCTATCTAACGCAAACGCCGTCCAACCCGTCCAACTGCGGCAGCACCGTGACTTGTGCTTACAAGGGGTTGTTCCTCCGCGCGGTGGACAGCGTGGAAGGTGCGATCAACGGTCCAGCGGACCAACGAGATGGAGTTCAGATCGTCAAGTTAATCCAATGAAAGGGAAGGGTTTTGTATGAGAAGCAGACTGACAGCAATGTTGCTGGCGCTCGTGATGGGTGCGATCGCCGTAACGCTCGTTTACCTGTACGTCAACCGGGTCAAGACCACGGTCACCCAGGGTCAGACGACGAGGGCGGTGCTGTATGCGAATCGGTCCTTGCCGACGGGCACTTCGGGGGCCGACGTCATCGGGAGCCACGCGTATGAGATTCGGACTATTCCGGTAAAGTACGCTCAACCGGGCGCATTTAGCACGCCCGACCAGCTGAATGGACTGACTCTGGCGAGCGATCTGGCAGCAGGCGAGCAACTAACGTCCCAGAGGTTCAGGGCGACCGCGGCCGACGCCTTCCTGTCCCAGTTCCCCAAGGGCACCGAAGCGCTTTCCTTACCAGTTGACTTCGTCACGGGGGTCTCCGGACGGATCGCGGCGGGGGACATGCTCGACGCGTACGTGACTGTCGACGGCAAGATTCACTCGCACGGAACTTCAAGCGCCAGAGTCTTCGGGAAGGCGGCGGGGCAGACGGTTCTCTTGATCCACGACCTTCCTGTCGTCGAAGTACCCGGCTCCGTACCGGCCGCACCAGGTGTTCCGGCGAGTTCCGCAGCAGCGGTCACCATGACGGTGGCGGCATCCCCGCAGCAGGCGGCTGTGCTTATCCAGGCACAGACCAGCGGAAAGATGTGGTTTGCACTAGTGCCCCAGAAGGGCGGCTAGATGATTCAAGTTGCCATCTTCGAGAAGGATCAGAGCATTCGCTCGATCCTCTCGGAGAGCGTGGCGGGGACAGCGCAGATCGACGCAACGGCGGTGGGTAGCTGGAGCGAGCTGCGCGAGCTCCTGGCTCGGGAACCGGGAACCGTAGTAGTTCTCGGCCCCAGCAGTGACTTCTCCGACACCGCACAGGTGCCGGTAGCCAGCCGCGACTTCCCCGGCACGGGATTCATCCTCGTGGTCGAGCAGATCGATGCGCGCCTGCTGCAGAACGCCATGCGCAGCGGGATCAGCGACGTGATTGCGGTAGAGGATATGGACTCCGAGCTGGAGCCGGCGATCTCGAGGACGTACGAAGCCGGCGCCGAGGAGCTGCTGCGCAGCGGGGTCTCGGGGCCGGCGCGGAACGGCAAGGTCGTGTCGATCTTCGGGCCCAAGGGGGGCACGGGTAAGACCGTCGTCGCCACCAACCTGGCGGTTCTTCTTGCAGAGTCGGGCGTCTCCACAGTTCTATTGGACGCGAGCGTTCGCTTCGGTGATTGCGCTGCCTTCTTGCGCGTCCGTCCGGAGCGGACCTTGTTCGACCTAGCAAGCGTCGCGGGCGAGGTCGACGAGGTCGCATTGAGCAGCGTCCTTGCCACGCATTCCTCCGGTTTGAAGATGCTCTGCGCCCCCAACGATCCCCTGGACGCAGAAAAGCTGGACGGCGATGTCATCACGCGCGTCATCAAAGGGATGCGTAAGGCTTTCGATCTCATCGTGGTCGATACGGCCCCCGCTCTGGACGATTTCACCCTGGCGGTCTTGAGCACGTCAGACATCGCCTATCTGGTGACCAGCCTCGATCTGCCAGCCGTTAAAGACGCCAAGTTGTGCCTGTCGACGCTCGAGCGATTGCGCTTAGGCATGGACAAGGTTCGGATCGTGCTGAACAGGGCGAACTCCAACGTGGGCTTCCCCGCCGACGAGGTAGCGAGAGCTCTGGGGACCGAAGTCGTTGCCAAGCTGCCCAGCGACGTGGCCGTCCCTCGTTCCGTAAACAGCGGATCTCCCGTGCATGCGGACAATAGGAAGTCAGGCATCGCTAAAGACCTGGCCAAGTTGGCCGATGACCTCCGTAAGGAGCTGATACCGGCAGAAGCAGAATCCAGGCGGCTCGGCTCCCGGGTTGCGTCGATGCGCGCGCGGCCGGCCTAGTCCTAGGAGAATGCAATGTCTGACCTGTCACGGCGGTTGACGGAACTCAAGAACAACGGCTCAACCGCGACCAAAGAGTTACCCCACCGTCGCCAAGACGATGTTGGAGAAGTCACCCGTCCCGAGCTGTACGACGTGCGCAGACGGTTGCACGCGAAAGTGGCTCAGGAGCTTGGTTCGGTGCTCTACGAACAGAACTTGGACTCCGACAGGCTTTCCGGCCTGGTGCGCGAGCACCTGACTCGGCTGCTGCGTTCGGAAGCGACCCCGATGTCGATGGGGGAGAAAGACAAGCTCCTCACCGATATCGAGTCCGACATCCTCGGCCAAGGCCCGATCGACGAATATCTCGCAGATCCAGAAGTCACCGAGATCATGGTCAACGGCCCCAACAGCATCTTCGTAGAACGCGCGGGCCGGATCTTCAAAACACCTCAGAGATTCGGGGACGAGACGCACCTTCGTAGTGTCATCGAGCGGATCGTCGCCAGGGTTGGCCGTCGCATAGACGAGTCCTCACCGATGGTCGACGCTCGACTGGCCGACGGCTCCCGTGTGAACGCGATCATCCATCCGCTTGCGATCGGGGGGCCTTACCTCACGATCAGGAAGTTCTCCGCCGACCCGTTCACCGACCGGGACCTCATCGGTTTCGGGACGCTGACAGAGCAGACTGCGCAGTTCCTCAAGATCTGCGTCGAAGGACGGCTGAACATCCTTGTGTCGGGTGGAACGGGGGCCGGCAAGACGAGCACGCTGAACGTGCTCTCCTCCTTCATCCCCACCGACGAGAGGATCGTGACGGTTGAGGATGCCGCCGAGCTGCGCTTGGGCCAGCCACACGTTCTGACGCTCGAGTCTCGGCCCCCGAACATCGAGGGCAAGGGGGCGGTAGGCATACGTGAGTTGGTTCGTAACTGCTTGAGGATGCGCCCCGACCGGATAGTCGTTGGAGAGGTGCGAGGCGCCGAAGCGTTGGACATGCTCCAGGCCATGAACACCGGCCACGATGGCAGCATCTCCACCCTTCACGCGAACGCTCCACGAGACGTGATGGCTCGTCTCGAGACGATGGTTCTCATGGCGGGGATGGATCTGCCGGTGCGAGCGATCCGCGAGCAAATCGCTTCTTCTATCGATCTGGTCGTGCAACAGTCGCGCCTGAGAGACGGTTCGAGAAGGGTCACCCACATCTCCGAAGTCGTAGGGATGGAGGGCGACATCATCACGATGCAGGACCTATTCCTGTTCGATTACGGCATGGGCATCGACGACAGTGGCCGCTACCTCGGCCATCTGAAGGCAACCGGTATCAGGCCTTCCTTCGCCAACAAGCTCGCCGATCAGGGTCTGAAGCTCTCACTGGCGATGTTCACCGGGGACGAGTTCGCGACAGCCGGACGGTCGTAGCGTGCGCAAGCTTTCAACTTTTGCGGTTGCTTTCGTCATGGCGGCCTTCTTGCTCGCGGGAACGGCGTTCAGTGCCGGCACTGTGGGCGTCGGCAACGCCTCCAGGAACAACGGACGACTCAGCTTTACCGTTACTACTCCAGGTGGTCCGCTGCTGACGTCGCATGACTTCGCACTGACGGTTAACGGCATCCGTGCTCAAGATCTGCTGGCAACTCCTCTGCAAAAGCAGCAAACGGCAGCAGGAGCCGTCGTGCTGATCGACACGAGCGGAAGCATGTCGGGTCAGCCGATGTCGGAGGCCCGAAAGGCTGTGAGCAGCTTCACCTCGAGCCTGCAATCCGGCTCGCAGGTTTCCCTTGTCCACTTCTCGGCTTCGGTCCAAGTCCTTTCCGGATTTACCAGCAACACAAAGACGATACTGAACGCGGTCCCGAAACTGAATGCCACCGGCGAGACGGCTCTTTACGACGGATTGGTGAAGGCCGCTTCTCTGATAAAGGGTGCACCACCCGAGCAGCGCAACATCGTGCTCCTGACAGATGGTGCCGACACCGTAAGCAAGGCGACTCTGCAGCAGGCGCTGTCTGCCACGAAGAGCAGCGGAGCGACCGTCTTCGCGGTTGT
>JAXDJR010000015.1:0-74385 GCA_034667545.1 Actinomycetota bacterium
TTGACTCTCGGTCCCAAGACATGCTCTCAGCCGTCCCCCCTCAAAGTCCGTAGGCCCGGCTTCGTCGACGTGACAGCGGTTGTGAACGGTGGCAGTGCTAGAGCCGTCGTGATGCAGGGTCGTCCATTTCCAGCAAACGCCGATATCAAGATGGCCTGGAGGTTGACGGGGTCAGGGCCCTTGCATCTCTTCGCTACTGGAGGTCCGGAGGAGGTCAATCCGCGGCAACTCAGAAAACACCTCTTTCCGGGATTGGAGGGCCTAGGCGACGAATGGGGCAGTGTCCTTAAGTTCCCAACCCCTGGCTGCTACGTAGTGCACGCGCAGCGCACAGGCACCAGCGCTTACATCAAGATCCTCATTCAGTGATCGCAGCCCTCTGCGCCTCAGCGTTTCAGTTTGGTAGAGGCCGTCAGGTAATCCCGCTCAAACCCGCACACTCGATCCCGTCCCGGTTGCCGATATCAACGTAGGCGGTCCTGGCTCCGTCTGGCGACCATCCACTACGGCCGGAAGGGACGACCTTGGTCTTCGTCGGGGTGCCTCAATCATGAATGTGACAGCGATTGGGCAGGATTGAGAGGAGACTGGAGCGATCCCACGCTCGCGGCGAGACGTTGGCTCGACTGTCGCGAAAGGTTGGGCAGATCGCCATGGCTTTCAGACTCGCCTTGGTCACTGATGCGCTACACAGGCGAGTTGAGCTTGATGAGCCTGTCTCCTGTTGATCTCTTGGAATGTGAGGTGGCGGGAGCTGATCCTTGGACACTCCTCACCGTTGCCGGTAAAGCAGACTGATTGCATCAGTGTGGCGGCCCCACGAAATCGAGAAGTTCCAGCATCCCGCAACGGGGACATCTACGATCGACGGGTATATCGGACCTGGCCCGGAGTCGGCTTGCTCTAAGAAGTGAACCACACGGTGGCCTCGTTCAAGTCGGCCCACAAGCACGAGAGAGCGGCCGTGGCGCGCAAGCTTCACCATCCAGAGAACCCTTATTAGCTGGATTGCTGGGGTGTCCTGCCCGGAGCGGATAACCGAACAAGATCCCGACGACATCGCGGTGACGCGAAAGGGCAAACGGTTATCCCCTCGGGGGTTTCGCCACCACCGTCCAACGAGGTAAGCGTCCGATCTTCAGAGTGGCTCCGTCGCAACCGCCTTTGACCTGGCGGGGTGTTGGTCCTGGAGATGGCGTAAGCCTCGAGTCGTGAGGATGCCTTCGAGCTGGTTCCCGAAGGCGAGGGATGACACGACACCGTCAGCACTGCCAACGACACCACCAACGGAAAGATCGTATGCCGGTGGGCATTGGCAGACCGGACGGGCATGTCATGGCGGCAGTCGCAAGGCTGCCTAACTGCCATTGGTGGGCTCCCCCGCGTTGACGCAATGGTCCAGCCTTCACCTTAAGAATCCTTGCGCGAGTAAGCACGCTAACCGCGTGTGGATGCCGTGATCATCTTCGACCCTGAACCCGCTCCAAACAAGAGATCTATCGCGCGTTCGGGTTCGCACTTCTTGCTAAATCATCACCTGCTCTGGCTCCGTAGGAGATCCGCGCGCGCATCGCGATTTGCGTACTTTGCACCCCTGAAATTCTTTGTCTCTCAGGCACAGCGCGCTCGGCATGGTGACCTTTTGGTGACCAAGGGCCATTTTCGGCGATTTTCGAGAGCCCGCGAGCGCGCCGAAAAGGGGCTCTGACCTGGGGAAACGCCTTCGTGGGGGCGGCTGGACTCGAACCAGCGACCAACGGATTATGAGTCCGCCGCTCTGACCAACTGAGCTACGCCCCCAATGTGGAGCCCTCATTCTTCCAGGCTCTTGGCGGATGGTGCACTCAGAGCTCCGCCTATCACTGCCACGAAGATTCGGCCCGTTGATCACGAAGAGCAGTCCACTGCGGAAGGAAGGCACCCGGCTGCGGGTCGTCTTGGGCCACCGCGTCGCTATCCTTGGCTGGTCGAGGGCACTTGTGCCTCCTCCACGAGAGCCCAAGAGAGGACGAACGGTTTTGGATGTAGCAGTCAGGCCAACCCGAAAGCCACCAGCTGGCAATGGTGCGGTCATCTCCATAACAGGCCTCACCAAGGTCTATCCCGGGGGCCTGATCGCAGTGGAGGACCTTGACCTCGCAGTCCACGAGGGAGAGATCTTCGGCCTTCTGGGCCCGAACGGTGCAGGGAAGACCACGACGGTGGGGATGCTGACTTCTCGGGTGATTCCGACCCGGGGAGGCGCCGAGATAGGCGGTGTCGACATCGTGGCCCACCCCACCTTGGCAAAACAGTTGATAGGCGTCGTCTCGCAATCCAACACACTGGATCGGAGTTTGAGCGTTCGGGACAATCTCTACTTCCATGGCCGCTATTTCGGAATGTCGGCTCGGGCCGCGCATTCGGCGGCGGACGAGACTCTCGAGAAATTCCGGCTTGCCGATCGGGCCGCGGCGGACGTGTCCGAGCTCTCCGGAGGGATGGCGCAACGTTTGATGGTCGCGAGAGCCATCCTGCACCGTCCGCGCATCCTCTTTCTCGACGAGCCCACCGCCGGGCTCGATCCCCAAAGCCGGCTTGCTCTGTGGGAGATCCTCGACGAGTTGCACGACGCCGGGGAGACCATCTTGTTGACCACTCATTACATGGAAGAAGCCGACAAGCTCTGCGATCGGCTGGCGATCATGGACCACGGACACCTGCTTGCGCTGGACACCCCCATCAATCTCAAGCGATCCATCGACGCCGACACGCAGGTCAAGGTCACCGCCGAAGGTGACCTTGCGGCCCTCGCCCAGCACCTGGGAACGCTCTCTGGCGTCACCGATGCCCGCGTGGTTGAGGATGTTGTGAACGTCACGGCGAAGGGGCGCAAGGGGTTGCTCCCTTCGATCCTGGATCACGCCGAGGCGGGGGGCTTCACCATTACGGATCTGTCGGCCTCAGAACCGACACTCGAAACAGTGTTCATCCGGCTGACTGGAAAGGATCTTCGGGAATGATCGAAACGACCGAGCTCGCTTTTCTACGACCCGTAAGACAGGCGTCCATCACCGCTTTCGGCGCACTCGTCCTTCGCGATCTGGTCGTCCTGCGAAAGGGCTTGGGTGTTTTCGTCATCCGTACGATCATGCAGCCACTTCTCTTCGTTTTCGTCTTCACCTATGTCTTTCCGAAGATCGGTCAGGGCATCGGAGGTGCTAGTGGCGCAGCTCAGTTCTCGAGCCTTCTCGTGCCCGGTGTGGTTGCGATCGCTTGCATCTTTCAGGGCATCCAAGCAGTAGCGCTGCCGTTGGTACAGGAGTTCAGCTACACACGCGAGATCGAGGACCGCGTCATGGCGCCGTTACCGGTGTGGGCCGTAGCCGCGGAGAAGATAGTGGCCGGCGCGTTGCAAGGCGTGATCGCTGGAGCGATCGTCTTCCCGCTCGCACTGGTGATACCTACGACCGTGGTTCACCTGAACGTCCGGTGGTTCGAGCTCCTAACCTTTCTTCCACTGGCCGCGATCGTCGGAGCGTCCCTGGGCCTCTCAATTGGCACGCGCGTGAAGCCGCAGCAGGTTCCTCTGTTGTTCAGCATCATCGTTCTGCCCCTCACGTTTCTCGGAGCGACTTATTACCCCTGGGCGAAACTGACACCGATCCTGTGGCTGAAGTATGTGGTTTTGGTGAACCCGCTCGTGTACATGAGTGAGGCCTTCCGTACGGCGCTGACCCCACAGATCCCGCACATGCCCACAGGGGTTATCTACCTTGCGCTGGTCCTGTTCTGCGTCGGCCTGACCTGGCTAGGCGTCGATGGATTCAAGCGCAGAGTGCTCGCCTAGCTGATACTCAGGAGTCTTCTTTCCGGCGCCGGCCGGTCGCCTTAGACCGGAGCTTTTCAAGCACGCCCGGGGGATTGACCCCACCGATAAGGCCTAGAGCTTCCACATCGCCAGAGCGCAAAGTGACAACATCCGTGATCAGATCGCCGCGTTCGGTGAGGACTTCATTGATGTATTCGCTGACCCACTCCGCCTCCGAGGACAGCTGCGAAAGCTCATTGAGATCGATAACCAATTGCTCTCTACCCTCAGGATTCACCTGCTCGAGCACCGCGGCCAACATCCTGTCCGGAGGAGTCGCATAGAAGGCAGCCAGCAGACAGAATCGATCTAGGGAGATGGAACGCTCTCCCCTCTCGTATCCGCCTACAGAAGACGGTTTGAACCGACCCGCAGAGCGCATCCAGACATCATCGAGAGTCAGCCCGCGCTCGAGGCGCGCTTTCCGCAGGATCTGACCAACAGCCTGTGCGAAGGTTTGCATCGTTCTCTTCCTGTCGATGTCAGAAGAGATTATCGAGGGCTGGCCCGCAGAACCACGACAAACAGCCGTAGCTTGGGTACGGCTAAGGGCAGCCTAGAAGACCGCTCTCCGCGTTAGTCAATCTCGAAATACCCGTTCTTTTGGCCCGGCCACGGCCTCGCTCCCCGATACACTGGGTGCTCCGAACGTCGATCATTGTTGGAAAGAGGTTGGCGAGAGCCGATGAGCCCCCCACAGAAGATCGATCTCAGCGGAACCAGGTTCGGAGCGCCGGCCCGGATAAGAGAAGCCCTGAGGATAGTCACTCGATCCGTGAAACCAATCGTCGGTCCGGAAGGCAAGGTGCGGCTGTTTCTCCTGCCAGAGCGGGGAAGCCGGCCGATCCTCGCGGTCTCCGAGTCCAGCGAAGGCCTGCGCAAGGCTGTGGCGACGCGCTCATCAGCCTTGTCTAACCTCAAGCCAGTACGGGTGCATCTCGACCAGGTTTCTGGACGCACGGTGGCGGTACTCCCTCTCATCTCTCGAAGCGAGGCTCTCGGCGTGTTGGAAGTCGTTGGGCCTTCTGCAGCTGTCGACTCTTCGTGGAAGAGCTTGAGAGCCGTTGCCGACGAAGCGGGCCTGATCCTCAGGATGTTGCAAGAGGCGTCATCGTTGAGAACCCAGACCGAGTCGTCGCGCATGCTCGCAGACCTGGCTCGTGACCTCGTTAGAGCGAGATCCATCAGCGAGGCGGTTGAGGATGTAGCTCGGAGCATCTTTGAGAGATATCGAGTCCCCGTTGTGTCGTGGGCAGTACGAGCGGATCTGACCCGCCTCACCTTCCTATCCGCCCATGGCCTCTCATCTCCGGCATCGAACCGTCTCCAGACTGAGATGCGGATCATCAAGAGACTCAGTGCGACGGGACCCCAAGCGAAGGCTCAACTGCTGGATTCGATCGCAGAGAGCGCCGGCATCGCCCGAACGTCGATGATCGACGGCCGTGACGCCCTCATCGTCATCGCAGCACAGTCATCGGAGATCGCAGCGACCGTGGCGCTGATTCAACCCCTGCTCAGGGATGTCCTTCGTCGCCTGGGGATCCTGGCACAAGCGGATCTCCACCACGAGCGCCTCGACCTTGGGATCTCGTGGACGGCCCATGAGTTGAGAGGCCCCCTCACAGGAACGCGCGCGGTCATCGACCTCCTTCTTCAAACCGCCGACGAAGAAAGCCGGACCCAGCATCTGCTCAAACGGTCGAGGGAGGACCTCGACAGGATGTCGGCTCTCGTCGATGGAGCATTAAGGGTGACGATGGCCGACGAGTCTGTGGCTCACCGCCCAACTCCCCTGATGCGAGTCGTGCGAGATGCCATCAACATCTGTCGAGCGGAACGCTCGACCACCGAGATCCTGCTGCGGAGCGAGGCGGAGGTCGTGCTTCAAGCCGACGCTCCACAGCTAACTGGGGCCATAGCGAACGTGGTTCGCAACTCTCTGTGGCACGCTCCTCCGGGCTCCTCGGTGGAGATCGACGTGGTCGTTCGAGGCGCCAACGTTCAACTCCGGGTGACCGACCAGGGACCTCGTGTGTCGGGGGTAGACAAAGAGATGATCTTCGATCCCTTCGGTCGGGGCGAATCCCCACGAGCGGTGGGGCGTGGCAAGGGCCTGGGACTATTCATCGCACGCCGGGTCATAGAGGGTCATGGTGGGACAATCAAGGTTGGCTCCAGCTCGTCAGGGGCCATGTTCGTGATTGACCTACCAGTAGCCGAAGAGAGGAGACAGGCATCCGCGTCCTGATCGTCGACGATCACAAATTGTTCGCTGAAGCGATCCGCTCGAGTCTCGAAGCCCTGGGGATGGAAATCCTGGAGCTAACGCAAACCGGGGAAGAAGCGGTCGCTGCAGCACATCAGCAGCCAGACCTCGTGTTGGTAGACCTTGGTTTGCCGGATATGCACGGGGTGGAGGTTGGCAAGGCGATCCTTGCCCAATGCCCTTCTGCCACAGTGCTGGCCGTGACATCGATCATGGATCCTGCCGTGGTTCGGGAAGTTATGCGCGCGGGCTTTCATGGTTACCTCACCAAGAACACCCCGCTCGATCAATTCATCAAGTCGATCGAAGCCGCTCTCTCGGGGCAGATGGTCATCCCCCAACATCTCGCAAGCAGGGCCGCCGGACAGCGAACCAAGGAGCAGCAGGAAACCGACCTATTGGTCCGGCAGCTGACCCCTCGCGAGCTCGAGATCCTGACGTTGTTGGCTCAGGGCAAGTCGGGGGGAACGATGGCATCGGAGCTTTCGATAAGCGCGAACACCATCCGAAGCCATATCCAGAACATCCTCACGAAGCTGCAGGTCCATTCCCGACTCGAGGCGGCCACCTTCGCAGTCAAGCACGGGATCGTGCAGGTAGAGGGGACGGGTTAACTCCGCGGGCTCTGCCCGGGCTCGCCTTTAGGAATGAGGCTGGCCCCCAAATGACTTCGGGCCGCCCCCAGGGGAGCGGCCCGACAGATCAGAAGTTGAGAAGCTTCCTACGAAGAGATACTTCCTGGCCTCGACTTACGGAAGAGAGTCAGTCCAGCTCCGAAGGTCAGTAAACCGATCCCAAGAAACAGGATGACGTCCGCACCCGTGAAGGGCAGTGTGCCGGCTGGAGCCTGGTGGATGGAAGCAGCGTGCACAACCGGACCTGCCGGCGGTCGGTTCAGCTTCTTACCCTTGACGATTGGGGGCCCTGCTGGCTTGGAGCCCGCGGCATACGAGACGCCCACCATGGAGGCGAGAGCTAACAGGACGCCCGCCACCACCAAGATACTTTTGAAACGGCCCAAGGCCATGACGGTTCCTCCTCTATAACGGCTATTAGTCACAGGATGGGGCCACTGGACCACCCCTGCCTGCGCGTTTGAGCGTATCTTGCCACTTGACGGGCATGAGGCCATGACATTTCCCCATATATTCGGTGCTTGCTTGCCTGTTTTGTCAGGAGATGACCCAACCGGCGCCCGGAGGGGCAGTTTTCAGCCGCCTCCCAGTTCGACCAGCTGACGGCGCCACACCGCCGTTACGTTTCCCCAGGACATGTCTGAGTTGACGATGGCAGACCCTCTCTCCGACACCGCCGGCGCCTCCGAGGACACCAGCCGATCCAGGCCCGCCGCGAGGCTTGCCGGAGAAGGATCGGAGAGAAACGCTCCTCCCTTCGAGGCCAGGTAACGTCCCAGAGGATAGGTCGTGGTCAGGGTGGGAACGCCAACCGAAACCGCTTCCGCCACCGAGTTGCCAAAACCCTCCCAGCGGGAGGGGTAGACAAAGCCGCTGGCAGCAGCGAGCAGGTCCCACTTCTCCCTTCCGTACACCGGCGCTTCGATGGTGACCTCGGCCCCCAAACCGAGTCTGCCGATGAGGGCCGCGACGGCTTTCTTTCGCCCTCGCCAGTCGGGGCCGACCAGCCGCAGGATCGGCCGTGACCCCGGTCCCATCTGGGCGACGCCATGCAGGAGGAGATCAAGGCCCTTGTGCTCGGGGTCGAAACGGCCCATCCACAGGACGTATCCGCCGCTCCCCCCATCCCAGCGCACGCCTTCGGGGGGCTCGACACCATTGGGGGCCACCAGCCACGGGCCGGTGTAGCCCAAGTTCTGCATGTCGTCGCGTTCTGAATCGAAGAACAGGTGCATCGCGCGAGCGCCTTGAACCAGGCTTCTTTCGAAAGCGACCCACCAGGCAAGCTTGAAAAGCCTCTTCCGGCGAACGATGTGGGGGTCGTAAGCACCACGCGGAGCCAGAATGTAAGGGACGTTCGCGCGTCTGGCGACCGCCCCAGCGGCGACATTGTGAACGACCCAGGCGGAATGAAAGATGGCAAGGTCGGCTCCCTCGAAGACCTCGCGCAGCTTCAGTGGAACTCTTGCCCTCCGAACGCCGACATGATCTATCTGCTCCCAGACGACTGCGGGGTCCCGATCTCTGCTGTCACCCTCGCCAAATGCGATGGACACCTCGAGGCCAGAAGTCGCCAGGCCATGGGCCAAACGGCGCACGGCGCCGGTCATGCCCCCGTCGCCGACAACTGCGCGGGGGTAGTAGAAGACGATCCTCATATCGCCGCTGCCCTCACCAGTGAAGGCTACCGGCAGGAAGCTACGAGGCGGCGCCCACCGGCGAGGCGCTGATGCGTCCGGCCTTCTCGAGTTCTGATTCGATGAATCTGTAGGTAGATCTCAGACCTTCTTCGAGAGAGACTGCGGGCTTCCACGCCAGAATCTCCCACAGCTTTGAGTTGTCGCTGTTCCGACCACGCACGCCTTGCGGCTTCGAAACATCGTGGCGCTTCTCGATCGTCTTTCCCGCAATCTTGGCCACCATGTCCACCAGGCGGTCCACGCTCACGAGCTCGTCGGTTCCGAGGTTCAGCGGCTGCGAGTGATCCGACTGCATCAGCCGAAAGATCCCTTCCACGCAGTCGTTCACGTGCATGAAGGATCTGGTTTGGAGGCCGTCACCCCACACCTCGATCTCTCCTCCGTCCACGGTTAACGCCACCTTCCTGCAGATGGCCGCGGGGGCTTTCTCCCTGCCCCCTTCGTAGGTGCCGAGGGGGCCGTAGATGTTGTGGAATCGAGCGACGCGGGTGTCGATCTTCCCTTCTTCGGTGTAGTACTGACACAGCTTCTCGGCGTAGAGCTTCTCCCAGCCGTAACCCTCTTCGGGGTCAGCCGGATAAGCATCGTCCTCCTTGAGTGGCTTTACATCGGGACTCGTTTGCAGATACATCGGATAGATGCATGCCGACGAAGAATAGAAGTGCCTGTCTGCACCGCTGACCCGGGCCGCCTCCAGCATGTGGGCGTTTATCAGGACGTTATTGCGAGCCACTTCGGCGTGGTTGGCCGTGATGTAGCCGATACCACCCATGTCGGCGGCCAACTGATAAACCTCGTGGACGTCGTTCGTGGCCTCGAGACAATTGTCATATTCCCTCAAGTCCAGCAGCAGGAACTCGTCAGCCGCCGTGGGTTCGTACTCCGCCTCTTTGATGTCAACGCCTCGGACCCAATAGTCCCGGTCTTTGAGGTAATTGACCATGTGATGGCCGATGAACCCACCGGCTCCTGCCACCACTGCTCTTCGCTGACTCATGCCTTGGAACCTCCTGCGCTTGGAATTTCGGAAAGCCTTACCCAGTTACTTCGGATGAAGTCCGGGATGGGTAAAGCCACAACCGTGAGTTTCTATCGTTGCCTCTGCGTACAGGGTGCCACAGGGCGCGGTCATGGCAATCAACCATCCACCGTAGGTCCCTGTCACCATCCGCAGGAGGCGTCCGTCTGCTGCGCTCATCGGTTCGTTGTTGGTCCGCCGACGACCTTCGAGTAGACGGCCTCCAGGCGTCGCAGATGGGCCTCCGGGGTGAACTCGGCAGCTGCTCTCTCGAGCGCCGCAGAACCTGCTTCGAAGCAGAGCCGGTCGTCGGTAGCAAGCGCCTTCATCTTGGCAGCGAGGTCGTGAGGATCGCCGCGCCGGCACATGAATCCCTCGCCGGAAGAGACCAGTTCCGGCAGACCGCCGCCTTCCGTGACCAGAAGCGGTCGTCCGGCGGCCAAAGCTTCAAGGGCGGCGAGGGGAGCATTTTCGTCCCACAACGAAGGAAGGACGAAAAAGCGTGATCCCTGAAGCTCCGCCGCAACCTGGTCCCCGGCTAGCTGCCCGAGAAAGTTGGCATTCTGCAGGCCCCTTTCGGCGGCGAGGTCTTCCAAGGCGGGCAGCGCCGGTCCGTCGCCGCAGATATGAAAGGGAGGGTCCCCGGCCAGGCTTAGGGCCTCCAGCAGGACGTCGACGCCTTTCTCGCTCGAAAGCCGACCGAGATAGATCCCGTAGGCGCCCGGCACGGCGCTTCCCGCATGATGATCGGTGAAGTTACGGACCACATCAACGCGTGATCCATCGAATCCCCAACTGATCATTCGATCGTGCATGAACTGGCTCGGAGTTATGTAGGCCGCCACCTTGTCATCGGTGTGAAACATGAATCGGTGGACCCAGAGTGACGAGGCGTAACTCGCTGCCTGCTTTCCGTCGGAAAAGCAATGATGCAGAACCGCGTTCGAGTAGTTGCCTCCTTCGCAGCGATGGCAAAGCTTGCCTTCGGTGAACATGTAACCGTTGGGGCATCTCAACCTGCAGTTATGTACGGTCATCACCAGCGGGATACCAGCGCGTTGCGCCTCCAGATGCACGGCAGGGCCGAGGGCCGGGTACGCGTTGTGGAGATGGATGACGTCGGGGCGGAAGGATCGAATGACCCTCCGCAGATCCCCTCTGTCGTGAGAAGACGAAGCCGTCATGAGGACCGCCGTCGAAAGCCCCCCACCCAGCTCCTCGTTACGGCGACTGAACAGCTCGACCGCGTGCTTCCCCTTTAAGAGCTGGATCTGCTGCCCGACGTACCTATCCTCGCCGCCCGGCAAACGGTAGAAGCTGTGGGCTATCAAGACTCTCACCGGTAGCTCACCAGCCTGATCGGCACGAGAGAAAGCCTGGATCGGTGGAGGAACCTAAGAGCTGAGAGCCGAAGCCCGATGTGACCTACTTAGGTGCCGGTAGGTCAGCCTGGGACTGGGTGTCGTCCGGATCGAGGCTCTTGCCTCCGCCTGAGGATTGCCGCGTGGTTGCCGCGCGCGTCTCTTCTCTAGTGGCGCGAGCATCACGCTTGGGCAGATCTTGGTAGTAGGAGTAGTAGCCGGCGTGGTGACGGTAGGCCCGGGCACGAGACTTCTCCAGGTTGTTGATCACGATGCCGATACGGCGGGCTTGCAGTTGGTCCAGCTGCTCGCGAACGTCGTCGGCAGCGGCACGAGTAGACACCGCAGGGTCCACCACGAGCAAAACACCGTCGCTGTGCGGAAGAAGAGAGGCAGTGTCGGCAACCAGCAGGATGGGGGCCGCGTCCACGATCACGAAATCACTCCGATCACGCAAGTTATCCAGCACTTTCCCCATCGCCTCGGATCCGATGAGCTCTGCTGCATTGTCACGTGCGCCGCCGCTGAACAGGATCTGCAACTCGTCGATAGAGGAGGGCACTAGCGCGCGGTCGATAGTTGTCTGACCGGTCAGAACCGTCGCAAGTCCGATCGGAGAGGAGCCTCCGAAGAACTCGTGCAGCCTCGGCTTGCGCAGGTCGGCAGAGAGCAGCGTGACTCGTTTCCCGGCTTGAGCGAGAGCCACAGCCAGGTTCGCTGCGGTAGTCGTCTTGCCTTCCCCTTCGAATGCACTCGTGACCAAGATCACCTTGGCACCGGTGCGGGATGCCGCGAAGAGCACCCCCGCGCGAAGGGTCCGATAGGCATCAGCAGCAACCGACTGAGGCATCGATGACGAGAGCAGCACCGGAACACCACGTCCTTGCGAGCCGCGTACTTTTGGAACTACGGCCAGCACCGAGGCTCCGGCGTGAGCTTGCAACTCTGCCCGGTCCGTGAAGTGCTCGTCCAGACGCTCCCGGAGGAACGCGACCCCTATGCCGAGGGCGAACCCTACGAGCACCGCCAGCAGCATGTTCTTGATGAGGCTGGGGCTCGAAGGTGCGGACGGCAGCTCGGCAGGCGTCGTGATATTGCCTACCTGAACGCTGCTGGCGGGAGTGATGTTGGCGATCTGCCCCTGGAGGAGAGTCTTCCTGTCGCGGAGCGAGTTCTCCTTGTTGTTAAGACTCGCCAGGATTGCCGGATCCGTTGTGCTAGTGATCTGGTTGGTGACATTTTGAATCTGCGAGTAGAGACGCTTCACGCGCAACTGCAACGGTTGGATCACCGTCTGGACGGTCTGGACCGCCTGTTGGGTGCGGTACTGAAGGTACGCGGTCGCGAACCCCGCAGCGATCTGCTGGGCCTCAGCAGCCTTCGGTGAGGAATAGGAGATCTGAAGGATCTCGGTGTTGGTGGGCACCGTGACCGCAAGATTCTGCAACAGCGTCTTGGTGCTCTCCTGTAGCGAAAGATCCTTCAGGACGAGGGAAGCCACGGTCGCAGAAGAAACTAGGTTCTTCTCGGTGTCCATGTTGGGGGGTACCGGCTGTCCCTGTTGGATAGCCGTCAAGGAAAACGGTTGCACTTCGACTTGCGCCTGAGACGTATAGATCGGGGTTTGCTGGAACGTGAACGCCAGAGCCGACAGGATGACGACTGCAGCGATAGCGAGGACGGACCACTTGCGGTATCTCAGAACCTGTAGGTAGTCGTTCAGATCGCTACCGGCGCCACCTGCTGAACTCATTGATCGGTTCCCCTAAACTTGTCGTGAAAGCATCGTTGTGCACTACCCGTTCCGTACCAATCCTCCCGGGCGGGGGCCCTGAACCCAACCTCTGCCCCACGTAGAGCCGATACGTTGACGGGAGCAGACCGCCATCCCCGCCACGATATCCGACCGTTGCGGGCACATCCGGCGAGCAGGGCGACCAGATCTTCCATTGGAAGCGTGGTTACCGGTCCTATATCGGACACTCCCACGAGGTTCTTGAGAATGTGCCCGCTCTGGTTCCCGGCGAAACTGGCAGTAATCAGACGGGAGGGGGAGCCTTCTTTCGCCCGGGCCAGGGTCTCCGCAGAGCGAAGGCGAGGCGGGCGAGCATGGGCCCCGGGTCCGACAGGGACTCGTAGCTGTGGATGGTTCCCCGGTGGGGGGCAAGGGCACGGACCGCGGCCCCCGCATCCATCCGTCCCTGTCGAAGGTTCGTGAGCACGCTGCGAAAATCGCCTTCCATCCACCGGAAGAATCTTCCAGGACGACCCCTCACGGTCGCGACGGCCCCGCCGGTGACGAGGCGGCAATACGAGGCGGGGAGGTTCACGCCTGCGCCCAACGCCAACGGGAGCGTCCCGTGGACGCGGGGATTCAGGTCGAGCAGATAGTCGCCTGCGAACTCGGCGTGAAAGATGCCGTTGTATCCGGCCAGCAATCTCAACAGTCCCGCTTCCGTGTCCTCATCGGGGGAAACGGTGACTGCGGAGGCAGTCGTTCCGCAGGGCATGGGCCACACGCGCACGTAGTCCAGATGCACTGCTGCCCTCAATTCCCCCTCCCACATGAGCCCGACAACCGCCCGCAATCTGTCAGAGAGGTAGGGCTGGACGATCACCGGACCTTCTTCCTTCAAGGCCTTGGGAAGCTGAGCCGCCGAGTCCACCCGCGCGGCCGAATACCTCTTGAGGGCGGGCTTGATCACCACCGGGTAGTCGAGCTGGTGGGCGGCTGAAAGAAGCTCGCCGGTAGATCCGAAGGTCTGACTGGGGGGAACCGACAGACCCGCCGCTACGGCGGCCTTGGCACATTCGACCTTGTCCATGAGGTGCCTGACCGGAAACTTGAGGGCGACGAGAGCAACATCACTAGTGGGGATGATGGCGGCGTACGAGCCTCTGTCGAACTCCTCCATCACCGCTTCGGGATAACCGTCGGTCCCCGCGTAGGGGACGTTAATGCGGGCTGCGCAGAATCGCGACGCTGCAGCCATCGACAACGAACCAGAGACGGTGACGGTGGGCTTCCACCCATCGGAAGCCAACGCGCGCACGGTGGATACGGTGCCCCGGGACTGACCGCTCCCTCCGTGGGTCACGAGAACTCGCCTAGACACGGCCTTCGGCCTCCATACCGTGCATCTCGTGCGTCTCGGCTACTTTCGCCAGCCACGCCGCCCGGTTCTCAGGGATCTTGCGGCGCGTGCCCAAGATCGCTTTGACTATCGGACAGCTGGACTTCGTTTCGAACCGGAATCTCGCTCGCCGCGCCAGGATGACGGGATTGCGGATGCCTTTTACGACGAACCATCCATCGACGAGCGCCATAGCACTTGGCTCCCAGCGAGACTCTGCAGCTGCACGCGCCCCTTTAATGACGGCATCTTTGACCGGACCAAAGAGCCGCGCCGCCATCTCGACGCCGGCGGGATCGGCGGCCAGCAACTCTCTTATGTTCTTTTCCTCGATGCCCTCCCAGTTCGGACGACCGCCCCATTTGGTGCCGTTGAGGACCAGCTTGAAAAGGCCCTCGGCCCCCGGCCGCAGCCGGCGGAAGCCCCGCTGATCCATCTCGGAGAGGCCCTCTAGGTCCTCAATCACGAACAAGGTCGAGCCCCGGAAAATGCGCCTCTCTTTCACGCTCATCTCGAGGAATGCTGCCGCCCCCTGTGGAAAGGCAACCAGGTTGAGCCCTCCGGGGATGTGGCGGCAGACCGCCGCGGGCCCCAACCTCTCGCGCAAAGCCCAGTCCAGGAATTCGTTCTCGATGCTGTTCCACTGCGCCGAGGGTGCTGCCGAATCGACATCCCCTACGCCTGAAAGTGCGGAGTCGACGTTCTTCCACACCAGCCACTCATCCGACACCGTGCTCAAGGTGCGCAGCAAAGGAAGCCAGGGCGAGGAGGGTGTTTCGAGTGAGCCTTCCACGCGTATCCTCCTTGGGCTGTATCGACCGGCTTTTGCGGCTCCATCCGCAGCGCGAACGAGCCCCGCTCCGGGAGGAACGGCAGCACTAGGATACGAGTGAATCAGAGCCGCCTCTTAGCCCCCCACTTGCTAAGACGAGCGCTGACATCGCTAGGAGGTTTCAACACCCATGATCGATACCCAGGTCCTTCGCCGGGCGCGGTTCCGAAGCAAGATCTTGCGACGCCCCACGGTTTGGGCCAGGCACCGTGGGATACAGCGACACGATGCGATCTTGGCGAGCTATCCGCGATCGGGCACTACGTGGATGCGATTCCTCCTCTCTCAGGCCTTGTCGGGCCAATCCTCCGAGTTCAAAGCGATCAGAGGAATCGTTCCGTACGTGGGCCGGCACAGGCACGCGCTATCGATCCTGCCCGGAGGCGGCAAGCTTATGTACAGCCACGATCTGCTTAGCAAAGACGTCACCGACAGGGCCATCTACGTGGTGAGGGACGCGCGCGATGTTGCCCTTTCGGAATTCAACTGGCAGAAGCGCATCGGGGTCTACGAAGGCGAGCTCGATCCGTTCTTAAGAGACTTCGTGTCGGGTCGGGGAAGCCCGTTCGGTTCGTGGGGGGCTCATGTCGACGGCTGGTTTGACGCCGATCGGATCGCCGATGATCGTCTGAAGGTTGTGAAGTTCGAAGACCTCAAGAAGGACGCGCCCGGCGTTCTGGCATCCGTACTCTCGTTCCTGCGCGTGACGGTGCCCGAGGCTGAGATCGCCCAAGTGGTGGAGAGCAATTCGGTCGAGATGATGCGTCAGAAAGAGGATCGCGCGCCAGAGGGCTCCTTCAAGAAGCGAGTGGTCAAACGGAATGTTCGCTTCGTGAATGCGGGGTCCGTGGGTAAATGGCAGAGAAACCTGAACCCCACCCAAGAACAGCTCATCGAAGAAGCCTTCGGATCGCAATTGCAGCGGCTCGGCTATGCGCTTCACTCGTAGCGCCCGTATGGATGACCACTAGCTCCTCGGCGGGCCGAGTGATTGCGGTACTCGGGCCCGACGGCAGTGGGAAGTCGACGTTCGCCGATGCTCTTGTCGCGGGGCCTCTCAACCGAGAGACCATCCTTCGCTTGCATCACAGGCCGGGGGCGGTCGTTTCCAAGAGCCCGAGCGAGGCCCCCGTTACAGAGCCCCATGCCGGCGACCCCTACCCCCGGACCCTTGCCCTAGCCAAGCTCGTATTCCTCTTCCTCGACTTCCAGATCGGGTGGTGGACCCGGATCAAACCATTCGTACGGCGGGGGGGATGGGTTGTCTGGGAGCGGCCTTGGTGGGACATCTCCATCGACCCCACCCGCTACCGGCTGCAAGGTTCGGAGCGCGCCGCGCGCGTGCTGGGTGCTGCGTTGCCGGTTCCCGATCTAGTCATCGTGCTCGAGGCGCCCGTCGACGTGCTCCTCGCGCGCAAGCGCGAAGTCTCGGAGGCCGAACTGGAGAGGCAAACGCACGAGTTACACCACGTCGTGCCGGCAAAGGTCCGAACGGTGTTCCTGGACTCTCGCGAGCCCATACCCACCCTGCTGCAACAAGCGACGGAAGAGCTGGAGAGCCTTCGGAGCGAGGATTGAGAGGCAAGACGCGATGGGCCCCCATCCCTCCAGCGTCATCGCGATGGCTGCTGCCGACGACGCCGCGCCGGGCCGCCACCAATAGCGTGCACATCTATCACCCCGTGACGATCAAAGGACTCTTGGGATGGGAAGCCGCGCGTGCGGTTGCGTCGGTGGGCGGGTTCAGATTGCTTCCCGGCCGCGGCGCAGTCCCTGCGGAAGTGACCGAGCTCCTCCGGGCCAACGGGCTGGCATACCGATCGCTTGCCGTGGCCCGGGCCAACCACCCTTCCCGATTCCTTGCGCTGCTACTGGGCGAATCCTTGGCCTGTACAGGGGTAGCCAAGATGGCATTCGACGACAAGGGACGTCACGCCCTAGCCAGGGAGGCGCAAGCGATCGAGGCAGCAACAGCCGTGCTGCCTGCGCCCGTGCGGCCGCCTCTCGTTCGTGCTGCAGCCGATGGATTGCTCCTGCTGGAGCCGGTGGCGTGGTTGCCGCGCATCACCTCGTGGCGTCTTCCCGGAGAAGTCGCTTATGGATTGGGGGTGTACTCGAGGATGAAGGGAGCCGGTGGCCAGGGTGCCACCGCAGCCCACGGTGACTTTGCTCCGTGGAACCTCCTGCGGACCGAGGGTGGATGGGTGTTGCTGGATTGGGAGCATGCGTCCGAGTCCAAACCTCCTTTCTTCGACCTGTGGCACTACTTCATGCAAGCTCATTCGCTACTGGGACGTCCCAACGCGCGAGCACTCGTGGACGGCGTGAGGAAGGGGGACGGCTGGGTTGGGATCGCTCTGGCGCAATATGCGCGCGGCAGTCAGAGGTCTCCCGCGGAGGCAGTCGATTATTTCGATGACTACATCAGGGCAAGCGCCGAACAACTCGCGGGAAGGAGCCAGCGGGAACAGCACGGGCTGACGGCGCGAACCGAACTACAGCGTCAGATCACACGTGGACAAGAATGAAAGAAGCGATGGGCAGAGGTGTAACGGTTAGCCTGAGGGCACATTCGCCCTTTAGGAGACTCCTCGCTTTGATCGGCAAGAACGCCTTCCCAGACATCTGCAACCTGATCCTTCTGGATAGCAGCGCGTCGTCATCCCCCCGACTCGGTCTCGCGGAAGCCGGCTGAAACGGTGGACGAAACCCCGGGAGTAGAAGACCTAACGCAGGAATCCGCCGCCGATGTCGCGACTCTGGCCAAAGGCGGGGCCCTGCAGATGGTTGGTCGCGTCAGCTCTCGCATCCTTGGCTTCGCGTTCATCGCCGTTGCAGTACGGATCTTGGGGACCAGCAGATATGGGCTGTTCCGAGAGGTCACGCAGGTCCTGTTGATCGCCGCCGCGCTGGCCCCCGGTGGGTTCCAGTTCGCAGCCGTTCGATTCATCGCCCGAGCACGCGCGTTGCACCGGCCGGGGGCCGTGCGAGGGTCGGCGACCGTCGCGGTATGGGGCGGGGCAACTGTCTCCACCTTGGTCTTTATCGGCCTGCTCATATTGGCTCAGCCGATCGCGGATCACTTTGCATCAGGCGCCACGAAGCAAACGGACTTGGCGCATCTCTTGCGGCTGGGGGCACTGTTCGTGCCGCTCTACTCGATGACTCTGGTGCTCCTTTACTGCACGCAGGGTTACAGAACGCTGGTTCCGACCACGACGGTGAACGATGTGGGATTGCCGGCGGCGCGCTTCGCCCTGGGAACCATCGCGATCCTGGTAGGGCTCGAGGTTGCGGGATTGGTGGTTGCCCTCGACGTGTCGGCGGCACTGGCTCTGCTCGGAGCGTTGTGGTTCTACAGAAAGCTCCTCACCGAGGAGGAGAAAGTGGCGACGCCGGAGCGCGAAGTGGGGCCGATCGTGAGATTCGCTCTCCTGTTGGGGGCCTCCAACCTATTCAGCACCCAATCGCTGGGGCTCGGCATCATCCTGCTCGGGATCTATTCGACCGATCGCAACGTCGGTTTGTTCGCGATCGCCCTCGCATTGCAAGCAGCGGGCGGTGTCTTTCTGCAAAGTCTGGTCGGGATCTGGGCTCCAGTCGTGACCAAGGTTTACGAAGAGGGGGACATCGCGCGCTTGCAGTCTCTTTACCAAGCGATCACGCGATGGATCGTGACGCTGGCCTTCCCCGTATACGCAGCGTTGATGGTGCTCCCGGGCTTCTTCGGTCGTTTGCTGGCCGGTCACAATGGAGCCGACGCCGCTCCCCTGATCGTGGTTCTTGCGCTTGGAAATATCTTTTACGCCGGGACGGGACCCTCGGGCCACATCCTGAACATGACGGGGCGACCTCGCGTCACGCTCATCAACTCGATCACGGCCGTCATCCTCTACATCATTCTGGGCGCGATCCTGGTGCCGCGCTATGGGGCGATAGCCATGGCAGGAGTCGACGCCGGAATCACCGCGGCGATCAACCTCACCGTTGTGTTGGAGGGACGCATCCTCGTCGGCGTCCACCCCTTTGGGAAGTCCTTCCTCAAACCGTTGGGCGCAACGGTGGTCTTTGCCCTATTCCTGTTGTTGTGGAGAACCGTCCTTGGCACGGGACTCGCCGTCGAGGGGGCCGGGTTGGTCGTCGGGGTGATCATCTACCTGGGGATCCTGGCGAAGCTGGGGATGGACCCAGAGGAACGGTACGTGTTTGGGCGGATCAAACAGCGGATCCCCTTCCTCGCCCGGCGAGGCAGAGGTCGCTGATCGAGCGGGCCTCCTTGGCACGTCCACCCGTCAGGGATGAGATGGCCCCGTCCGAGAAAATGCCCCCTAGCGCGCCCCACGCAGCCCTTGATACCCTCATAGAAGGCATCACCAGCAAGTTGCAAAGGTTCAGGTGGATTGACGTTTGAGTAGCGGGCACGTACGGATCTGCTCGTGGACACGTACTGACGACTACTTCTAGGCGGCTGAATGCTTAGTTCCTCACAAGGGTCCTGGTACCGAAGGACCTTGCCGGGCGTTAATCCGGCGCGGGCCGCGGGAAACGCGGTGATCGCGATGACGGCATTGGGAGCCGGTGTCGGCATCGCTCTGGGAAGTAAGTGGGGGCTGGCGATCGCCGGAATCTCCCTCTTGTTCGCAGCGGCGAGCGTGGGCTTGTTCCAACTCACCATCCCTCGGTACGCGTTCGGGTACATGGCTATCGAACTACCGGCGATATTCATCTTGATAGCAAGTCTTGGTCTTCGGGCACGCACAGCGGAGGACCTCGCGGCCAATCCGTTGGACTTCGTCGGCTTGCTGCGCCTTGCCAGCACGGGAATCGCTTTCATGCTGGGGGCCATCGCGTGCATCTCCGCGACGCGCGATACGACCGAGACCGTGACGAACAGGCCGCTGCGCATCTATATCTGTTACGCGCTCGTGGCCTCGATCGGGATCTTTGCCTCCGTGAGCCCGGCCCTCACGGGTTACCGCGCCTTCGAGGTGATCGCCGCGATCGTGATGATCGCAGGCGCTTACCGAACCGCCGGGAAAGAAGCTTTGCTTCGCCTGGAAGGGTTGCTCTATTGGTGGATACTGATCCTCGTTGGCACCGTCTGGGTTGGAGTGGCAGCGTTCCCAGCCCTGACCGTCCAGCACATCAACAGTCCGATCCCATACCAGATCCAAGGCGTCTATCCGGGGGTCACCTCCAACACGCTCGGCGAGCTGGCCGTCCTGCTGATCTTTTGGTCTGTGGGCCGGTTGCTGGCACCCGGGGTCGAGAGGGGCCCCAGGCGTCCGGTTGCGTGGGCGGTCGCGGCCTTTGGATTCATCACGTTGATGGGGGCCCAGTATCGAACTGGTTACGCGGCCGTGATGCTTGGATTTGCGATATTGCTGTTCCTGCGCGGCCGCAAAGTCCTTGCCGGGTTCGGCGTCATCGTGGTGGCTGTCGGGACCATCATCGGATCGAGAGTCGCGACGCAAGCTGCGCCGCTTCTCTTGCGGGGGCAGAATAGCTCGCAGGTCAGCAACTTGAATGGACGTCTGAACTGGTGGGAGCTCGCCATCCCGATCTGGAAGAAATCCCCCATCATCGGAGGTGGCCTTCGTACCGCCAGCCGGCTGCTCGTCTTGGGACAGTCAGGCTTCCAGAACACCAGCACCGTCCACAGCACGTGGGTGGAAGCGCTCGTCGGGACGGGAGTGCTTGGAACTGCCGCCCTTGCCATCTTTCTGATGATTACGATGCGCCGGGCTTTCCTGACTGCGCTGCGACCGTACGGAAGGATCGTCCCCCTTCTCGCCCTCAGCACGCTTGCGGTGAGGAGCTTCACTGGGGATACCTTCGAGAGCGGTGGTCTTTACTGCTTGCTCACGCTGGTGTTCGTGATGGGTCTACGGGATCAGTACTTCGTTCGACCGAGGGCGTCAACCCGCATCAGCTCATCCGGTCACGCCGAGCGTGTTCCCGTGGGAGTCGACTAACCGAGTAAAGATCAGGCGATGTTCCAGCCGTCGAAGTCGTTTCCCAGTAGGACCCGCAGCCGTCGAATGTCCGATGAGAACTCTGCTTCCAGTTCGGCGCGCAGAGAATCCGGGATAACCGCCTCGGAAGATTCGTAGACGCTCTGCGCGGGCTTGCCCAACATCTGTTTGACCCGATTGGGAACCAGGCGAGGGATCTTGACAGTAGAGAACACGCGCTTCTTGAACCAGCGACGGCTGTTCCCTACCCAGGCCGGATAGGCCAAGCGCCGCTCAGATGTAAAGAACTCCTGCTCCAGCACCTCGGACTTCCAATCAGCGCGCACGCCGAGGAAGGAGTAGACGCGCTCGAGAGTTTGTACTCGAGTCGAGCGCAAAGCCTCCGAAGTGATGATGAGCATCTGATCGGTGCGGAAATGCGAAAGATATTGATCCAGCTGCATCGCGTACTTGCTGAAGTTGATGTAGTCGGGATTCGTTTGGACCGCCTGAGCTAGGGGCGCGGTTTCGGTGCCGAAGGCCACGTTGTGAACGTAGTGAGAGCGAAGGCGATCTATCGGATTGCGCACCACGTATATGAGGCGCGCCTCGGGAAGATAGCGCGCGATGAGCTCTGCAGAACCTGAATAGCGGGGAAACTTGGTGTAGCTGGTTGAGGCCTCACCTACTGCGGCTACCCCGGGACCGGCGTCGGCAAAGAGGCGCTGATACCAGGCGAAACCTCGCTCCCAGTTGATGCCGGCGGTGAAGAAGTCCAGCTCTTTGATGTCGGGCATGAAGACCTGCGGATGCGACCGCAGATATTCGTAGAGGCTCGTGGTTCCCGACTTCTGAGCGCCAATAACGAGAAAGTCGGGAAGCCGGAGCTTGCCTGTAGGTGTTGGATAGTCCGAGGGGCTCACTCAGAACCGTCGCTTGGCGAACTTTCCGACAGAGAGCGGAGATGGTTTCCCGCCTTACGAGTTGCCAGCGAGTAGCGCAACATCAGCGGCAGCGTCAACGAAGTCACGAGCAGCTTGTCTCGTCCGGGCATCTCGTCCTTCCATCTGTTGTCCTCACGAACCGGCACCTGACCAAGCCGGAACCGATCTGGGTTGCCGGACACAGTGTGGTTGCCGCCGAGGCTAACCGTGTGATCGTCGGCAAAAGGCAGTTGCGCGCCTGCATCGCCGACCAGGGATGTGATTGCGCGAACCAACTCACGGGGACGCGAGCAGAAATCGTGGTAATCGATCAGCATCGAGCGATCTGGTCTCTGAGCTCTGCGAACAGCATCCGCCGCGAGATTTCGGCGGATCCATTGAAACGCACTGGCCGAGATCCCGGTGGGTGCCATAACCGCAGGCTGGTTGCGGTCCGGGTTGGCTTTCACCTTCGATTGCGAGTAAGCCATGGCGCGAGGATCACGTACGAGGTGGACGAAGAATGGTTCGACGTTGCGGACCGAGCCCAACAAAGCTGCGTCCCAGGGGCGCTTGGAAGAATCCACGATGACCGAGGCTCCAGTCACTGCTTTGATCGCCTCATACAGATCGCCCATCAGTGCACCGTGAGCTTGTATCTGTCCGGGAACATTGTCCTTAGTTGTCTGATGGAGGAGCTGCCACGTACGCCAAGTCCCCGAGATCTGCCTCTGACGTGCCATGACAGCCCGGGCCGTTGCAGAGGGCTCTGAGCCGGCAACCTTGTCGAGGACACGGGACCAGATCTCACAACTCTCGAACGACTTCCCACACCCGCAGAATCGTCCTTGGTCGAGCCGCTGCCACAGAAAACGAAGCTCTCCCGCGGAAAAGAACCCTGCGACCTCGTTCAGGACGTTGTCCAGCACTGTGCTGCCGCAGCGGGGGGCGCCCATGATGTAAAGCACTGTGATCGGCTCATCCCGCGCCGGGGACGCGGCCGAAGCGTGGGGGTTGGGTCCGTCCATGTGGCCTTCCTTCGTGTGATCGCTCCTGGAGGAAGCGTCACTCAGCTTCGCACGCTATCGCGGCGCCTGGCCCCAAACCTACCCACCCTGAGCGTGCGATGGTGCAGGGGCTCGGCGGCCGCGTTCAGCCATCCAGCCCGATAAGGCAGGGCCCCGGGGGGGCATGGGAATTGCTTGGCACGGCTCCGAGTAGAGTTTGGCTCCTAGAACGATGGGGAGAAAAGCGGTGTCAGAGGCCTCAAGGGGGTGTCGAGGCTACGCGCGCGCCAGTTTGCGGCGCGGATCGTCCGCAGCCCGATGCACAAGTCTCAGTCGCCGAGCCTTTCGAGGCTCGGCCCAACCTCCGGGAGGCGACAGACCATCGTGATCTACCTCGAGGTCGGGGCACTCATCGTGGTGGTCGCCTTGATCTCTGTGTCCGACCTGATCTATCGGCGGGTGACCAAATCCGGCCGCCGGCGAGGCCGGGCCTCCGTGCGAGGCGCCCGAGCGGCAGTGCTTCGTTCGCAATCCGGGGGCGGGCCCTCGCCCAGGAGTGCGCCGGCTCAGCCGTCGGCAAGGACCTCTCCTTCCGTGCCACCGCCCGCTCCAGGAACAAGTGAGTTCGTGCGGGTAAAGCTCCGCTCCGGGCGCATCGTGGAGGGATGGAGGGAAGCAGGCACCCTGGAAAGCTCCGGGGGCTTAACGGACGCCTTCGATCTGGATGTCTCCAAGGCGTTCGATCCCAACGGCAACCCCATGAGTTTTCCCAGCAACTCCTTCATCGTCTTTACCTCCCAGGTCGAGCGTCTGGAAGTCCTCGAATCCTCTTCGGAAAGGAGTTCGAGCCGCGAGGTGGCCGCGGAACGCCAGCGAGCCTCTGGGGCCACGACCGCCCCCATCGCGCCCGTGCGTGATTCGGGATCCCAAACTGCACGGAAAGAAGAGGACACAGCGAACCCTGAGGGGCCGGACACCAGCCCCGCTCCGGACGAGTCATCCGACGGTCTGGGCCGGCTGATCCAACTGCCAGAGCCCGAGGACCTGAACGCTCCAGCAGCAGTGCTCGCTCCTGTCCCTGAGCCCGCTCCTGAGGGTTCTCAGATCAGGCATATCGAGCCCAAGGCAGCGAGTCCGGAAACCCCCTCAGTGCCCGCTCCGCCCGCTCCCCATAAGAAGCGGCGAGCCCGCCCCTTGTTATGGGTGGGAGCTATCGCCGCGCTCCTCATCGTGGCCCTGATCGTCGACGGGATGTATACGTTCTTCGCCCTGTCCAACTCCCTCAACTCGGCGCGGGGTGATCTGCGACGTGGCAGCAACGCTCTCCTCTCGGGCCACTACCAGTCGGCGCGCGCGGAATTTCTAAAGGCTGCATCCGCTTCCGGGACCGCCGATGGGCTCCAAGGCCATCCTGCGTTCTGGGTGGTGTCCCACCTTCCGCGAGTACACCGGGATGCAGTTGCTCTAAAGGCCTTGGGTAAGTCCTCGGACCTGTCCTCGCGGGCCGGCCTCGACGCCGTGCAGGCGATTCGAGCGATGGGAGCCCCCGCCCAGGGTTTGGCCGCCGCTATCTACAGCCATGGTCAGATCAATCTCAACGCCGCTCAGAGAGGCGTGCCCTTCTTCATAGACATCGAGGACAAGCTCAACAAGGCCTATGTCAGCTTGAGGAGCGCTCCTCAACCGGTCTTCGGGGCAGTGCAGTCGGCCCTGTCGCTCGCCCTGACCAAGGTTTCCGAGGCGAGGGACGCGATTCACAAGACCCGCAACCTGGTGCAGGCCCTGCCGTCCCTATTCGGACGCGACCAGACTCGCCATTACCTGCTGCTGTTCGACAATCCGAGCATCGCCCGGGGCTCGGGTGGACCTATCGACCTGTTCGGCATCCTCACCGCAAAGTCGGGTTCCCTGCGCGTGGGATCGATCCACCCGGTCGACGACCTTGCCGCCACGGCGGCACCGAGAACTCTGTCCCCCGCTTGGTTCCGCAAGGCATACGGGCCCGCCGGCGCGTTCGATAGTTGGGACCAGATCACTCGGTCGCCGAGCTTCGACTCCGTTGCGCCGATCGCCCAGAGCCTGTATCAGTCGGCGACGGGCACGACAGTCGACGGTGTGGTCGAGATGGATCCCGTGGCGCTGGGTCTGATGACACGTGCAGTGGGATCAGTCCGACAGCCGGGATACAACGTCTCAGTCAACGCCCGTAACGCAGTGCAGACCCTCACGCACGACGTCTATCTGCACTTCGGAACCGACCAACGTGGCCGGGAGGAGTGGGTGGCCGGGTTGATCGAACAGGTTTGGAACAGAGTGAGCCGGGGGGACGCAAGCGCTGCCGAGCTGACCACAGCCCTCGGGGATTCCTCGAGGGGGTCTCACTTCACGATGTACTCGAACAGCCCGTCGGACGAACGAGCCTTGAACCAAGTCGGGGTGGGCGCCACATTCTCGACATTCGAGCCCAATGTGCAGATGGCCGTCACCAACAACAGCACGCTGTCCAGGCTCGGCTATTACGAGAAGCGAAGCGTGAGCACGAGAGTGCAGCTGACCAGCCGCGGCCAAGCCTACGTGACCTCAACCTTCCGACTCAGCAACACCGCTCCCAAAGGCGTCGCCAAGGTGCTGGTGCACAACCTTCAGTCCGCCCAGGACCGCTCCGACCTGAGCTTCATCCTCCCCACCCACGCGAAGGTGCAGGAAGTCTCGTTGGCAGGCAAGTCCCAGCGCTACGACCTTGGGATCGAGGGGACGAATCCTCGCTTCACGCTGCCGCTGTCGGTGGCCCCGGGGAGCACGGTCCGAGTGGTCTGTTCCTACGTCATCCCACACGCCTTCAAGCTGACCGGCGCAGGAGGCGTGTTCCGATTCGCAACAGTGCCGCAGGCTGCAGCCAAACCGGATGCAACCTCCGTCACCGTGATCCCACCCGGCGGGCTCGAAGTCGTCAAGGGGGGATCGGTCGGAGGTGAGGTGGACGGATCGTCTTACGTAGCGAGCGACACTGCCGGGGGTCCCCTGACGGTGGCAGTCAAGTTGGCGCCACCCCCGTAAACGGGCTGCGCAGCTGGTGCTCGCCCGGGGAGTGAACCTAGTTATGCCGCGCTTATTCGACTACACGGGATGGATTGCCCCAATGGGGATCCGGCTGACCGGTCTCTTACGGCGTGCGGCAGCCTAGTCGCGTCCATGCGCCGCCAACTGTTTGACGAGCAGGAAAACGAAGCGCGGATTACGGTACAGGTACCTCTTCCACAACCTGCGAGGCTCGGAGCAGAGACGGAAGAGCCACTCGAGCCCCATCCGCTGCATGATGCTCGGAGCCTGCTTCTTCACGCCGGCAAGGAAGTCAAAAGCGGCGCCGACCCCGACCATCACCGCAGGAACCTTCCCGCGGCGAGCTGCCATCCAAAGCTCCTGCTTAGGCGTACCGAGACCTACGAATACGATCCCCGCGCCCGAGTCGATGATCTCCTGATCCACTTGGCGATCTTCCTCTTCGGTCGGGGCCCTGAACGGCGGAGCGAACCGATACACCACCTGGAGTTTCGGAAAACGAGCTTTTAGGTTGGCGATGAAGGACTCGAGCACGTCCGGAGTGCCGCCGTAGAAACCCACAGGAACTCCAGCCTCGGCCGCGCGCTCACACAGGATCGGGGTGAGGTCGGGCCCGTACACCCGGGTGGCGTCCCGTAGACCGAGCAGCTTGAGACTCCAGACAAGCGGCATACCGTCAGAGGTGACGAGATCGGCCAGGTTCATGATCTGCTGGAAGGCTTCACTGGCGCGTGACTCCATCACGTTGTTGACCGAGGCCACGCAGACGTAACGAGACTCGCGTTGCTTGCCCCACGCGACGATGCGAGAGGCGGCATCTTCATAGTTGGTGCGATCCACACGCATCCCAGCGATGTGACGAGACTCGAGAGGCCGCGCCTCGGAGACGACGACCGGCGATCGTAGGTCTGGGCTCGACGGTCCCAGATCGGGTGAGGTGCTCAAGATCAGTACGCGCCCTTCCCGCCCAGGACGCATCCAAGTGTCTTGAAGAGGATGTAAAGGTCCAGGGACAACGACCAGTTCTCGATGTAGAAGGCATCCATACGAACCGCCTCTTCAGCGGCGACATCGCTCCGGCCGTTGGTTTGCCACCAACCGGTGATGCCCGAGCGGATCTGGTGCCGAGCTTCCATGAGCTGGGGATTGGCCGCCACCTGCTCAGCCGGCAGAGGCCGAGGCCCCACCAGGCTCATGTCGCCGATGATGACGTTCAAAAGCTGAGGGATCTCGTCCAGGCTGAAGCGCCGCAGGAACCGGCCGACTGTGGTCAGGCGAGGGTCCCTCTGGAGCTTGAAGAATGCGTCGGTTGTCTTCACAGACATCTTGTCGGCATTCGGGACCATTGTTCTGAACTTGCACATGGTGAAGAGACGTCCATCCTTGGTCACACGCTTATGACGGAACAGGACCGGGCCTCTCGACGACACCGCGATCGCAGCGGCTATCACCAAGCAGATCGGCAGCAGCAGCAGAGACAGCAGCGTGGCGGCAAACACGTCGAAGACTCTCTTCACGAACGCTTGGGGGCCGGCGAGTCGCACGGGCCGAAGGGAGAGCGTGAGGATCGATCCGAGCGGCTGCACCGAAACGCGTGAGGTCAAGATGTTATTCAGGTTCGCCGTGACACGCACGGCCACTCCCTCTTGGCGGGCTGCCTGGACCGCCAGCACCATCTCCGAAGAACCCACCGCGGTGGAAGCGACGAAGATGCAATCAGCGGAATACTCACGGACTACCTCGCGCAGATTCTCGATCGTCCCGATGACCGGAAGCCCGTCTGGTGACGCCGTGGGACCGGCGACGCTAACGAAGCCCAGTGGCGAGAATCCAAGGCCTCGCTCTTGAAGAAGATGTGCGAGGCGGCCCGCCTCATGGTTCGTGCCCACGACGACCGTGCGCAACGCCAAGCGGCCGGTTGCCCGCAGCTTTGCGAGGCGCCAACGCCACGCCCGCCGGGTCAGAAGCTCGCCGAAGACCGCGAAACCCCAAAGAAGCGCCACCCACTCGCGAGAGAACGCAGTTTGGGACCAGAAACTAGTAGCGATTATCCCGAGGATGCCGACGCTTGCGGCTCCCACGATCCGTTGCAGTTCGTCGACCGCTGAGATGCGGTGCGGCGAGTACAGAGAAAAGACGCGGAAGATCAACACCCACAGCAACGGTGCGGTCACGCCGAGCGTGATGTAAGGACCGTGGATCGTGGCTTGAAAGCGAACCAGATAGGCAGCGATGAACGCTGCCGACAAAACCAGGGCATCGGAGATGACTAGCCCTGCGGTGACCCGCCGATACATCCGGCGGACATCTATGCCGGAGCTGGAGGAATCCTCGGGCGCATCAAGCTGGATGGCAAGGGGGTCGGACTCGACGTCCTGAACGATCCGAAGGCCGTCATTGACCGTAGTCGAGTAAGCCTCGCCGGGGGTCTCTATCATCGGCGCGCCGACCCGTTAGTGAGGATGCCGTTCTCCAGCAATCCGTTCTGCATAGCTATGGCGGCGGCTTCCAGCCTCGAGTGAACGTTCAATTTCCCGAGGATGTTTTGGATATGGGTGCGCGCCGTCTGAGGGCTGATGACCAAGGCTCGTGCGATGGCTTCATTGTCCGCCCCCTCCGCCAACAGTGCGAGCACTTCTTTTTCGCGCTGAGTGAGACGAAGGATCCTCTCGAAGGCGGCATCTTCCTGCTTGCGTTGCCGCATGAGGGTGGTGAGGAGCGGGCCAAGCATGTGCCCAGGTACAACCGTTTCGCCACGCTGGAGTGCCCGGACTGCGCCGAGAAGGCCCTGAAGGGGCGATTCCTTGGTGACGAAACCCTCTGCGCCTGCGCGAGCTGCCCGAAGGACTGCAGAGTGCCCACTGCTTTCTACCAGCAGGAGGACGCGGCACTGGGGAAGTTGGCGCTTGATCGCGCCGACGAGTCCGTCATCGCCATCTGCTATCTCGACGTCGAGGACGACGAGATCGGGACGCGTATCTGCTAGTTGAGACAGGACCTCCGGCCCCGTGGAGGCCTCGCCAACTACCTCGAAGTCGTTCTCGCCCTGCAGGACGGCTCGCACCGCTTCGCGGAAGAGAGCGTGATCTTCTGCAAGGAATATCGAAAATTTTGCCTTGTCCACAAACCACTCCCAAACGGGTAAAGCAGCTCAAGCAAGCTGCTCATTCAAGTTAGGCGCTCGACTTGCCGATAGCACTGCCCCGACGTCGTATTCGGCCTACTCCAAACGTACGACGTCTACTCCGTCGCGGGCAGCGTTTCCGTTAAGCATCCGGGCAGAAGGACCTTGAAGGAAGCACCGCCTCCAGGGCGGTCTTCTACCCAGGCCCTTCCTCCCAGTAACCTCGCGAATCTTTCTACCAAAGCCAGCCCGATCCCGGTGCCTGCCACGGAAGGTGATGCTGCTACCCGGACGAAGGGATCGAAGATAGCCTGTTTCGAGTCCTCGTCTACGCCGGGTCCATCGTCGTCTACGTACAGGATCAGGTCCGACCGTCCGGCGGCCTCGAATCCGAGCCACACTTTCCCTCCAGGAGTGGTGTAGCGCAGGGCATTATCGAGGAGATTGACCAGGATCCGTTCCAAGACCGCCCGATCGATCTTGGCGACGAGCCCCGAGGACCGGAGTTCGACGCCCCGCTGCCGGTGCGTCTCGAGCTGGCTGAACGCCTGCCGGCCCAGCTGGTCGAGGTCGACAACGTCGTCCATCGTCCCCAGGTGGCCGCCCCTGAGACGGTCGAGGTCGAGGAGGTCGGTAAGGAGACCCTTCATCTGGTAGGCGCTCCTCAATATCCGTTGGAGGAGCTCGGTCATCTCCTCGGGCTCGAGGTTGAGGTCCTCCCGCACGAGGGTCTGGGCTAACCCGATCACGGCCGCCAGCGGGCTGCGAAGGTCGTGTGACACGGACTGAAGGAATGTGTCCTTCAGTGTGTGCAGCATCTTGAGCCGGAGTTCGCTCTCTCGGAGAAGGTCCCTGCCCCGGTTGCTCTCGGTGACGTCCCGGATCAGCCACCTGAGCGCCTCACCGCCGCCGGTTCGCACTCCGCCAACCCGAAGGGAGACCGGCACGGGATCGCCTCGCTCGGGAGCCATCGTTGCCTCCCACTCCTCCAACGAGCCGGGGGCGCGCAGGGCGGCGATCCGCTCTAGGGCGTTGGCTTTCGAAGCGGGGGCTATGAACTGCAGGATAGACAGCCCGCCAAGCTTCTCGACAGGCGCGCCAAGGAGGTCCCCTGCAGCTGCATTGGCCCCCAGGATGCGCCCTCCGGTGTCGGTCACGATGTAGGGGTCGGGGGCAAGCTCGAAGAGCAGCCGGTAATCGGCAGCCTCCAGCCTGCTGAGGTTGATGTCCGGGTCCATCCTCTCCCCGCTCTCTCCGGGCTTGTGCTCTCTAAAGGTGTCCCCCTTCAGAAGGTGACCACTCACAATAAGCTGGGCGCCATCGAGAAGAATGCTGAGATGCGCGGCACGGTCGTGGTCGTCGACGACGATGAGAATTTCCGTTTTGCCCTGATCTTGATGCTGCAGCTGGAAGGCTTCGAGGTCGTGGGAGAGGCCGCCGACGGGTTCGAGGCGGTCGACGTCACCGAGGCGGCGAAGCCTTCTTTCGTCATCATCGACACGATGTTGCCGGGACGGGACGGGGAAGAGGCCGCCGCCCTGATCCGCACCCGGGCCCCCGGTTCGAAGATCATCGCGTCCTCGGGTTTCCTGAGGTCAACCCCCACGTGGGCAGATGCCTTCGCCGACAAGACCGACGTGGCCGCGATAGCGAAGTTGTTGAGAGAGCTCGCCGGCGAGGGCCCGCCCGACGGGCTCCGGGGGCGGGACTCGAACCCGCAACCTACCGGTTAACAGCCGGTTGCTCTGCCAATTGAGCTACCCCGGATCGACCGCCGACATATTAAGTGGACGGCGGATCGACGGCTGGAAGCACCCGGATACGATGCGAGCTACGCCGATCTCAAGAGACATAGGAGGGTCAGCATGCGGGGCCGAATGGGTCTGTTCATCGGGATGGGGGCCGGCTACGTCCTGGGCACGAAGGCTGGGCGCGAGCGCTACGTACAACTGAAACGTCTCTACGACAACCTCACCGCGTCACCTGCCTTCCGCCAGGCCAAAGCCAAGGCTAAAGAGGCAGCCGGAAGCGGGCTCGGCACTGCGAAAGACGCAGCGGGTGGCGGCGTGTCGAAGGTGGCCAGTGCGGTCCGCAATCGGGGCGACGATCGGTCCGGAGGCCTCTCGGTAGCTCCCCCACCCTCCTAGCCCCAGCACGTCTTGGCGCGGGCCACGGCCCGCGGAGTGCGCCTCCTACTCGAGGTAGTCGCGCAGTTTCTGGCTGCGCGATGGGTGCCGAAGCTTGGACAGGGTCTTTGACTCGATCTGACGGATGCGCTCGCGGGTAACTCCGAACTTCTTGCCGACTTCTTCAAGCGTTCGGGGCTGGCCATCGACCAAACCGAACCGCAAGCGGATCACTTCCTTCTCGCGGTCAGTGAGCGTGTGCAGTACCGATTCGAGTTGCTCTTGTAACAGCTTGAAAGAGGCTCGCTCGAGGGGCACGACCGCTTCATCGTCCGGGATGAAGTCCCCGAGATGGGAATCCTCTTCCTCGCCGATCGGGGTTTCGAGTGACACGGGCTCTTGTGAGATCTTCTGGATCTCACGCACCTTTTCGGGCGAGAGTTCCATCTGTAAGCCGATCTCATCCGCAGTGGGCTCGCGTCCGAAGTCCTGGAGCAACTGCCGTTGGATGCGTACCAGCTTGTTGATGGTCTCGACCATATGCACCGGAATGCGGATAGTTCGAGCCTGATCTGCGATCGCTCGGGTGATCGCCTGGCGGATCCACCATGTCGCGTAGGTGGAGAATTTGTAGCCCTTGGTGTAGTCGAACTTCTCGACCGCACGGATCAATCCGAGATTGCCCTCTTGTATCAGGTCCAGAAAAGCCATGCCTCGTCCGACATAGCGTTTGGCGATCGACACCACGAGACGCAGGTTTGCTTCAACCAGATGGCGCTTCGCCATGGCCCCGTCGCGCTCGAGCCATTCCACCTCCATCACCTTGTCCGAAGATAGCTTGTTGCGTTCCTTTTCGAGTTTCTCGGTAGCGAACACGCCTGCTTCGATCCTTTTGGCTAGCCACACCTCTTCTTGTGCGGTTAGCAGGGCGACGCGTCCGATCTCCTTCAAGTACATGCGAACGGGATCGTTCGTGGGGGCCTTGAGTGCCATCTCGACTTCCTTCCGAGCGCGAACTCGGTCCTCGTCGGGATCGGCAGCTTCCGGCTTTTCGTTCTTGACCTCTTCTTCTTCGATGATCGCTTCGTCTTCGGCGACGTCCACGCCCAAGTCCATCAAGCGCTGATAGACCGCGTCGGTGTCATCCGGCGTCAGATCGAGGACCGAGAGCTTTTCCGCGAGGTCGGCGGCGGTTACGGAGCCGTCCGCCTTCGCCGCCCGGATAATACGGTCGACCTCGGCCTGAGTGGTGCTGACCTCGGTAACGGTGCCCGTACCGCCACCCTCCCGATCCGGTCCCCCAGGTTCCACCATCTAGACCCCGCTCTCTATCCGCCGTAGAAGGTCGCGCCGCTGTGCTTCGAGCCCCACGAGCGTAGTGAACAAATCGTCGTGCCGCTCGGGTTCATTGAGCGGGTTGATGTCCTGCAGGATGTCCCGGCGCTTCTTTATCTCGCGTTCCAGCCGGAAGACCTGCAGGCGCACAAACACTTCGTCGGCGCGCTGCGGCCACTCTTCTTCGGAGGTGGCCGCATCGGTCATGGCGAGCTCTGCAAAAAGCGTACGGGCATCCGGACTGAGGCGCTCGGCGATGTCGCCGCCGAACTCACCATTGGTCGAGGAAACTGCCTGCATCGCCTCCCGGAACAGCTCGCGACGAGCCGGTGAGGTGAAGTCTGTCTCGGTGATCTCCGTCGCTCGCGAAGCGATTGCCCGTGTCCGCGTCAGCAACATCTGCAACGCCTCCCGTTCGACCTTTACATGCCCGGGGAAACGCCGGTCTCGCTCACGTTCGTTCATTCCCCCCGTTGCTCCCGAACCACCGGACGAGCGTTCGTTGAGCGCCCGTTGCACCGCCTCCGGTTCGACCCCGATCCTTCGTGCGGCAATGAAAACATACTGTCCGCGTGCTATCGGATCGGGGTGCCACCCTAGCACTTCTACAGCTTCTCTCACCGCGCGAGAGCGCGCTTCAGGCGTGTCCAACGGCAGCTTGGCCAGCGTTTGTTCGAGCTTGAATTCGAGGATCGGCTGAGCGTCACCTATAACCTTTCGGATCAGATCGGGCCCGTGCTCTCGCACCGCATCGGCGGGATCCTGATCGGAGGGCAGCGGCGCGACGAGAACCTCGAGCCCGATGCGGTGATGCATGCCAAAGCCTCTTTCGGTTGCACCTCTGCCCGCTTCGTCCGCGTCGAACATCAACACTGCGCGTTCCGCGAATCGTTTGAGTAGCTCGAAGTGACTCTCACCCAGCGC
Organism: Actinomycetota bacterium; assembly: GCA_034667545.1. Lineage (GTDB taxonomy): Bacteria > Actinomycetota > CADDZG01 > CADDZG01 > WHSQ01 > DATAPE01. The sequence continues at coordinate 33,253 of JAXDJR010000015.1, forward strand.
GACGCCGTTGGTGGCAACGGCCTCATCGATACCTGCCTCGTGAAGGGCGATCACGTCGGTGTATCCCTCGACGACTAGGGCCGTGCTCGTCCGCGCCATTGTTCTCTTCGCTCGGTTGAGTCCGTACATCACTCGCGACTTGGAGAACACGGGCGTTTCTGAAGAGTTGAGGTACTTCGGTTGCTGGTCGCCAAGCGCTCTGGCCCCAAAACCAATGACGTCGTCGTTGAGGTTCCACGTGGGGAAAGTGATCCTGTCGCGGAATGTGTCGTACAGGCTTCCATCCCGCTCGCTCTTCCTGACCAGATCGGCCTGGACCAGCTCCTGATCCGAGAAACCCCTGCTCAATAGGTGTCTGCAGAGCAGGTCTCGCCCCGGCGCGAACCCCAGCTTCCACCGCTCGGCGACGTCTCGTCCGAACCCGCGGCCCTCGAGGTAGCGTCGGGCCTCGAGGGCCGCGTCGGACTGGAACAGGGTCCGATAGAAGAAGTCCGCGGCTGCGTTGTTCGCTTCGATCAGGCGCGCCTTTTGGCCGCGTCGTTGTGTCTCTCCGGGACGAGCCTCCTCGTAATGGATCTCGTAGCCGGTCTTGCGCGCGAGCCATTCCACGGCTTCCGGGAAGGGAAGAGCTTCGACCTTCTGGATGAATTGGTAGACGTTGCCGCTCTCTCCACAACCGAAGCAGTGATAGAGACCCCGGCCGGCATCAACTGTGAAAGATGGAGTCTTCTCGGAATGGAAAGGGCAAAGCCCCTTGAAGGTTTGGCCCCCGGACTTTTTGAGGTGCGTGTAACCCGAAACGACGTCGACGATGCTGGCGCGCTCGCGCAGTCCGTCGATGTCGTCTTCTCTGATCTTTGCCACTACCGCCCCTTGTTAGCGCGCGCGAGCCGAACTTCGGGGGGAAGTGGCGTCATCCTAGTCCCGCCGTGAGGTCTGGAGGGGGCATCCCCACAACGGACTCGAACGCCTTGATGGCGAAGCGGTCGGTCATCCCTGAGACGTAGTCCACGGCGGACATCGCGGTGGCTTGACCTGGTTCCGTGGCTTCTTCCGGGATGCCGTTCTTCGAGAAATGATCGAGCAGGCTTTTCACCACCCGATGCACAGCCTCGCGCGTAGACGCCGCCACCAGACCCAGATAGACGCGCTCGAAGAGAAAATCGCGCGTCACTCCCATCGCGTTCATCACATCATCGGTCATCCGGATGCCGTCTTTCCCATACGACGCGTCAACGATGTCGTTCACCATGGTCCCGATCCGGCGAGTCTTGCCGACCCCCAGGATGGCGCGGGTGACCTGCGGCAGATCACTCTCTGCCAGGATCCCGGCACGGATTGCATCTTCGATGTCGTGGTTGATGTAGGCGATGCGATCGGCGTACCGCGCGATCTGGCCTTCCAGGGTGGTGGGCATCGCCATAGACCATGTGTGGTTGGCGATCCCGTCGCGCACCTCCTTGGTCAGGTTCATCGGCTCCAAGACTTCAACGATCCGCACCGATTGCAGGTTGTGGCGAAAGCCAGGCTGGAACTCGGCGACCATCTCTTCACCCAGATGACCGAACGGAGTGTGGCCGAGATCGTGCCCGAGGCAGATTGCCTCGACGAGGTCCTCGTTGAGTCTCAAGGCGCGGGCGATGGTCCGGGCGACCTGGGTGACTTCGAGCGTGTGGGTCAAGCGGACCCTGTAATGGTCGCCTTCGGGGGCGAGGAATACCTGGGTCTTGTGAGCGAGCCGGCGAAAGGGCTTGGAATGGATGATCCGGTCCCGGTCCTGCTGGAAAAGAGTCCGGATGGGATCGTCCGGCTCCTGCATCTCGCGGCCGAGGGACTCCACAACAAGTTGGGCGCGTTCAGAAAGTGTCTGTCGCTCTACCTCTTCGGTTCTCTGCCGGTAGCCTTCGCGCACGAAGACTCCGTTCAGCCGGTCGTGTCGAGTTGGGGGCCGGAAAGATACCTGCCCGTGGTCCTATGGTGCGATTGAGAGATAGGCACTCGCTCAATCGTAGTGCGGTAACTGCCCGTGGACGTGATGCCCGTCACTCGTGTGTCTTCGCGGAGGTCGAGCCACGCAGCCTGGCCCGGTCTCGCCAAGAACTACTTGGAGCTGGAGAGAGCCGCGCCCATAACTGCTTGAGCCGCCGCCAGCCTGGCCGTCGGCACACGGAATGGTGAGCAGGAGACATAGTCGAGGCCCAGACGGTCACAGAACCCCACCGAGTCCGGGTCGCCTCCGTGTTCGCCGCAGATCCCCAGGTGCATCGACGGGTTCGCCTGGCGCCCGCGAGTCACCGCGATCTCCATCAACGCCCCCACGCCCGGTTCATCGATCGTCACGAAAGGATTCGCCGGAACCAGCTTGCGTTCCTCGTACATGGCGAGGAACTTTCCGATGTCGTCGCGCGAGAATCCGAAGGCCGTCTGCGACAGATCGTTGGTGCCGAAAGAGAAGAAGTCGGCGTGGGTTGCTATCGCATCCGCAGCCATGCACGCCCGCGGCAGTTCGATCATCGTTCCGAACTCGATCGGCAGATCGACCTTCGCCTTCGCGAGGATCTGCTGCGCAACGGGCTCGAGCTCTTCCCGCATCTGACGCAGCTCTTCAGCCGTCGCGACAAGGGGAATCATGATCTCGGGACGGGGGTCCTTGCCTTTCTTCTTCAGCTTGACGGCAGCCTCGACCATGGCTCGCACCTGCATCGCGTACAAGCCGGGCTTCACGATCCCAAGGCGTACCCCGCGAAGGCCGAGCATGGGGTTGGCCTCGTGGAGCTCGTCGACCTTCCGCAGGATCTCTTCGGCCGCTTTGAGCGTGAAGGAGTCTCCCCGGATGGTCACTTTGCGCTTTCCTGTCGCTCGTGCGACCGCCACCTGGGAGGCCAGCTCTACTTGATCGGGCAGGAACTCGTGGAGGGGCGGATCGAGCAGACGAACCGTCACCGGCAAGCCGTCCATGGCGTCGAAGATGTCCACGAAGTCGTTGCGCTGCAGCGGTAAGAGCTCATCCAGCGCGGCGGATTCCTCCTCAGGGGTGTCGGCAAAGATCATCTTGCGGACCACGGCCACACGCTCTTCGCCCAGGAACATGTGCTCGGTGCGGCAGAGCCCGATGCCCTGGGCTCCCCGCCGGCGGGCATTCTTAGCTTGGTCGGGGGTATCGGCGTTGGCGCGCACGCGTAGCCGGCGAGCGTCGTCGGCCACCGTCATGAACCTCTCGTAAGCCGCCCACAGCGGTGACCGCTGAGCATGTTTGTCACCAAGCAGGGCAGCGTCGAGAACTGAGGGTTCGGTCTCGAGCTTGCCCGCGTAAACGGTGCCCTCGGTTCCGTCGAGAGTGATCCAGTCACCCTCCTTGATGACGGTTCCGGCGACCGAGAATCTCTTTGCCTTGCGGTCGATATGGATCGCTTCGGCGCCGCAGACTGCGGGTATCCCCTCGCCCCGGGCGACGACTGCAGCATGCGAATTCGTTCCACCCGCCGAAGTGAGGATGCCCTGCGAGGCGATCATCCCGTGATAATCGTCCGGCGTCGTTTCCCTGCGCACCAAGATGACGTGCTCGCCGGCGGCTCCCCACTGCGATGCATCCTCGGCGTCGAAGACCACTCGTCCGACCGCGGCCCCCGGCGAGGCATTGAGGCCGCCGGCGATCGGGGTCGCCGAGGACTTGAGATCCGCTCTGATCACGCGCTTGAACAGCTCGTCAAGCTTGTCGGCGGTCAGCCGGTCGCGCACGGCTGTTGCCGGATCGATCACGCCCTCATCGACCATGTCCGTTGCGATCCGCCACTCGGCTAGCGAGGTGCGCTTCCCCACCCGGGTCTGCAGCAGCCACAGCTTGCCCTGTTCGACGGTGAACTCGATGTCGCACATGTCCTTGTAGTGCCCTTCGAGAGTGGCCATGTGCTGTTGGAGCTCCGACCACGCGCGCGCCTGCACATTGCCCATCTCTTCCAGCTTCAAGGTGGTGCGGATGCCCGCCACGACGTCCTCGCCCTGCGCATTCTCGAGATAGTCGCCATAGGGATGGGGCTCGCCCGAGGACGGGTCCCTCGTGAAAGCAACACCGGTGCCAGAGTCCTCACCTTTGTTGCCGAACACCATCGCTTGGACGTTGACTGCGGTTCCGAGCGTGTCCGAGATCTTGTTCCGGCGCCGGTAGTCCTGGGCCCTGCGGTTATCCCACGACCTGAAGACAGCTTCGATCGCCAGAGTCAGCTGCTCGGAGGGGTCCTGCGGGAAGTCGCGCTTGGTGCCGCGGCGGATGATTTTCTTGAAGGTCTTGACGAGTGCTTTGAGGTCCGGGGTGGCGAGATCTACGTCGTTCCTGACCTTCTTGCTTTTCTTCGCGTCATCTATCGCATCCTCGAACAGATCGCCATCGAGTCCCAACACGGTTTTGCCGAACATCTGCAACAGACGGCGATACGAATCCCATGCGAACCGATCGGAGCCGGTCTGAGACGTCAAACCTTCGACGCTCTCGTCGTTGAGGCCGACGTTCAGGACGGTGTCCATCATTCCCGGCATCGAGAATGGCGCACCGGAGCGCACCGACACCAACAACGGGTCGCGCGGGTCGCCTACCTGTCGCCCCAGCGTTTCCTCCAGATTCTTGCGATGTTCGGCCACTTGATCGAGCAGCCCGGGAGGGAAAGTGTGATCGCCTTGGCGGTACGCGTTGCATGCTGCGGTCGTGATCGTGAACCCCGGAGGCACCGGAAGGCCGAGGTTCGTCATCTCCGCCAGGTTGGCTCCCTTGCCCCCCAACAGGTTCTTCTGGGAGGCATCACCTTCGCTGAAATTGTAGACCCACTCGCTCATCGGACCCCTTCCGGTTCGGTCAGATCGATATCCAGCACAGTGTCTCTGTCACCCAGCTGCACTTCAGCAAGCGCGCGCCGGCCCTGGTGGTCCCACGCTCGCAAACTCCAAGAGCCGGCGATGAGGTGAAAGGCGTAGATGCCCGAGCCGTCTACTTGCATCTGGTCGAGGACGTCACCGGAGGAATTGTGGAGCTCGACCACGGCGTTCGGCGCAGGCGACAGGCCGTTGAGGGTGACTCGTCCGGTGAGGATCACGCCGCGAACCTGGCCTTCAGGTAGGCGATCACTCCATCTATGGAGATCCGATCCTGGTGCATCGAGTCGCGCTCTCGAACCGTCACTTGGTTGTCGGTCAAGGTGTCGAAGTCGACGGTGACGCAGAACGGCGTTCCGACCTCGTCTTGACGCCGGTACCGGCGTCCGATCGACCCTGCAACATCGAGGTCGGTCACAAAGTGGGCACGGACATCCGCCGCAAGCTTCTCGGCGGGGGGGCCGAGATCGGCATGTTTCGAAAGTGGCAGGACGGCGACCTTCGTGGGTGCGAGTCGTTTGTCCAAGTGGAGGAGCGTGCGCTTCTCGACTTTCCCACCGGCGGTGGGCGCTTCTTCTTCCGCGTACGCGTCCACGAGAAAAGCCAGCGCCAGCCGCTCCACGCTTACCGCTGGTTCGATGACGAAAGGAATGAAGCGCTCATCGGTCTCGGCCTCGAAGTAGGAGAGGTCTGTTCCAGTCGCCTCGGCATGGACCCGCAGGTCGAAATCGCTGCGGTTCGCGACGCCCTCGAGCTCGGACCATCCCAAGCCCGGGAAGTCGTACTCGATGTCGAAGGTGCGCTTGGCGTAGTGGGACAACTCGTCTGCCCCGTGCTCCCTTAGGCGCAGGTTGGTCTCGCCCAGACCCAGATCGAGGTACCAGCGCATCCGCTCCTGGAGCCAGTAGTCGTGCCACGTCTCATCGGTGCCGGGCTTGACGAAGAACTCCATCTCCATCTGCTCAAACTCACGCAGCCGAAAGACGAAGTTCCCGGGAGTGATCTCGTTACGGAACGATTTGCCCTGCTGGGCGATACCGAACGGGATCTTCTTCCGGGACGTTTGCTGCACCGTCATGAAGTCCACGAACATGCCTTGCGCCGTCTCCGGCCGAAGATAGACCTCGTTGGCAGACTCCTCGACCGGCCCGATGTGCGTGCGAAACATCAAGTGGAAGTTGCGTGGCTCCGTCCAGGTGGCTCGTTGCCCGCAGTTCGGGCAGGCTCCAGCGAGATCGACGTGGTCGGCGCGGAACCGCTGATGGCAGTTGGTGCATTCCACAAGGGGGTCGGTGAAAGTCTCGAGGTGTCCAGACGTCGCCCACACCTTGGGGGCCATGATGATGGCGCTGTCGAGACCCACCACGTCGTCGCGAGAATGGACGATCGCCCGCCACCATTCCGCTTTGAGGTTGCGCTTCAGCTCGACGCCCAACGGTCCCCAGTCGTACGCAGAGCGCAAACCGCCATAGATCTCGCTGGAAGGAAAGACGATCCCACGTCTCTTGCAGAGGTTCGCGACCTGCTCGATCGATGTCTGCGCCATGCGGCGATGATACGAGGGCGGTTCCGGCCAATATCGCTCGGCACGCCGTCTCTCAGGCGCTCCCGGGATCCGGCGCGCCAGAGGTCCGGCGCGCTAGCCTGCACCCCAATGACTGAAGATGCCTCGAGACCCGTGCGCCCCCAGTTGATAAAGGCCCTCGGCATCTTCGTCCTCCTGGTCGCGGGATTCGTCATCGCGCGCTTGGGGAACCCGACCTCCCATATCTGGGGCAAGAGGTTGGAGGCATTTCTGGGCGCGGCCTTAGTGCTGCTGGCCGGCATCGTCATCGTCCGGCTGGTGGCTTCGGCGGTTCGGATGGCGATGGAGCACCATCGCGGCGACCAGCGGGGGGCGCCTTTGGGGCTGATCGTCTCGGGCATCGGCTATCTGGCATTGCTGCTGGCGGTGCTCTCCGCGCTCCGCTTCAAGCTCGACAGCCTTCTGCTCGGCGGCGCTCTAACCGGCGTCATCATCGGCATCGCCGCGCAGCAAACCTTGAGCAATTTCTTCGCGGGGATCCTGCTCATGATCGTGCGGCCGTTCAACGTCGGCGACCGAGTGGTCCTCCGGTCGGCGCTCGGCGAGTACGAAGGTGTCGTCCGGGATATCGATTTCTTCTATGTGAAGCTCGCTACGCGCCGCGGACCATTGGAGTTGCCCACGGCAAGCGTGCTGGGGTCGGCGATCGGCCCAGGAGCCCGCTCTCAGGATCCAGCCCCCGAACCCGACGGCGACGACCGGTCGCCGGGTAGGAATGCTACGTCCGGCTAAAGACCGCTTAGTTGTGGTCAACCAGGTGCTGTCAGCGCCTGGCCTCGGACCGAAGAGCTGCGCGTCGCAGCCGGCAGCTCGTCTCTGTGCCTCCTGGGAGGCGGCCCCCAAGCAACCTCTTCTCCAGAAGACATGTGCTCGAGCCTCGAGACCGAACGGGCCACAGGTAGCGCGCCTGGCCGAAAGAACCCTGGGTTGGGTTTCGCAGTCCCGGGCCGCGATGTTTCTGTCACACCTCGCCTCTAACGTGTCCGCATGACAAGGAAAATCGGGCTTCCCAGTGCCCCAGGCGGGGGCGCGAAAGACACCACGCAGAGGGAACCGCCCAGGCAGGGTGAACCGGAGGAAGAGCTGGAGCCTGTTGATCCAGAGCTCGCGCAGCTTCAGCGTCGTTACGAATCGGTTCGAGAGCGGCTCGAACGGCAAGAAAAGAGCAGAGAGCGCAAGGCGCGGCGTGAGCGCTACCAGCGCGAGATGGGGGTGGGCTACCTCATCTACGTCGCTCGGCGATATCGGCGCCTGTCGCAAGCCGAGCTGGCCCGGAGGATCCGGACGGCGCGCAGTGTCATCCCCCGGTGGGAATCGGGAGGGCGACTGCCAAGCCTCCTGACCTTGGAGAGAATCGCTGCCGAGACCGATCTCGAACTCCTTATCGGCTTGCGCGACCCCGAAGACAGGAATGGCGACCTATTGGCGCTGGGAATCGCTTTCGAAGAGGGCAACCTGACCGAGCTCCTGATGCTCATCGACAAGAACAACGACCAGCTGCGGGTCACTCCATGGAGGAAGCGGATGGTCGAGGAAGAGCCCCATCTCGCCGACGTCCTCTTGTGAAGCTCAGCCCGTGAGCTGAGGTCAGAGACCTCCGAAGCGCCGCTCTCGGGAGGCGTAGTCCTGTAGCGCCCCCAACAGTCCCTCGCGTTTGAAGTCGGGCCACAGTGTCTCGGTGAAGTAGAGCTCTGCGTAAGCGGATTGCCACAGGAGGAAATTCGATAAGCGCCGTTCTCCCGAGGTTCTGATCAGGAGGTCCACGTCGGGCGCGTCGGGGGCGTAGAGATGCTCTGCGATACGCCCGCCGGCTGCCGCGTCTTCGAGCTCCGCCCGGCCCCCGTAGTTGAAGCAAACGAGGAGGTCCAATCGTGAGTTCCCGTTCGTGACTCGTTCCGCCTCGTCGAACTCACTCAGGACCTCGTCGGGAACGCCGTCCCGCCGGCCGATACGACGAAGCCTCACTCCGCGGCTTTTCAGAGCCTCGCGTCGCGCCCTCAGCAACGATCTATTGAACTCGAGCAAGAACTCGACTTCGTCCGGGGGCCGGGTCCAGTTCTCGGTGGAGAAGGCGAACACGGACAGATAGCGAAGCCCAACCTCTAGTGCGCCCTCAACGACATCGAAGAGAGCCCGCTCCCCTTCTTCGTGACCCTTCGTTCGCGGCAGGCCGCGCTGCTCCGCCCAGCGGCCGTTGCCGTCCATGATGATCGCCACGTGTGCGGGAAGCCGGCTCAGGGGGTCCATCGCTTCAGGAAACGATCAGAAGGTGCAGGCTCCGGAGTGGTCTTTCGATGTGGTACTCCGCGTATCTCCTCAGAGTTTGAAGCGATTCGAATGTCTGGTCGCGCTGCGAGCTCTGTCCGAACTCTCCTGCGAGCAGTCTCGCAAGAAACACGATGGTGTCGCCCGATACCTGAAAAGAATCGGGATCTTCCTGCCAGCAGAGCTGACACACGGCTCCCCCCATGGAGGGGCTGAACCCACCTAGGCCTGTCGTCGTCCCACAACCTGCACACACGGTCAGCTGAGGGTGGTAGCCGGAAAGCGACAACAGCTTGACGAGAAAGGCAGGTACAACGCTGTCGCCTTTGCCATCTGCGAGCGCTTGAAGACCTCCGAGCAACAGCGCGTAGACCGAGAATGAACGTTCGCGGTCGGGGGTTATCTTCTCCACCGCTTCGACCAAGGCGGCCGCGGCAGTCAACCGCGAGTAGTCGGTGCGCACGTCGTCGAACGAGGTGATGATCTGCGCCGCGGTGATCGTGTCGAGGTCGCGGCCCCGGTACATCATGAGATCGACACGCGTCAGCGGCTCGAGACGGCCCCCAAAACGACTTTTGGTCTTTCGGATCCCTTTGGCGACGGCGCGAACCTTGCCATGCTCCCGGGTCAGCAGGGTAACGATCCGATCCGCCTCACCGAGCTTCATCGTCTTGAGAACGATGGCTTCATCTTTGTAGAGACCAGGCATGTCCTCAGCGTAGTGGGCGAGCTCAGGGATCCACGGTAGAAAAGCAAAGGTTCTGTGAGCGGATCGAGAAGCGGCGCCTGTTAGGCGTGCCTGTCAGGCGATGCCTGTTAGGCGATGCCGATCCGGAGGTTGCGGATCTTGGTTTCCCCGGCAGATTCCACTAGATCGAACGTGACACGCTGCCCCGGCCGCAGGAAGCGGAACATCGGAGAGGAATCCATAACCTCGGCGTCGACCCTCCACTCCTTGACTCCGTCATCCGAAATCAGAGCTCCGGTGCGGGTCATCGAGTCATAGGTCCTTACTGTCGCTTGCGGCATGGGCGGCCCCTACTCGCTGCGGGGCCACAGCGGCCCCCGAACGGCCCAAAAGGATAGCGCCCCGAACCCCGCAAGGACCAGGAGGTCTCCCACCTGACCCGACGAGAAATGCCCGTGCAGTCCCGGTTTCAGCGCGTTGATCGCGTACGTCGAGGGGATGATCGCCCTGAGGGGCCCCAACCACCCTGGGATGGTGGCTGCCGGCAGGATGCCCAGGAATAGCACGGTCATCATGGCCAGGTTCGAGTACATGCCGGCCAGTTGCTCATCGGGGGCCGCGAAGCCGATCAGCAGACCGATGCCTGCGAGAGCGAACGAACCGAGAGCCCATACCGGCACGACTGCCCACAGTGCCGCGATCGACAAGTTGAACATCAACGCTCCGAGCGTCACGACGATGATCGTTCCCGGCAACGCGAACACCGCGAAGGAAAGCAGCACCGAGGCGACAACTGCAGCCCGCGGAACCGGGAGCGTGGCGTAGAAGTCCATGGTCCCGCTCTCTTTCAGTGACGCCATGCGTTGGGCAAGCATGACTATCGCCGTCATCGCAATGGCGAGCACAGCCGATCCCGCGACGATCTGCACGCCGTACCGAGACACCTGTGACGGTTGCATAACCGCTCGCATCAACAAAGCTATGCCGAGAGGCATCGCGGAAGAGACGATCAGGTACGGCCGCCACGCCGTGCGCAAGCGCGCCATCTGCATCCATAGGAGCACCGTCAGCTTTCCACGTGACGACGCGCTCATCGGATGTCCTCCTCGACCGGAAGTTCCCTGCCGCCCTCGAGAAAGACATCTTCGAGTGTTGGCGTAACCAGTCGGACATCCTCCAATGCGTCCATGTCGACTGCCGACATGAACTTCTCGAGGCGCCGGATCGCCTCATCGCGCGGCACCCACGCACTGATATGCCGCCCGCGTACGATGGCTCCTTCAGCAAGATCCTCTGCGACGGCTCGGGGATCGACGGGGCCGTCTTTGGCGGTCACGACCTCGATACGCGTGCGGTGTGCAAGACGCGCCTTCAGCTCTCCGGGCGCTCCTGCGGCAACGATGTTGCCTCGATCCATGATGGCGACGCGGTCGAGAACCTGTTCGGCTTCGGTTACATCGTGGGTCACGAGGATCATCGCAACTCCGTTTCGGGCGCGCTGCCAGAGCATCTGCCATATCCGTTTGCGAAGGCTTGGATCGATATCGGCGGTCGGTTCGTCGAGGATGATCACCGGCAGGCTTCCGACCAGGGTCATGGCGATCTGCACCAGTCGGCGCTGACCGCCCGAGAGCTTGCGCAGCTGGCGGTCGGCGACGCTTGCCAGCTCGAGCTGTGCGATCAATTCCTCGGCTTCGGAGTGGGCTGGTCTCTTGGAAACGCCCCGAAGCATCCCAGTCCAGGCCACTGCCTCACTCACGCGCAGATCACCCAGAGAAGGGAGCCCCTGGGGAAGGTACGCGACGGTGCTACCGACGCTCGCTCCCCTGGCCGTCTGCACCGGGTGTCCGAACAATCGAACCTCACCCGAGGTTGGTGCCATCAGACCGACGATTTGCTTTACGAGGGTGGTCTTGCCCGCACCGTTCCGGCCCAGCAAACCGAACGCCTCGCCCGGGTGCACCACAAAAGAAATGTCGTCGTTGGCGACAACATGTGGCGACCGATAGACCTTGCGGACGTGCGAGACCTCGAGAGCGGGGGCCGTTGCGGACACCTCTACGAGAACCCGAGCCGGTGCAGGGACTGCGGCCGTCGTTGCCAGTCCTTCTCCACCTTCACGCGGAGATCGAGGAAGACGTGACGGCCGAACAGGGTTTCGATCTCCTCGCGCGCTTCGGTTCCCACCGCTTTCAGCGTGGCGCCTGCTTTACCGATGACGATCCCTTTCTGTGAGTCGCGCTCGACATAGATATTGGCCCTGATCTCCAGCAATCCGTCGTCTCGCTCCTCGTAATCCGCAGTCACCACCGCGATCGAGTGAGGAAGTTCGTCCTGCGTCCGTCGCAATAGTTTCTCGCGCACGAGCTCTGCCACGAACACAGGAGGTGGCTGGTCGCTCCGGGTGCCGGGGGGGTAATAGATGGGGCCGTGGGGAAGCTTCTCGAGGATCAACCGCTTCAGTGTGTCCACGCCGTCGCCGGTCTTCGCCGACACGGGAACAAACTCCTCGAAATCCCCCAGCTGAGAGGCCGCTATCAGAGCCGCCGCGATGCCGTCACGGCCGAGAAGGTCGATCTTGTTGACCACGCAGAAGATGGGGCGGCGAGCTTCGCTCAGGTCGGCGGTAACTCTCTCGTCACCGCGCCCGACGCCGGACCTGCCGTCTACGACGAATACCGCAACGTCCACGTCAGACCACGCCTCGCGCACCACCTCATTGAGCCGCTCCCCCAGCGCGGTGCGCGGCTTGTGATAGCCGGGAGTATCGACGAGGACGGCCTGAGCCCCCGGAGCGTCGAGGATCCCCCTGATGGCCGAGCGCGTCGTCTGCGGCTTGTCGGAAGTGATCGCTACCTTGTCGCCGACGAGGACGTTGACCAGCGTGGACTTGCCCACGTTCGGCCGTCCCACGACGCTTACGAATCCAGAACGGAAACCGTCCTCTGGCGAACTATCCAACTGGCTGCGGTTCGGACTCCGGTGGAAGCTTGGTGATGACCACCTTCTGTATCCGGCGACCAGCAACGCGTTCGGTTCGGAACTCGAGAGAATCGAACCTAACGGTTTCCCCGGGAACGGGCACTCTCCCGATCAGCCCGAAGACCAAGCCGCCGACGGTGTCCCATTCGTCATCGGGAAGCTGAGCCTTCAAGAGATCGTTGACGTCATCGATCGATAACCGGCCGTCGACACGCATGCTCATGTCGTCGATGGGCTCTACGAGCGGTTCTTCTTTGTCGTACTCGTCCACGATCTCTCCGACGATCTCTTCGATCACGTCTTCGATCGTGCAGAGACCCGCGATGCCCCCGTACTCGTCCACCACTATGACCATATGCACTCGGTCGCTTTGCATCTCACGAAGAAGGTCCGCTACCTTCTTCTGCTCGGGCACGAAGGTGGCGGGCCGTTCGAGGGCGGCCACATTGGCGGGTCTGTCGGTCTCACGGTGGATGTTCTTGAGCAGATCTTTCGCGTAGAGGATGCCGACGATGTTGTCGCTGTCCCCCTCGTACAGAGGAACCCGCGAATAGCCGGCTTCGATGACGCTGTCCAACGCCATGTCGAGCGAGACATTCGAAGGCAGCGTCACCATGTCGGGACGCGGCACCATCACCTCGCGCACGACGGTGTCGCCGAACTCGAAGATGGAATGGATCAACTCCTTTTCCTCTTCCTCGATGGTTCCTTCCTCTTCCGCCACGTCGACCGTGTGGCGGATCTCTTCCTCAGTCACGAAGGGGCCGCTCGGAAGCCCGTGTCCAGGAAGAAGCACCATCGCTGCATTGGCGACAAGGATCAGCAGTCTCGAGAGAGGTTGCAGAACCCTGCCGAAAAGCAGCACGGGGCGGGCCATGAACAGAGCAGCCCGATCCGTTCGCTGCACAGTGAACGTCTTTGGCACTGCCTCTGCGAACACGAAGATGACAAACGTCATCACTCCGGCGGCCACGGCCTCGCCCGCCTTGTGGAAGTGATGGATCGCTATACCCGTTGCTATCGCGGTGGCGGCAGTGTGCGCTATGAGAGTGAGCAGAAGAACAACCGTTAGGAAAGGCGCCGGCTCTTCCGCGATCCGTTGGAGGGCAAGAGCCGATCTGGTCTTGCGGTCCTGCGCGAGATGGTGGGCGTGGACCCTGCTCACACGCGAGATGGCGGTCTCGGAAAGCGCCGTAAAACCCGCGAACACCAGCAAGAAGAAGATAACGACGACACCCAGTAGGTCGCCCATCAGGCGCGTTGGGATTCGAAGGAAGATAGGACCTCGGCGACGCGCTGCTCCATCCGGCTACCGTCTTCGACGCCCTGATGGTCGTAGCCGAGTAGATGGAGGATGCCGTGAACGCACAGCGTGTCCAACTCCCGGTCCAGGGAATGACCCAGCTTCCTGGCGTTGTTGCGCGCCACTTGAGGACACATGACGACATCGCCGAGCACCATCGTGTCTTCGTCTTCTTCCATCATCGGGAAGGCGAGGACGTCAGTGGGATAGTCGTCACCCGCGAACCTAGCGTTGAGCCGCCGCATGTGGCTGGGGGTCACCAGGAGAACGGAAAGCTCGGCTGAATCGTCGATCTCCTCCGAAGCCAGCGCGTGACGAGCGAGGACCGAAAGCCGGACCTCGTCGACAGCCAGATCCTGCTCGTTCGCCACGAAGACGTTCATCGAGCTTCGGAGTAGAGCCGGTAAGCCTCGACGATGTCTTGAACGATCTTATGTCGCACGACGTCGCGTGCATCCAGATGCATAAAGGACACACCTGGGATGTCGTTGAGTATCTGCTCGACCACGACTAATCCTGAACGCGCCCCCTGGGGCAGATCGACCTGCGTCACGTCACCTGTGACCACGGCGCGCGACCCGAAGCCGAGCCGCGTCAGGAACATCTTCATCTGCTCGGGCGTGGTGTTCTGAGCCTCGTCAAGGATGATGAAGGCATCGTTGAGCGTGCGGCCCCTCATGAATGCGAGCGGAGCTATCTCGACGGTCCCCTGTTCCACGTAGCGGTGGAAGGTATCGGGGTCGAGCATCTCGTAGAGCGCGTCGTACAGAGGTTTGAGATAGGGATCGATCTTCGCGGCCAGGTCGCCGGGCAGGAACCCGAGCCGTTCGCCGGCCTCGACAGCGGGGCGCGTGAGCACGATGCGAGATACCAACTTGGCGCGCAAAGCTTGGATGGCCATGGCGACGGCCAGGTAAGTCTTGCCGCTTCCCGCCGGCCCGATACCGAAAACGATCGTGTTGTTGCGGATGCAGTCGACATACCTCTTCTGCCCACTTGTCTTGGGGCGGATCGGCTTTCCGGCCTGCGTGACTATTACGGTGTCTCCCAGGATCTGTGATGGGGTGCCCTCGGTTCCGTTCTTGATGATGTCGATCGAGCGGTGCACCGATTCGCTGGTGAGGACGTGGCCTTGTTCGAGAAGGCTCAGAAGTTCCTCGAAGAGCTTCGAGACGCGTTGGGTTTCGACCGCATTGCCAGATAGGGCGATCTCGTTGCCCCGAACCAGGATCTTGGTGTCGAATGCCGCTTCGATGAGCTTTAGAAGCTCGTCCCTGGCACCCACCAGGGCAACCATGTCCTGATTGCCGGGGACGAGGATCTTCACCTGAGTATTGGTAAGCATGTATGCCTTCAGAAGTTTAAGGCTTCGAGGGTCGCTTGGGGCCTGATTGGGGCGACCAGGCGCTCGACGGAGCCGGGATTGCTAGCCCGGGGGCCAGGCCATGCTCCGGCCCCCCAGCAGGTGGAAGTGAAGGTGATCGACGGTCTGGCCGCCATCCGGACCGATGTTCGTGACTATGCGGTAGCCGCTCTCCAAACCCTCGTCGCTGGCGATCGAAACCATGAGCTCCAACATCTCGGCCAGGATCGCCGTGTCACCGGCCCCCAGTTCTCTCACCGACGCGATGTGGTGCTTGGGGATCACCAAGATGTGTGTCGGCGCCACCGGGGCGATGTCTCTGAACGCCAGGACGCGTGGCGATTCCGCCACTATGTCCGCATCGATCTCCCGCGCGGCGATCTTGCAGAAGAGGCAATCGTTAGTCACGCTAAGTCCTCACCTCGAGCAGCTCGGCTCCTCTTATCCCGTCGGCGCGGATCTCATGGCCTCTTACCATCGCCAGCCTGCCGAGGAGACCGCATCCTTCGAACCACAGCCGCACGTAGTCATCGGTCTGCCCCGAGCACACGCTCACCCCTTCCACCTCACGTTCGTCTTCCACCAATACTTCTAAAGGTCTGCCCAAGTGGTCTTCCAGAAAGCGCCGCCTGATCGTGTTGCCGAGGTCGATGAGGCGCTTCGAACGCTGCTTCTTTATATCGGGCCCGACCGTGTCGGGCATGGCCGCAGCCTCGGTATCGGGACGAGGTGAGTACCTGAATACGTGCAGCTTCGAGAAGCGGAGGCGTGCAACGACATCCATGGTTGCCGAGAAGGCCTCCTCCGTCTCGGTCGGAAAGCCGACGATGACGTCCGTTGCCAGCGCCAGGCCGGGGATAACCGCGCAGGCTCTTTCGATCGCGCTCACATAGTCATCTATCCGGTAGGGGCGGTTCATGTCCGCCAGGACGGCGTCATCGCCCGACTGCATCGGGACATGCAGATAACGGCACATACGTGGCTCCTGAGCCATGAACGAGACGACTTCGTCCGTCAGATGGCGCGAAAGGATGGACGACAGCCGGATCCGGAGGACGCCTGGGATGCCCAACAGTCTCTCGAAGAGACGGACCAAGCTGCGTTCGTCGCCTCCGTGGTCGTAGGTGTACTTGCCGAGATGGACCCCCGTTAGGACGAGCTCGCGTGTGCCCGCAGCGACTCGGCGGCGAGCTTCGGCGACGAGATCGTCTTCGTTCATTGAGCGAAGCGGGCCGCGCGTCGTCGGGATGATGCAGAAACTGCACCACTCATCACAACCCGTCTGGGCCTTGAGGTTGGCGCGCACCTTCGGTGCTACCAGCGCTGTGGGAGCCACGCGTCCGATCTGCAGCAAGGGGCGGATCTCCGCGTGGCCCGCCAGAACGTCCCCGATGCGCTCCTTGTCGTAGTTATCGACGATGACGTCGACGCCATCTATCGCCTCAACCTCGTCGCGGTCCGAGACTGCGTAGCAACCGGCCACCACGACCCTGGCTCCGGGATGGGTCTTGATCGCCCTGCGGATCGCCATCCGAGAGGCTTTGGTCGCCTCGCGCGTAACCGTGCACGTGTTGATGACTACGAGCTGAGGCTCTTCGCCCTCGGCAGGGGCGCCGACGCCCCGAGCCGCCAGTTGCTCCGCCATGGCGTCGGACTCCGCCTGGTTCAACCTGCAGCCAAGGGTGGTGAAGAGAGCAGAGGACATGCGCGGGGACGCTATCCGATGAGGCGGTAGTGCCACAGCAACGCCGCCGTGGCCGCCACGGACGCCATCTCGGTGCGAAAGATGCGGGGGCCGAGCGATACGAGAGCAGCACCCGCGGCCGCAAGAGCTTCGGCCTCCTCGGCCGCGAATCCGCCCTCAGGGCCGACGACCACCGCTATCCGCTCGGCCGTCGCCGGCAGAGCGTCTCGCAGCCCGGTGGAAGCATCCTCCCACAGGGTCACAACGAAAGGCTCCTTTCCGATGCGATCCAGCATCTCCGGCCAGGTCATCGAGGGCCCCGTGCGCATGACGAACGGGTTGCGAGATTGCTTCGCTGCAGCTCGCGCCCTTCCGTGCCAGCGCGCGGCGAGTTGTGCAACCTTGGCACCCCGCCAGCGGACCACGGTACGCATCGATTCGAACACGCGCAGTTCCGCGATCCCCAGCTCGGCCGATCGCACGACGATGTCGTCGAGCTTCGCACCCTTAGGCGCGGCTTGGTAGAGAGCGATCTCGGGCCAGGGGCGTGGCTCGGTTCGCTTGTCGATGATCGAGGCTACGAGGCGGCCATCCTTGACGCCGTCCATCGCACAGCGAGCGACGGTCCCATTACCGTCGAACACGCAGATCGTCTCTGTGGGCGAGACCCGGAGCACGTGAAGGGCGTGGTGGGTCTCCTCGACGCTGAGCAGGACGCGATCGGAAAGCCAATCACCTTCGGGTGCCATGAACCAAGCGCTCCCGCTCACGGGGCTCTTCGGCTAGCGGGCGTCGATGCCGGCTGGCCGGGCTGCTGCAATCGCGCTCTCTGTCACTGGAACGCGTCTTTGATCTTGTGCAGGAAGCCTTTCTCAGCGACCTCTTCATCGCGAAGGTTCGCGAACCGGCGCAGAAGCTCTTCCTGTTCGGGATCGAGGCGCCGAGGGGTCTCGACCTTTACGAGGGCGACTAGATCCCCGCGCCCTCGTCCGCGAAGACGCGGCATCCCCATCCCTCGCAGAGTTATCACCTCGCCGGATTGCGTACCGGCCTGGATCTCCACCAGCTCAGATTCCTCCAGGGTCGGTATAAAGATCTCTCCCCCCAGTGCAGCAGTCGACATCGGCACGGTCACCTCGCATCCCAGATCGTCGCCCACCCTCCGGAAGATGTCGTGCGGTGCGACGCGGATCAGGACGTAGAGGTCTCCCGACCGGCCCCCTCGGACACCGGCCTGACCACGCCCCGTCACCCTCAGTTGCGCCCCGTCGTCAACACCTGGAGGGATCGACAGCGTCAGGGTCTCGGTCCCCTCGATCCGGCCCGCTCCCCCACATACGGGACACGGCGTAGCGATCTCCTCGCCACTCCCCTGGCACCGTCCGCAGGTGGTTGCCGTCATGACGTTGCCGAACACCGTTCGGCGCACCTGTCGAACCTCACCAGTGCCCCCGCACATGCTGCAGCGGCTGGGGAACGTTCCGGGGGCCGCCCCGGTCCCCGCACAATCGGGGCATTCCGAGAGCGTCTGGATCTCAACATCTCGCTCGATCCCGAGGGCGGCCTCCTCGAGGGTGATCTCAACCTCAGCAACTACGTCTGCGCCACGGTTGGATCCGCGCGCCCCCGACGCGCTGCCGCCGAAGAACGACGAGAAAAGATCGGAGATGTCGCCGAACCCCCCGAAGCCCGGAGCGCCTCGCTCGTCTCCGAACATGTCGTAGCGCTGTCTCTTTTCGGGATCAGATAGGACCTCGTAGGCCCGGGTGATGTCCTTGAAGCGCTCCTCGGCGCCGGGATCGCTGCTCGCGTCGGGATGATGCTGGCGCGCCAGCCGCCGGTAGACGCGCTTGATTTCCTCAGCCGATGCGCTTCTAGTCACGCCGAGCGTCTCGTAGGGATCGGGCATCGCTAACGCTTTCCAGTCAGCATGCGGCCCAGATTCCCGGCGACCTCCCACACCGCGGCGATGATGCGGCGGTAGTCCATCCTCGTCGGCCCCACCACCCCGAGCGACCCGATCGCTCTGTCCTCGGTTCCATAGGGAGCCGTAACAACCGAGCACGCCTGCATCTCTTGAACCTGGTTCTCTGTTCCGATCCGCACCGAGACGTTTGGTTCCCCAAGGGACTCGGCAAGCATCTCCAGCACCACTCGGCGATGCTCCAGCGCGCCGACGACCTGCTTGACGGTCTCGAGATCGGGGAATTTACCCCCGTCGACCATCGTCGAAGTTCCCTCCAGAAAGACCCGTTCGGCCTCGCGCTGGGAGGTCTCTTGGGCGAGTCCGGCAGCGACGCGGGCGGCAACCGGGCGCAGATCGGGAGGCAAGGTAGCGAGTGAATCTGCTATCACTCTCGCCGACCCTTCGAGCTCAACACCGACCACGAGGCGCTTCAGAGCGCCGGCGGCGCGATCCAGCTCGGGTTGCGTCAAGGACTCATCGACAAGAACCACGTAGTTCTGCACCCGGCCCATATCGGTCACCACGAGCACCATGGCGCGTCCTGCGATCAATCCCACCAGCTCGAGGTCTCGCACGATGCTGCGGTCCACCGCAGGCGCGAAGACAACGGCGGCGTGATCGGTGAGGGCCGACAACAGCGAGGCAGTCTGACGCAAAGCATCTTCGAACTCCCAGCGGGGCTCGACGAAGAAGCGCCGAATCCTGAGTGCGTCCCCCGCAGAGAGGCGGGCCCCCGTGGTGTTGGAATCCACGAAGTGGCGGTAGCCCACATCTGTAGGGATCCGGCCGGCCGAGGTGTGGGGTTGAAAGATGAAGCCCCCTTCCTCGAGGAGACCCATCTCGTGACGGGCAGTGGCCGGGGAGATGCCGAGCTTGAAGCGCTCGACGAGGGTCTTGGACCCCACCGGCTCACCGGTCGTGACGTAATGGGACACGAGGGCGTGCAGGATCGCGGACTTTCTTTCGTCCAGAGGAGCGTTATCGACCATGGGCTGACGATGGTACCCCGGCTGGCACTCTCCGACGGGGAGTGCTAACCGGTCCCCCACGCATCTGGGCAGGCATCCGGCGGTGCGCCGGGCTCAAAAATCCTCTCGCCGGCGCTAGCCGAGCGTGCCGCTCAGGAGGATCTCGTGGTCCCGGCCCCCGCACACCGGGCAACAGGGCAGCCTGCCCGTGCTCAGCTCGGACGAACACCGGGGGCACAATCCCCTCACCTCGAGCAGCGTCCGGCCGTCGGATACGTCTCCGTCCACAGCCAGGATGGTTCCCGAGACGGGCTCTACGTGGACGACGTGGTCACGTTCGCATCTGTACTCATCGGCGTCCTGGAAAGAGCCCCAGCGAGAGGTGAAAGTAAGACCGCAATCGCGACAGGTGAGATTCCCGAGGTAAGCCACCCCGCGATGATGGCACGGCGTTTCCGGGTTGCCTAGTTGGCGTAACGGACGAGCTTTTCCTCGAGATCCTCGTCGCCAACCTTGGTGAGCATCTCCACCAGCAACCTGGCGCACATGGGATCGAACTGGGTACCGGTACAGCGCAGGATCTCGTCGACGGCTTCCGCGACGGGCACTCCTGCTCGGTAGGGCCTGTCGGAGACCATCGCGTCGAAGGTGTCGCAGACGGCGACCATTCTCGCCCCCAAGGGGATCTCCTCTTTGGCGAGACCATCGGGGTAGCCACCGCCGTCCCAGCGCTCGTGATGATGCCGGATGATGGGCAGGGCCGGCGCCAAGAACTCGATCGGTCTCAGCATGCGCTCTCCGATCGTGGGGTGACGACGCATGATCTGCCATTCGGTTTCGCAAAGGGAAGCGGGCTTGAGCAAGATCGAGTCCGGCACGCCGATCTTGCCGACGTCGTGCAGGATCGAACCGAGCCTCAGAGAGCGGCGGAACTCTGGGGACAGATGCATCGCCGAGGCGAGCCCTAACACCAGATCGGGGATCCGCTTGGCGTGGGCGTTCGTGTCCGGGTTTCGGGCTTCGAGAGCCGACACCATCGTCTCGATCGTGGTCGTGTAGTGCGATTCCAACTTGGAGGCCCATCGGATGTTGGAATAGGAGTTCATCGCGAACCGCGCCAGGACCTCGATCTGCCGGTGATCCTCTATCCGAAAGGGCCGCTGGTCGAGGCGATAAGCCTCGACGATGCCGATGGCCGTCCCGTCGACTACGAGCGCCGACAGGATGACCTGCGAGAACCCCAGCTCTTGCAGGAATCCGGTCTCGCTCGAGTCCGCATGAGGGTCAGAGAGAGAAACCATCGAGCTCCGCTTCGTATCGATGACCGCTCTCGTGAGAGGGTAGTCGTCCAGCCGGTATTCGCCGGCGATGTCGTTGAGCTGGGCCGGCGGCACCACGCTGGCGGAGACGTCCCTAAGCGTTTCCCCGTCTTCGTCCAAGATCGAGACAAGGCACGCGTCAGCTTTCACCGCGTTGACGGTGGCGCGCGCGAGACCAGCGTAGAGGTCCCTGAGGTCGGTGGCGTCCTGCATCGGCTCAAGGTCGACAAGGACGTCTGAAAGCGACCGGTCGTTGCGAGCAACGTACTGGATCAGGTCGTCACGACGAGGGCCCCTGCGGGCCTCTGCTACCGAAAGATGTTTCATTAGGCCCGTTATCGACACCGGGGGCCAGGGCCTTTAGACGAGGCGGCAGAGCACCTCGTTGGCGATCAGCGTCGCGTGGCCGGCTAGCCGGAGCCATCCCTCCGCACGGCTCACCAGGCCCAGATTCTCGAGCTCCTCGAGGACCCCGGCGCGAGAGTCGGACAGGTCACCGAAGCGGCGATAAAAGCCCGCCAGATTCACTCCCGAGGTCAGTCGAAGGCCAAGCATCAGGGCTTCTCCCGCTCGGTGATCTGCTTCCAGGCTCTCGGCTCCCTCCTCCGTGAAGCCCCCATCGTCCGCCACAGCGATGAAGTCCCGAGGCAAACGGATCGCCCATGAGCGGCGTCCATCGAGGTGCCCGTGCGCGCCCGCCCCGAAGCCAAGGTAGTTGCCGGCCGACCAGTAGAGGACGTTGTGGCGGGAAGCCCGGCCCGGGCGCGCCCAGTTCGATATCTCATATCGACCGTAGCCCGCCGCGGTAAGGAGCTCACCGGCCGCCTCGTAGCGGTTTGCCTGGATATCCGGATCGACGTCCGGGGCTCGCCCGGTCCGAACCAAGGTCGCCAGCGGAGTCCCCTCTTCCACCGTCAAGGCGTACGCCGAGATGTGATCGGGCAGCTCCGCAAGGACTCCCTCCAGCGACGATCGCCAATCTTCGGGGCGCTCCCAGGGCGAGCCATAGATCAAGTCTGCATTCACGTCCGCAACTCCTGCCCGGCGAGCCGCCCTCATCGCGTCGAGAGCTCGGTGCGCCGAATGTTCCCGCCCCAACGCCCGTAGCACGTGGGGGGCCAGCGACTGGATACCGATGGAGACCCGGCCGAATCCCGCCTCGAGGAGCGCTTCGAAGATGCCCTCGTCGACGGTTTCCGGGTTGGCCTCGACCGTGATCTCGGCATGCTCTTCGATCCCGATCCGGTCGCGGACCGCCTGCAGGATGCGAGCCAAGGAGGGAGGAGGCAGCAGGGTCGGAGTGCCGCCTCCGAAGAAGACCGAGGTCGCGCGGGGAAAATCGCCTACGGCCCGCTCGATGTCGCGCACCAGGGCGACCACATAATCGGCGTGCAGAGCTTCTTGACCTTCGTAGGTGTTGAAGTCGCAGTAGTGGCACCGGTGGCGGCAGAAAGGGATGTGCACGTACACGCCGAACCCCGGATCTTCTAGCCAGGCCCCCGACCGCGTTGCCTCGGCCACTACCACGCTCATTGTGCTTTCACTTCCTGGTCGAGGCGGAGCGCTTCGATGAAAGCTGATTGCGGGACCTCCACGGAGCCGATCTGTTTCATCCGGCGTTTACCTTCCTTCTGTTTTTCGAGCAACTTACGTTTGCGGGTGATGTCGCCCCCATAGCACTTCGCAAGAACGTCCTTGCGTTTCGCCTTCACCGTTTCCCGCGCGATGACCCGGGAGCCGATCGCCGCTTGGATCGGCACGTCGAAGAACTGACGCGGGATCAACTTGCGCAATCGCTCCGTCATCGTCTTGCCGTAGGCATAAGCCTTGTCCCGATGCACGATCGTCGAGAACGCATCGACGGGCTGCTGGTTGAGCAACACATCAACTTTCACGAGGTTCGCGGGATGCATCCCCACGGGTTCGTAGTCCAAGGAGGCATAGCCCTTCGTTCGACTCTTGAGTTGGTCGAAGAAGTCGAAGATGATCTCGCCCAGAGGCGTGTGATACCTGAGCTCGACACGTTCCGGCGACAGGTAATGCATCTCTTTCAGCTCACCCCGACGCTCCTGGCAGAGCTGCATGATTGTTCCCACGTATTCCGAGGGCGTCACCACCATGATCGAGACATATGGCTCCGAGATCTCGGTGATGGTTCCGGCATCCGGCATGTCGGTGGGGTTCCTGACGATGCGCCGGTCACCGTTGGACAACTCGATCTCGTACGCAACCGAGGGGGCCGTAGCGATCAGTTCGAGGTCGAACTCACGCTCCAGACGCTCCCGGACGATCTCCATGTGCAGCAGACCCAAGAAGCCGCAGCGGAACCCGAATCCCAACGCACTCGACGACTCTGGCTCGTACACCAAGGCGGCGTCGTTGAGCTTCAGCTTTTCGAGAGCGTCGCGCAGCAGCGGGAAGTCGTCTCCTTCGACCGGATAGATGCCCGCAAACACCATCGGCTTCGGCTCTCGATAGCCCGAGAGAGCCTCGACGTCGGCACCGCGAGCCCTCGACGTCACGGTGTCTCCGACTTTCGCCAGCGCTACCTCCTTGATGCCGGCGATCAGGTAGCCAACCTCGCCGGTTGCCAGACTCTTTATCGGGGTTGCATCGGGGGCCATGATCCCGATCTCGTCGGCTTCAGCTTCGACGCCGGTGGCAAGGAAGCGGATCGGCTCTCGGGCGCGGATGGCGCCGTCGACGACACGGATGTAAGCAACCACGCCGCGGAAGATGTCGTAATAGGAATCGAACACGAGAGCCCGCAGCGGTGCACCCGGGTCACCGGAGGGGGGCGGGATCTGGTGGACGATCGCCTCCAGCAGCTCGGCCACCCCCTCGCCGGTCTTGGCAGAGATCCGCAGGACGTCACTGGGATCGCAGCCGATGAGTCCCGCGATCTCCTGACCATACTTCTCGGGTTGCGCAGCAGGGAGGTCGATCTTGTTGAGGACCGGGATGATCTCCAACCCGGCATCGACCGCCAGATAGAGGTTTGTCAAAGTCTGCGCTTCGATGCCCTGGGCGGCATCGACCAACAGCAGCACACCCTCGCACGCAGCGAGCGACCTCGATACCTCGTAGCCGAAATCGACATGACCCGGTGTGTCGATGAGATTGAGCTCGTAGACCTCTCCATCGGCCGCGCGGTATTCCATGCGAACTGCGGCCGCTTTGATCGTGATGCCCCGCTCCCGCTCCAGATCCATGCGGTCGAGGTACTGCTCGCGCATATCCCTCTCGGAGACGGTGCCGGTCAATCCAAGGAGGCGATCGCTGAGCGTGCTCTTACCGTGATCCACGTGGCTGATAACGGCAAAGGCGCGCTGATGAGCTTGATCCATCTCGCTACGGTACTAAGCGGTCCTGCTATCCTGCGAGACCAAAGAGAGCAAGAGTAAAGGTGCTTTACGTATGGCGAACATAAAGAGTCAGATCAAGAGGAACCTTCAGAACGAAGCGGCCCGCGTTCGCAACAAGGGCAAGCGCTCGTCCCTCAAGACCCAAGTAAAGCGTTTCCAAGAGGCTGTTGAAGCCGGGGACAAGGACGCAGCCCTGGAGGCCTACCGGGGCACGGCGCGGGCATTCGACAAGGCCGCCAGCGATGGCGTCATCCACAAGAACAAGGCAGCGAACAAGAAATCTCGTTTGGCTAAGCGACTCGCCTCGCTGGGCTAGCCTGTCGGGTCAGCCGCTTCCGATTATCCGAACTACCGCGCTCTCTAGCGCAGCCTCGGGCGATTCGCCGCCCTTGAGCTCGAGATCGGTGGTCGCGAGGATCTCCATAGCGGATATCAGCTCATCCTCGCGATAAGAGCGCGTTTGCTTAGCCAGTCGCTGTGCGCGCCACTCCGGCAACCCCAGCAATGCGGCTACTTCAGCCGGTCCTTGATCTGCGGAGCGCCGGGCCCGGAGCATCCTTCTGACATGCGCCACGAGTGCGCCAAACAGGACAAGGGGAGGATCGCCTTGCTCGAGCAGGCGACGCAATGCGCTCATCGCCACGCTCAGCCGGCGATCGCCCACGGCATCGGTGAAGACGTACATCCTCTCGTCTGCAAGCCGCGGAAATGCGTGACGGACCTGGTCGCGGCGAACGCGTGAGTTGGGGCCCAGCGCAGTTGCGAGCTGCGCAAGAGCTCCGTCCAGGTCGCGCAGTTCGACGCCGACCGCATCAACCAGCGCCCATGCTGCGGGGTCGTCGAGCTGCAACCGATGGGTCTTGGCGCGCTGGCGCGCCCATCCCACGAGCGCCCTGCCTTTCGGCGCGTCCAAACTCACTACGGCCCCCACGCGTTTCACGAGATCATCGAACTTCGTGCGGCCCGTGCCGATTAACACCAACACCGAATCGGGTGATGGCGCCTCGAGGTACGCGAGCAGAGGCTGAGCTTGCTCCTTCTTCAGCTCATGAGCACCGCGCACGATCACAAGCCGCCGTCCGCCTAACAAAGAGGTGGTATTTAGCGCAGTGACGATCTCGGCCCCCGGTGCATCGGAATCGAAAGCGACCTCCGATAAGGGGTCCACGTTGGCTTCGGCGCGGATCTTCTGCAATCCCTCCTCTGCAAGGAACTCGTTCCCTCGCAGAAGGTAGGCAGGATGACTCACTCTTCGTCCAAACCCATCCGGTAGAGAGATTCGTCGTCCCGCATCAGGACCACGAGGCTCGCTCCCTCTTCCCTGAGGGTCGCCCACTCTCTCCCCATCCAACTCTCCGCGTCTTCTTGGCTGTCGAACCGTTCGGTCCACCGCAGTTCGTTACCAGCCTTGTCCTCGAGGACCCAGAAATAGGAGCTCACCGGGCGGCGAGCCCGTACATGACGAAGGAGGCAGCCATGATGCCTCCACCCACGACGAGACCCCAGACGAAGAGCTCGGCAGAGGACACTCGCTCGACGCCGGGACGGTCACCCGCGACCCGGGCCATGAAACCCCGGCGGCCCTCGACCCCTCGCCTAGAGGCCCATCCTTCCTGCGGCTCGGTAGCTCCTAGTAACCCAAGGCCAAGGCACACGAGGGAAACGAAGAACAAGCCGGTGCCGATGCCGTATGCCAATGACCGATGGCCGACCCAGGCGAATACCAGGCCTCCTCCGATCCCCCCGGCGGCGGCGACAACGAGCGAGGTCAAGAGGACCTTGAAGTGATAAAGGCTCACTCTCGCAGGTTATTCGAGGGTGCGCGCGGCGGCAGCAACGGCGGCGACGAGGACTGGGACGGCGGCGAAGTAGGCGGCGGCCTTGGGAAGATCCACCGCGGCACCGGGGGCCCTGCCGAGGGATGTCCCGACCCACGCGATCCAACCAGCGAAGGGGCTCGCCATGGCTGCGAGCAGCCGGGCGGCAGCGGCGTTCGCCAGCGACACCACACCGGCGCAGAGGCCCAGGACGGTGGGCGGGGCCACTGCAGGAAACGCCAGCAGGTTCGCAAGAGGACTGATCACTGACAGTTGACCGAAGGTGGCGATGAGTATGGGCGCCACGGCTATCTGCGCCGAGATCGTCACCGCCAGCGGAAGCGCGATGGCGCGCGGGAGGATCCGGAGCGCTCGTTCGACAGGCTTGGTCCAGAGCACGATCCCGCTAGTGGCGGCGGCACTCAGCTGGAGTCCTACCGAAAAGACCAGCCCCGGCCGGAATGCGATCACGACGATGAGGGCCGTGGCAAGGACCGCCAGAGGTTGCGCGCTATGCCCCCTTCCGACTGCCGCGACCATCACCGCCCCCATGACGGCAGCGCGCAACACCGAAGGTTGCGGGCCGACGACGAGCACGAACAGTCCGATCGCGCAAAGGTACGCGAGCAGTCGCAGCCGGTAATGCAACCGGCGTATCGCAAACGCCAAGGCACCGAGAAACATCGCAAGGTTCTCTCCCGATACGGCAAGGAGATGAGAAAGTCCGGCACGCCGGAAGTCGTCAACGGTCACAGGATCGAGGTCGCTCGTGTCACCGATGGTGAGTCCTCGTACCAGACCGCGCCGCGGGGGGCCGAGGGATCGCGTCGCGTCGAGCAGGCCGTTGCGTATCGCCGACGCCAGACGCAGCGGCGGAGCGGAAGCTCGGCCCGTGCGACTCGAACCCGCGTCGAACATCGCGGAAGCCCCGGCTCGCCTCCGCGCTAAGTCGAAGGGATCGTCCTGCAGAGGAACGAGCGTGCCGGAGGCCGACACCGTCGCTCCAGGATCGGCGACACGCGTCGGAAACATCACGGTGCCCGGATTCTGGATGGGTGCGTAAGCATTACAGTGTGCCTGCGCGAGCGCAACCAGCGTGCCCAAGGCACCTTGATCCTCCAGCACGCGCCCCGTGACTTCGCAATGAGCGAAGTCTGATGCGAGAACCGAGACTGCCGCCGTGCGCTCGGTCCGCAGCGAGGCATCGAGAGCTCCCGCGCCAAACGCAGCAGCGACGACGCCCACCAGCAGCAGGATCGCCTTTCGCCGGAAGCTCAGGGTCGCGCCCCCGAGCGCGCACAGACCGATGGCCGGGAGAGGACCGGGATGCGCGTACCCCCACAGGACCCCCGCCGACAACCCCGCGACGGCGAGCCACAGCCGTAGCAGCCTCACTGTGCCGTTGACGGTGAAGGCGTATCTCCTACCGACGGACCCAAAGCGCGATCACCGGTCTCACGCAGCACAATCTCCACCCCCCGGTGTCCCGTCGCCGTGGCCTGGGCGGGCCTGCGCACCCTGGGGGTGGGACTAGATGCTGATATAAGGGCGGATGTTCTCGACCGTAGCGGGCCCGATGCCGTTCACGTCGAGCAGCTGCTCGATCGATGTGAAGTGCCCGATGCGAGTGCGGTAGGCCAGGATGGCATTGGCAGTGACCGGTCCAACTCCGGGAATCTGCTCGAGTGCGGGTTCGTCCGCAGTATTGATGTCGACCACCGGCACAGAGGGCGACGGCGCCGCGCCCGACGTTCCGACCGTTCCCGTGGCGGCCGCCGGCGCGACTTCTCCTTTGCGTGCGACGTCGACCTTCACGCCGTCGGTCAAGAGTTGGGCGAGATTGAGGAGGTCGAGGTCCGCGTGCGTCGCGGGGCCACCTGCGGCTTGGATCGCATCCGCAACCCGGGACCCCAGATCCAGCTTGTAGAGACCCGGCCGCCGAACGGCGCCTGAGACGTCCACATAGAGGAACCCTGCCGAAGGGGAGGCCGCGACTTGAGCCGAGACTTGTGGGTTGCCGGCGGGTGGTTGCACCGCTCCTGACTGCTCCGTGGCGGGCGGTGCGATCTGGGCCGGGGCGCCGCGGGCCCACATCAGCAATGCGGCTGCTACGGCGGCGACCACGAAACCGGCAACGATCCAGCCGCCGCGCCGCGTTTGTAACTCCTCGAGCCGTTCGCGCCAGCCGCTCGCGATGATGATGTCCGACACGTGGCAGAGTTCACGCCGAAGCGAGCGAGACGGCAGTGAGGATGGTCACAACCGAATCCAAAGACCGCCCCTTTAGCATGTGCCGATGCCACTCCAGGTCCGTACTTGCTCAGCCGAGGACATCGCCTCTTTCTTGGGGACGGTGGAGGCCGCCTTCGGTGAGGAATCGCACCTTGAGGACCTCGAGAAGGAACGACGGATCTTCGAGCCCGATCGGTGCCACTACATTGCCGACGGCGATGGGATGGTCGGAACCGCGGGGGCGTTTTCGTTCTCGATGAGCGTGCCGGGTGCCGACCTACCGACGGCGGGGGTCACGATGGTGGGCGTCTTGCCGAGCCACCGGCGTCGAGGGATCCTGACCCAGCTGATGACACATCAGCTGGGCGATGTCCACCGGAGAGGTGAGCCGCTGGCGGCGCTGTGGGCCTCCGAGGGCACGATCTATGAGCGGTTCGGGTACGCCATCGCGACGCTGCAAGGCGGGAGCGACATCGAGCGGGACCGTGCGAGGTTCCGGGATGACCCGGGACCGGTAGGTCAGACGCGGCTGCTCGCGCGCGAGGACGCGGCAAAGATCTTCGACCCGATCTACGAACAAGTACGGCGCCAACGCCCCGGGATGTATTCGCGCAACGAAGACTTCTGGTCGGTGCACACGCTGGCCGACGCGCCCCACATTCGACGGGGCGCAGGACCGCTCTTCTGCGCCGTGCACGAGACCTCGGGACAACCGGACGCATACGCGTCCTACCGAGTGAAGCACGACTGGACAGGAGTGTCCGAGAGCCAGCTGGTGGTTCGGGAGGCCCTGGGGATCGATGCTCGCGCCACTCGAGAGATCTGGCGATTCCTCTTTGGGATCGATCTCATGCAGAGGGTGCAAGCGCGTTCGCTGCCGATCGATCACCCGTTGTATCTCATGCTGGACGAGCCCAGGCGCTTGCGACAGACGCTGGGAGATGGCTTGTGGCTGCGCGTCGTCGATCTCGAGCTCGCCCTCCAGGCGCGTTCGTTCGCGGCTGCGGACCGGGTCGTTATCGCTATCGAAGATCCGTTGTGTCCGTGGAACAGTGGTTCGTGGCGGATCGACACGACCGGTACGAGCACCTCGGTGACGCGCACCGAAGATCCTGCTGAAATGACTTTGACACCGTCGGATCTCGGCGCCGTCTACCTGGGAGGGTTCAGCCTCGCTCAGCTTGCGAGGGCGGGCCGCGTCGAGCCGAGCGATGCCGTCGAGCGGATGGACGCGATGTTCCACACCCACATCGCGCCCTACTGCTCGGGGACTTTCTGATATCCGGTTTGTGGTCGAGAAGTGAAACCTCCAGAAGTAACTGAGGCGCGCAGGAAACGGGGACTTCAGATTCCGCATGGGGATACCACCTCAGAGGAGGCCGAGCCCTCGTCAGATCACACCACCAGGGAGATCAGCTTCGGCGGCTTGATGATGATCTTGGACGGCTCACCACCGTCGAGGTAGCTGCGGACCTTGTCGGAGGAGAGAGCCAGCTCTTTCATCTCTGACTCCGCGATATCCGGCGCGACCGACAGCGTGTCCCGCACCTTGCCGTTGACCTGAATCACCATCGTCACCTCTTGCTCCGAGGCAAGTGCGGGATCGAACTCCGGCCACATCTCCTTGTGTATCGATGTCTCGTGCCCGAGGCGGTGCCATTGCTCCTCGGTGATGTAAGGGGCCATCGGCGCCAGCATCTTGAGCAAGGCTTCCACCAGCTCTCGAACCATAGGTCCCCCGCCGCCCTCAGCTTGATAGCGGTAAGCGTGATTGACCAACTCCATCAACCGGGCGATGGCGGTGTTGAACGAGAACCCCTGATAGTCCTTGGTGACGATCTTGATGGTCCTGTGGATGTGTCTCCGTAGCTCGGTCTCGGCAGCGCCGTCGCCTGCGTCCGCAGCGGCTTCCTGCACCTGCTCGCATAAGCGCCACACCCGTTGGAGCCAGGGAAAGGTCACCCGTCCGATCGCGGTCACCCCTTCTTCGGGCCAGTCGATCGCTTGTTCGGCGGGGCCGAAGAAGAGCAGGTACAGGCGTAGTGAGTCTGCTCCATACAGATCGAGTGCCGCACTGGCCTCGACGATATTGCCGCGCGACTTGGACATCTTCTTTCCGCCCATCGTCACGACTCCGTGGTTGAGCATGTTCGGATACGGCTCCGGGTCTCGAACCATGCCCATGTCCATCATCACCTTCTGAAAGAAGCGGGCATAGATGAGGTGGCCGACCGCGTGTTCGATGCCTCCCGTGTATTGATCGGTCGGCATCCATGCATCTGACTTCGCGCGGTCGAAGGGAGCGTGGTCGTTGTGCGGATCCAGATACCGATGGAAGTACCAAGACGAGTCTACGAAGGTGTCCATCGTGTCGGTGTCACGCCGGGCCCGGCCCCCGCACTGCGGACAGTCGACATTCACCCAGTCGTGGGCGGTGGCGAGCGGTGATCCCTCGCCCGTCGGTTTGAAGTCGACGACCTCAGGCAGGACGACCGGCAACTGATCGTCTGGGGCCAGTACCTCACCGCAACGCTCGCAGTGGATGACCGGGATCGGTGTTCCCCAATAACGTTGCCGGCTGATCAACCAGTCACGCAACCTGAAGTTCTTGGCGCGCCTGCCAAGGCCGTTGGCTTCCAGCCACGCGACCACCGCTTCTACCGATTCCGAAGCTGAGATCCCGTTGAAGTCACCGCTGTTGACCATGACGCCATCGTGTGACCACGCTTCGGTCATGGTCATCGGGTCTAGCTGGCGATCTTCCGGACTGATCACGACACGAACAGGCAACCCGTATTGACGGGCAAAGTCCAGATCGCGCTGGTCGTGGGCGGGAACCGCCATGATGGCCCCCGTGCCGTAATCCATCAGGACGTAGTCCCCCACCCAGATCGGCATTTTTTCCCCGGTGACAGGGTTCATCGCGTACTTCCCCAGGAACATGCCGTGTTTGGGATGTTCCAAGGAGAGACGGTCGATCTCGGTCATCGCTTCGACCTGTTTTCTGAACTCGGCGAGCTCCGACTCCTTGTCGGTGTCCGCAACGAGCTCCTCGGCCAGCGGGTGCTCGGGGGCAAGGACGAAAAAGGTAGCGCCCCACAGGGTGTCGGGCCGCGTCGTGAAGACCGTGACCGGCTCCGCGATGCCCTCGAGCTTGAAATCGACCTCCGCGCCGAACGACCGGCCGATCCAGTTTCGCTGGAGGGTCTTCAGCCGCTCGCTCCAGCCGGTATTCAGCGCCAGGTCATCGAGCAACCTGTCTGCATAATCGGTGATCCTGAAGAACCACTGCGACAGGTAACGCTTGACGACGACGGTGTCGCAAAGCTCGCAGCGTCCTGCGATGACTTGCTCGTTCGCCAAGACGGTCTTGTCCTTGGGACACCACCACGCGGCCGCCTCTTTCCGGTAGGCGAGACCGCGTTCGTAAAAACGCAAGAACAACCATTGGTTCCAGCGGTAGTACTCCGGTTCGCAGGTTGAAAGCATCCGGTCCCAGTCGAAGGAACATCCGAAGCGCTCGGCGGACGCCCGCCAGATGGCGATATTCCTGTCGGTCCATTCTCGAGGCTGAATCCCTCGCTTGATAGCCGCGTTCTCTGCGGGCAATCCAAAAGCATCAAACCCCAAGGGGTTGAGCACCTCGTAACCCTGCATGCGCACGAAGCGCGCTATCGAGTCATGGATCGCAAAGATCTCGACGTGTCCAACGTGCATGTCCCCCGAGGGATAGGGATACATCGTGAGCATGTAGCGTTTCTTCGCCGGATCGGGAAAGTCGGGCGCAGCCCAGTACTTGCCGCCGATCCATTCCTTCATCCAGCGGTCTTCTATCGACTTGTGGTCGTACTCCCGCTCCATCGAGGAACACTAATCGGCGCGCACGCCGCCCGGCTTCAGGCGATTGGGCAACCGGCGAAAGGTGCGCCCGAGAACTCTCGAAGGCGTTGGAGGGCGGCCGGCGACAGAGTCTTGCGTTGAGTGCGCCTCGGGCGGTACTTCAGTACGCCGGTCCCCGGCCTGAAGAAGCGGCGCACCACCTTGTACCTGGTTCCCAAGGATCCCTTAGCCAAAGCTCCCGAGATCACGACCGTGCCGCGGCGGTTGCAGGCTTCTCCGTCGAGATGGCCAACGCTCCCCCCGTAGGCGAAGAGGCCGGTGAAAGGGGTGCCCTTTATCGTTACGGGAACGAGAGTGCCCGCGGAATAGGTGTAGACACCTTCGAACTGCGTTGATGCGCCGGCAGCGACATCGACGACCACCTCGCCTCCAGGGGCACCGTCTATCCGGGCAACCGAGTTCAGATGAGGCGCGGGAAGGACAGGGGTCGGTTCCCATTGCCGGATCGCCGCTGCCGCTTGTGTCCCGCTCGCTGTGCGAACTGCAACGAAGGCCTGGCATCCGGTGGCGCCGGAGGGATCGAGTGCGATCCGTACGGTGTCTGGCCGGCCGTCACCGTCCACGTCTCCTCGCAGGGAGCCTGGTCTCGTAAGGCCAGGCGTCGCCAGGACCGCGGCTTCGTTGCTGCAGCCGTCATCTGATGCTGCCGACGCCGTTGGGGAGGGAGAAGGCGACGGCGTTCCCGACGGCGTCCGTGTCAGAGATGGGGAGGGAGTGACGGAATCTAGAGATGTTGTGGAGCCCGCGCCGACTGATTTCGCGTCGCTGCTGTTGCAGGCCGCCAGTCCTACGAGACAGATGGCGGCGATCGCGACGTAGGTCTTCATGGCGATGAAGATACCGAGGCCCGCCGGAAGGGTGGTGTGGAACCCCCGGCGAGCCTCGGAGACCTAAGCAGCTATGCGCTCATCCGCGGGCGCCACCAACGCACCGCCAGGAGGGCGAGTAGCGCAAGCAAACCGATGGGTAGCACGTAAGCGGCTCCAACGATCACCGAGGAGATCACACTCAGAAGGGCCGCTCCGGCTTGGCGCCATGCCTTTTGGATCGTGCTGTCGTGCTGAACTACAACACCTGTTTGCGATAAGCCGACGGTGATCGTGCTCATGGCTGTCTGGCTCCCGAGGTAGCGAAGCTGACCCTTGAGCCGCTCGATCGACAGCTGCACCCCTTCGAGCTGCTGCTCGACCCTGATCGTGCCGGACACCGACTTCGCTCGATCCATCAACCGAAGAAGCACCGCCTCCTGAGCCTTCGCGTTGCGCAGGCGGGCTTGGAAGTCGATGAACTCCTGAGAGACGTCCTGGCCGGACACGTTCTCGCGGGTCACTTTTCCCAACCCCTTGAGATCGGCCACAGCTGCCTCGAAGCGCGACTCGGGAACCCGTATGACTACGGTGCCCGTCGGGGGGCCGGAGCTCGACACGGTCGTTGACAGCACGAAGCCCTGGTAGCGCCCGGCAATCTGGAGGGCCTTCTGGAGACCATCCTGAAAGCCGCCCCGGGGCAACGCCACGTCCACATCGGCGATCTTGATGATCTTGGGCCCGATCTGAGGCAGGGAGGTGTCCGGCTGCAAGCTGGACGAGTTCGACCGGATGCTGCCGTTCGCTGCGTCGGGTTGAGTCAGTGCGCCGCGCACCACCCCTTTCGCCGGGCGTGCCGCCCCGTGAACGGCCGCGGACCCGGAGCCGCTGCCGCCCGCTGCCCCCGATGCGCACCCGATCGCCCAGGCACCTACGAACAGCGCCCCAACGATGACACCGATCCGACGAAACCTGTTCATGGCTGCCTCCTGTCGCGGGTTGTGCCCCTTGGACGGAGGAGGCGGAGGAGAAAGTTCCCGTTTGTGGGAACCACCCCGTAGGCCTGGACCCATCGGGTCAGGAGCCGGGGGGGTCTGCTCCCAGGTTCACGGAGGACCGAGCGGTCGTATCGACGGTGAGAGTGAAGACGTCGGGCCGTGCGTAATGTCCCACTACATCGAGTTCGCGACGTGACGCGCGTGCCTTGGCAACATCGAGCTCGGCGTAAAGGATCTCCTCGCGTTCCGACACAGGTCCCGCGAGAATCTCTCCTTCTGGTCCGACGATCGTGGAGAAGCCACGGCTCAGCCAATCGTCCTCGCCTCCGTACAGTTGGCCGCGCCATTCTTCCGGGATGTCAGAGCCCCGCTGACACGGCGCAACGCCGATGACGAAGCAGCGGCCTTCCTTGGCGATGTGCCTGAGCGTCGACACCCACGTATCGCTGTTGTCCCACGTCGGAGCGACCCACACCTCCACGCCCTGGGCATACATCGCCGCACGCGCCAACGGCATGTAGTTCTCCCAGCAGATCAAACCTCCAAGACGCCCGAAGGGAGCGTCAAAGACTTCAAGGGTCGATCCATCACCCATGCCCCACACCAGACGCTCTCCGCCAGTCGGCATCAACTTGCGGTGTTTGCCGATAAGAGAACCTTTATCGCTGAAGTAGAGAAGCGTGTTGTAGAGCGTGCTGCCGTGTTGGTCTCTTTCGTTGACGCCTATCGCGACGTACGTGCGCGCCGACCTTGCCGCGCCGGCCAGTCGTTGCGTCGCTGCACTCGGTACAACCACAGACTGATCGGCGAGCCGGCCGAACAGGGACTCGTCGTCCCATGCCGTGGTTCGCCACACCCAATCCGGATACGCCGGTACGAACGCCTCAGGGAAAACGACCAACCCCGCACCGCTCGATGCGGCTTGCTCAATCAGACCGCAAGCCTTTTCGATGGTTGCTTCCCGATCGAGAAACACCGGTGCCGCCTGCACCGCTGCCGCAGTCACCTTAGTCATGCCCCACTCCTTGATCGCGCGAGGTTCACCCTAGGGGACGCCAGGAAGAGGCGCTGAAGATATGGACCGCAGGAAATGTGACTAAGCGCCTGGGCCGAAGTACTCCCAGAGCGAGTTGACGAGGGCTTCGTCGCCGAGGACTTCGTAGTCGCTCGGTTGCTTGCGACGCCACACGAAGAGCAAAAGGTCGGATGCCTTGCCCCGAATCGCGGCGGTACCCCGTTCATGACCTCGGCGGACCTCCGGAGTCTCGCCCTTGGTCAGTCTCAAGAGCCATTCGCCTCGTCCGTCCGTGTCGTGGAAGTGCACCGTGCCCTCAGCACCCTCGTAAGGCTCGCCCCCGTCCTCCTGCATGTGAATGTCCAAGAACTCATCAACGCCGTCGGCGGCGAGCTCGGGGTCGATCGCTGCGGCCATGCCCGTGGCGTTCTCTGCGTCCCAGCGATGGACCGCGGTTTCAAGGGCCATCCGCCGTCGCCAGAAACCGGCGGTGTTGTCGGGGGGCCACCAGGTCCACGCGGGCGAGTCGGTGGGCAGCTCGCGGAGGAGCTGCTCGAGCGCGTTCAGCCCCCGCCCGTACCACTCGAGCAACCCGGCCTCCTCGGAGGGGGCGTCCTCGATCTCCAGCGGGGGGTCCATCTCGATCGTCTTACGGCGCAAGCGCTCCGAGATGTCCCGGTGGACGTAGCCCGTGTGCTCGACAAGCTGAGAGACGTTCCACTCCGGGCACGACGGCACCCGTGCCTTCATGTCGCGCTGGGCCGCGGCAGCCAGGGCCGCCCCTTCATCGCGCACGAAATCGATGTACGGAAGCTGATTCACGCCCGCGATTGTGACAGACGGGTAGATGAGGGGACTGGATGCGAAGTTTGCGGAGGGCCGGTCGGTCAGGACATGCGCGCGAGCCGGTGGCGGAACACCTTGACATCCCGCCGCAGCCAGTCGGTGTGCGTGTTGCGCCATCCTTCGAGATCCTTGAAGAACGGACTGGCGTTCGCCATGGCATGTCCGATCACGTTGTGCCTCCGGATGTGGAAGCGAACCTTCAACCATTTGACCAGGCGCAGTGCAGACCTGATCTGGGGGCGCCTGTGCAGGATCTGCTGGTCGGCCCAATGCGAACCGGCCCCCGTAGCCTGAACCATCTCGACGCCGATCGCGGTGTAGTTAAGACCGATCGTGTGACGACAGCGGATGGATACCGGAACCAGCTTGTGGATCGTCCCTCTCTGGCCCACGATGAAATGCGCACACACACCGGGAAGTTCTCCTAGATCTGGCGTATCCGTCGCGAAGGTGTTCCATGCCGACGAATAGCTGCTGCCGCCGGTGAAGTGAAGGACTATCACCCTGCGATGGATCAAACGCCACCGCGCCACGCCGTAGTGCCGGCGCGAGTAAAGCGCCGTCTCTCGCTTTCGCCGGTGACCGAACGGAATCAGATCGCCCTTTATTGGGGGCCGAGAAGTCGAGTGTGCCGGACTCGTTACAAGTGGTGCTGCAGCGGGGGCATCGAACCGCGCCGCTTGAGTAGCGCCAGCATCGATAAACATCCCGCCGGCGACTAGCACCACGACCAGCGCTCGCACGCCGCGCGAGATCGTCACATCCGCATCACTGATCTCGCCTCGTCTCAAGCAGCCTGTCCGCCGTTCTCACAGAAGTTTGGGCCGTTGTGAATCTCACAGGCGTACCGCCGACACACTGCATCACGGGTGGATAAGACTCAAAGGCGATCCGCGCAGGAGGACTGCTGAAAGGTACTCCCGCACCTCTCCCGCTAACTCGCGTGCCACCGTAAGTGGTCTTCGAGTTTGGAAGCAAGCTCGTAGATGCGATCACCCAGCTGGGCGCTCAGGGCGTCGATCCTGATCGCGAGGATGTCGGAGCGCGCCTCGACCCGGTCGAATCTCTCGTCGACCCGGTCGAATCTCTCGTCGATCCGATCGAATCGTGCATCCATCCTGGTTGCGAGAGCGTCGATCCTGGTTCCTTGGCCCTCGATCCGGCCGCCAAGATAGACGAGCGAACCGATCAGGGTTGCCGCCAACAGGCCGATAACTGTCCATACCTGAGCTTCCATAGTGGCATAAACCTATCAGTGGTCTACGACAAGATTGGCACCGGCATCTGCGACCCGGGAAGCTTGTCCTGCCGAGAACTGACATCGCCCGGCAGTCGCCGAGCGAGTTGGGAGCCTTGAGCGATAGCTAGAGCGCGCAGGGAACATGAAGAGCATTGGGTTCGTCTAAAGGACATGGAACGCAGGTTCTCAGCCGCTTTGCTCATCGCAATCATGCTTCTGGGTTCCGCTGGATGTGGCATCGCAAGTCCTAAGGGAGGGGTAACCGGGGACGCAGCGTGCGCCATGATCGTTCATTACCACCACCGGAGCTACCTAGGCACGACGGTTCATGTTGTTCCGCCGCAAGGAGACCGAGCGGGGCTCGGGGTGGTGCCAGGCTGCAACGATACTGGCCAGCAGCACCCTGCTGACGAGAAGATCCCAGTAGCTCGGTTGCGCGGCGTCTTACCCAACGTTGCATTGCTCATGCCGGGACAGAACGACGTTGTCCTCGTCCGCAGAGGCATCCATCGGCTTCCGCCGGAGATCCGCGCTCTCTTACATGCGCCCATCTGCGACAAGCAGGATGTGCCGATCCAGCTTTCTGGATCGTGGCTGGGGATACTCGGATCAGACGGCAAGACAGAAGTCGATCTCGTTCCTCCTTACGACGTCGATCTCCTCGTACAAGACGCCTCCACGCGTGACTACAACAATGCCTTCCTCACCGTGCGTGTGCCCGCAAACCTGGGCCACCCGATAACCAAGGACGACGTGCGATCATCACTTTGAAAAGCGGGCACGATCGAGATCACGGCCCGCTGCCAAGGACATCGATTTCTTGCTAAACACCTAAGGACGCAGGCCAACGGCTGAGGGTTGTGCCTTCACCGCGCAAGCGCTGCGGATAGGCAGCCTTCTTTGGCAGAACCGATTGTGCGACGACGAGTTTGATGCCGAGTTGGTGAATGCTCCTGGGTCGTGAGTCGGAATCGACAGCGGGCGAGCGACCTATACCGGTCGTTCACGTATCGAGCAGATCGAGCAGCCATCCGGGTCTAGCCACGTCTGCTCCCAGGGCCTCGGCGCGCTGGCATAGCACGCGATCTGCTGACACCAGTGTCACCTTGCCAGTCGCATCGGCGGTGACCGCCAGCAGCGCGTCGTCACCGCTACTGGACGCATGAAGAACAGTTACGCCGTCGGACACGCCTGGCTCGACGCCAGCGCGAGCCTTCCCTTCGAGAACCACGACAACGGGTTGAGCCAGTCTCCCCGCCCCCGCCGAAGCGCGAACTTGCTCCACGAACGCTCGGGCGGCTCCTGGTCGATCCCGCCACCAGCCGTCGGGACGTGACCCGATCACATTTGCCGCATCGATGAGAAGCACTGCTCCAGTCTTACGCAGCGAGTACAGGCACCGGACGTCCCAGCTCGCTGCGGTTTTCCCTACGCCCGGTTAGCCATTTGGCTGGGTGGGTTACTGGCCCATGCGTCCGTCGATCCGCTCGCGCAACAGGTCCGCGTGACCCATGTGGCGGGCGTACTCATGGATCATTCCGACCAGCACCTCGCGCAGCGATATCGGCCCTCCACCGCTGCCATGCTGATTCAAGGGATCGTCACCGGTGATGTCGAGACTGGGAGCCTCGGCCACGAACCGCGTCGCGAAGTCCACCTCCGCACGCCATGCGTCCCACGCCTCCCCAACCACGTGGGGGTCGGGAACAGCACCATCGAAATCACCGTCACGGTCGATGTCGGAGCAGAACAGCCGGGGCACATCCTGTCCCGCCATCGTCTTCCGGAACGTCCCACGCTCTACTTCGGCCAGGTGTCGCACCAGCCCCAGGAGCGACATCGTCGACGGTTCGATCGAACGCCGCGCCATGGCCTCCGCGTCAAGCCCTGCGCATTTCATCTCCAATGTGAGGCGACAACAGCGCAGGGCTTCGACCAGCGTGGTGCGCTCGTCGCCCAACGTTGGACCGGTCTCGCGCGGGTCGTCTTTGAGATCGATGAACATGTCGGCTCGTCGGGTGGTGGCCATGACGGAAATTTAGCTTGTACGCGAGGGCTGACCGGGATCGAACCGGTTGCCTCCCGCCGATGGGATCGGTCGGCGCTCCAAGCGCCGTCTGTGGACCCGACCGGGATCGAACCGGTTGCCTCCGCCATGCCATGGCGGCGCTCTACCAAGTGAGCTACGGGCCCCCGAGAACGGGCACCGACACTAGCAGGGCCCAGCTTTCATAGGACTTTCTCCGGACGCTTGAATCGGATCCTCTCGTGTCGATCCTTGGTTCACGTCATCGCTTCTAGGCGCCCCCTGTCGCCCCGTTCGTGCCTTCCTTTCCCTTACGGCGGCGGCGCCGGCCACGCCGCCGCTTGGGCGCGGCCTCCCGTTCGCCCGATGCGCCAACCACCCGTGGTGCGGCCGGAGCTCGCTCCCGCTTGGGGGCCGTAGACGTCTCACTCGTTGGCTGCGTCTGGCCACCGGGTTCCGGAGACGCCACGACGGGCCGTTCGCCACGGGTATCTCTCTCATCCGCAACCTTGATGGTGATGCGGTACTCCTGCGGGTATTGGGGCACGCCCCACTCCGATTGAAGATCGCCGATAAGGGCTTCGAGCGTCTGGCCATCGGGGGGCCCAGTGAGGCTCGCCGGTCGTGCTTTCGGCAGAGCCCTTACTAGATCCTCGGACAAGAACGGCGAGCTCGACTGACGACGCGCTCCCCCCCGACCCCTACGACGGCTGCGCGAACGCGCCTGAGGCGCTTGCTCGCGCCCGGTCTCTGTCTGCGGCTGACCGTCGGCCCGCTTGGCGGGGGCTTCGGCTTGCTCGCCTCTTCCTCTCCTACGTCGCCTCCGCCGTGGCGGGCTCATCTCGTTCCTCCCACGTGTCTTCGAAAGGGACCACAGGTGCGTCCGCCCACAGTCGCTCGAGGTCGTAGTAGTCGCGCTGCTCTGGCTGGAACACGTGAACCACGAAGTCCACGTAGTCCAATAGGACCCACGTGCCCTCGCGCGCCCCTTCTCTTCTGAAGGGTTTCACGCCCGAGTCTTCCTGCAGCCGGCGCTCGACTTCCTCCGCGATCGTTCTGACCTGACGCTGGGTCCTGCCGTCGCAGATCACGAAATGGTCGGTGATCACGAGCTGGCGGGAGACGTCGAGGATGACGATGCGCTCGGCCTTCTTGGAGGATGCCGCGCGAGCAGCTGCAAGAGCTAGATCCAACGCTTCTGTCATACGGTGCGGATTCCGCAAACACCTTTCGTCAGCTCGAAAATGTCATATGCACGATACCTTGCCCCACTGCCTGGGAGGGGTACACCCGCGTGCGAATCTAGCGGGGGACCGGGCCGTCCTTGTAAAGGTGATGACGCTTGATATACGCGGCCACCTCAGGGGGGACCAGGCCCTCTATGGACCGGCCGGCCTGCACCGCCGCCCGTACCTCGGTGGAAGAAACGTTCACGGGCGGCACCTCTATGACCTCAAATGGCAGCTTCTGCTTGCGGGTCTCCAGCATTGCGACGTCGAAGCCGGGACGTGGTACCGCAATGATCTGCACGTTGTATCGGGCCAACTCGTTTGCCCGATGCCATGTCCCTAAGTTTGAAGCGGCGTCGGCTCCGAGGATCAGGAACAGTTCGGCCCCCGGGAACTGCTCCAACAGTTCTGCAATCGTGTCGATGGTGTAAGTAGGTCCCGCGCGCTCGATCTCGATTCGGGACACGCGGAACCGAGGATCGCGCGCGGCACCGAGGGCTGTCATGGCCAACCGATCTTCTGCGTCGGAGTATCCCGACTTCTGCCACGGTTGCGACGCGGGGACGAAGATGACCTGGTCGAGTTGCTTGGCCGAAGCCACTTCGGTCGCGATATGAAAGTGACCGTTGTGGGGCGGATCGAATGTTCCGCCCATCACGCCAATGCGACCCTG
>JAXDJR010000016.1:0-31657 GCA_034667545.1 Actinomycetota bacterium
AATGGGTGGCCCCATCATTTGTTTGGGTCGTGTAGGCGAAGTACATCCCGTTGGCCCGGATCAAGGTTGGATCCGGTGCGTTGACGACGATGAGGGGATTCTCGTAATCCGAAGCCGTCGCCGACCGATTCACTCCGGCTTTTGTTGGCAGGATTTGACCGCCGATGACTGGTGAGTGGGAAGGCCGAGGCGTAGTCGTCGACCCTTGCCCACCCTGTCTCGGTGGCGACCCCCCGCGATTTGCCACGAAGAAGACGACAACCGCGAGTAACACAAGGGGGAGAGACAACAGATAGGCCCAGCGGTTGCGCGGTGTGCGCTGAGGTTGGAGGGGAGCGGGTTCTAGGTCGGCCTCGCGCTCGGCCCGCGCCGTTGCCTCGCGCTCTTCCCTTTCCCTAACCTCGCGCTCCCGTTTTTCAGCGGCGACCCTTTCCATTGCGTGGATTAAACGCTCGACGTCCGACCGCCACCTGTTGTCACTTAGTTCAAAGGCGTTCC
Source organism: Actinomycetota bacterium (assembly GCA_034667545.1). GTDB lineage: Bacteria > Actinomycetota > CADDZG01 > CADDZG01 > WHSQ01 > DATAPE01. The sequence continues at coordinate 499 of JAXDJR010000016.1, forward strand.
GCCGGGTGAGGGCGACCAGCGACTGTGGCACGTCGCTAGCCCGGGGCATTCCCGCCTCTTGCACGAGGACCGGGATCACGGCCACGTCGCCACGTTCCAGTCCGGCCTCAATCTCCACTCGGACGAAGTCTCCTGGGTCCTCGAGCCGCGGATTCCCGTTCCTGTCCGCCACCGTCAACCACCTCGGTCCGATCAGCGCCAACAGGACATCGCAGGATTGCAATGCCCGATCGATAACCGTGGGGAAGTCTTCGCCCGCCGGGATCGTGTCTATGTCCATGAAGACGTTCTCTTGTCCCATTGCGGACGTCAGTGAGTCGTAGAGCCGTCCGGCATGCCCAGAGGCGTCATCGCGACGGTAATTGATGAAGGCTCGCAGGCCTGGCGAGGTTCGAGCCGGTGCCCCCCCAGGCTGGTCGGTATCTCGCCGAGCTCGTCGCTTCATCGTCGCCCCTGACGCCAGCGCTTCGCTCAGAAGCCTACGCCGATTCCCATCCAACCCCACGGTTCGCGGCCACCTCCGAAGGGTGCTGTGGTGGGATGGGGCAAGGCGCAGACCGGCTCACCGTTCGGCCGCAACCAGCCGAGTCCTGTGCCCGTCACCACACTGCGACTCCTGAAGAAAGGGCGGTATGTACGCATAGCTGCGGATAGAGAGTCGGTCCGGCGGAGTCCATGATGCAAGCAGAGGTACTCAACGGCACAAAGGGGCTCAAAATGACACAGCGCCACGTGGTAGAGGTTCGCCAAACGCTCACCTCCGATGTGACCACCGGCCAGGCCGATAGCCTGTCTGGGCTGCCACAACTCAGCGCATCACCCCTCCGCTTCGCAGTCAGCCTAACGAACCCACAGGGCACAGAAGTGTTTCGCAAGCAGTTCGCCACCCAGCCCGACGCCGACGCCTTCGCGGCAGCTACGGCTGAGTTGTGCCCCGACTACAAAGTCGCGTGGGTTGATCGTATGGAAGGGCTTGCCTGGGAGCGCGTCGGCTCGTGGGTCTCAGTCACTGCGTCACCGGCCTCGGAGAAGGTTACGCAAAGCTAGGCAACCAAAGTGTTGTGAGGACGAAGACAGACTCGTTTCGTCGACGATCGACGCATCGTTACCCGCATAGCCGGCCACGCTCACGATCGCGCGTCTAAAGTTTCGAAAGAGAATCCGCGAGCCTGGTCCGCTAACCGTTGATCGTGTGGCTCGAGAGCCGAAAGTGAGGATCGAGTCGTTGCAGCGACTGGCGGTGTGCCTAGCTGTGGCTTGCGTGGCGGCGCTGGCTTCGTCCAGCCCGCTGCGCGCGGCTGAACTCTCCGTGACGATTACGGCCCCCGCAGCCGGTGCGCGCCTCTCCCATCGCTCAACTCTCGTTGCCCAAACGACAGGGAACTTTTCGGCAGTCAGATTCATGTGGAGCAAGAAGGGCACCACGTGGTCGCCCATCGATACCGATCGCACCAAGGGTGATCGCTGGTCGGTGTCGTGGAAACTACCTGCCTACGTTGGAAGAGCTCTCGTTCGAGCAGTCGCGATAAGGGCCTCCACGCGCATCCATGACACTGCCGCCGTCCGGATCGATAATCCACCCTTGACCATCAGGTCTTCGAGGCACGCCGTTTCGCCAAATGGCGACGGGCGCAAGGACACGACCACCATCCGGGTTCGCTCGCTTAAGGGCGCTCACCTCGTGACCAAGTTGCTCCGCAGAGGGCGCGTCCTTAGAGTCTGGAGAACCAAGGGCTGGGTCCGGCGCCAGACGATCTTGTGGCGCGGGAAGGTGAGCGGTTCGACCCTCCGAGACCACCATTACAAGTTCAAGGCGGTGGCGACCCGCCGTACTGGGACCAAGTTGCGCGCGTCGACCTCCGTCGTCATCGATACGAAACCACCACGTGCGACCCTCGACGGTCTTCCTCGACGGCCCGTGTCGGGCCTCGACCCGATCTCTTTTTCCTACTGGTCGTGGGATCGATCACATCGCGTGAAGGTGGGAGTCGAAGTGTCCGACGCCATTGGCAGGACCGACTTCAGATCGTTCAGCCGCCGGCGGGGACAAGCAGCTGTATCGTTCCGTCCGAAGACGCCGCGAGGAAGGAGTCTTCCGCCCGGCCTCTACACGGCACGGATGATCATCACCGACGATGCTGCCAACTCCGCTACGACGCAGCAGAGGATCTTGCGTATCGTCCGGCCGGTACACCCAAAGGTCTTCACCAGTGTTCCCGCCTCAGGCAGGCGCGTCGCGCTGAGCTTCGATGATTGCCTTGACCCGGTGGCATGGCATCGCATCCTCCATGTCTTGTCCAAGCACACGGTGAAGGCCACCTTCTTCTGCCCCGGACAAGAGGTCCTTCGCTATCCGGCTCTCGCTCGAGCGACGGTCAGGAAGGGAGACGATGTCGGTTCCCACGGCTGGGATCACGCCCTACTGACGGGAAGCCCGGCCTCGGCAACAGCATGGCGTCTCCGCAAGGACGCGGGCGCGTGGTGGAAGGTTGCTCACTTCACGAGTACGCCTTACTTCCGTCCGCCATACGGGGCGTACGACTCGAACGTGCTTCGCGGCTCGGAAGAAACGGGTTACGGGCGAATCATCTTGTGGAACGTCGACCCAGCGGATTGGCAGAACCCAGCTCCGGCGACGATCGCTCGTCGGGTGCTGTCCCATGTACATCCGGGCAGCATCGTGATCTTGCATGTAAAGCGCCACACGGCTGCAGCGCTGCCGCTCATCTTGCGAGGGCTTGCCCACAAGCATCTGAAACCCGTCAACATGGACCGCTTGTTCGCGGCCGCCGGGCTGCGTTACTTCAGGTAGCTTCGGTCGGTTCAACCAGCGCCGCGAATGGGCAGCGTCACGTGATCACGCTGAACAATGCGCGCGTGCCGATACCCTTCAGCTCGATCTCTCCTCGCGGCGCGAATGAGATGCCGGACCCAACCACGAGGTCGTGGGTGGTCCCCGACACGAGTATCTCTCCGCTGTCTGCGGCTGCGCAGATCCTTGCACCGCTATGAACCGCGATCCCTCTAGGCGCCTCACCCGGCGGCCGCTCCACTTCACCCGTATGTGCGCCCACTCTGATTTCCAGCCCTATCTCCTGTACGGCTGCTTGGATAGCGATACCGCAGCGGATGGCGCGCGCCGGACCATCGAACAGAGCGAAGAGTCCGTCGCCTGCGGCATCAATGACCTCACCCTGGTATCGCTGGATCTCGTGTCGCACGGCCCCCTCGTATCTGTTGCGCAGGGCGGTCCACGCCGCGTCGCCCATCTCGCGGAGACGCTCGGTCGACCGCACCAGGTCACAGAAGAACACGGTCGCCAGCACGCGCGCTTGCAGGGGGGCCGGACGGGTGCCGGTCAGGAACTCCTGAACATCATCCAGATACTGCTCGTGGTTGAACCAGGGGATGTGAACGTTGCCGTCGAGCTCCATGAAGCGGGCCCTCGGAATGTGATCGGCGATGTACCTGCCTTCCTCGACGCGCGCATCAAGATCGTCGGTCCGGTGAAGGACGAGCGTCGGCGCTTGAACGCTGCTCAGCACCGGCCGCACATCGATGTGTGAGTTCATCAGGAGCAGATCTCGTGCTGCCGCGGGGCTGGCCGATGCTCGCGCCCGAGCGGCCCACCACCTTGCGATCGAACCATCCACACCCGGTGCCATCCGCCCGAGATCGGCGTTCACCGCCCAGTCCCTCTCGGTCTCGCGGGCATAGGCAAGGCGCTCTTCCCAGGTTTGTGACCAGGGGTAGTCCTCATCCGGACCCGTGCGCTTTGCATAGGTGCCGAACAGCACGAGAGCCGTGACCCGCTGAGGATAGGTTGCCGCGAACAGGACGGACATCGGCCCGCCCTCTGAGTATCCGAACAGTGCCGCGCGTTTGCTGCCAACAGCGTCCATCACCGCCCGCACGTCGTCCATGCGAGTCTCGAGATCGGGCATTCCCACATTGCGGTCGGACAGGCCGGTGCCGCGCTTATCGAAACGGATGAGGCGAGCGAAGGAGCCGAGTCGCTCGAAGAACCCGGCCGAATCGGGGTGCGCCCAGTCGTTATCGAGATGAGAGACGAACCCACTCACGACCACCAGGTCGAGCTCGCCCTCGCCCGTCACCTGATAGGCGATGTTCACATCTCCGCTGCGGGCGTACCGGATAGGAGCGTCCACGATGCCGAAGTCTCGCAGACCCGCCCTGACCAGGCGGATCGGTACAGAACCGAGGTATCGGAGCCGGCCAGAGGACAATGTCGCCAAGTGCACCGCACACATGGAGAAGACGCGGCCTCTCATGAGGACCGGACCCCTCGGGAACCGCGCTGGCCCGCGTCGGTGGCGGCAACCGCAGCGTTGATCCTTTACATAACGCTGCCCGAAAGGCTCACGTTCGGGCCCCGCTGGGTGATCCCTGCTCTCGAAGCGGCCTTGATCATTCCGCTGACGTTTAGGGCTCCCCGCCGGCACCTCGAAGAAGCCCGTCTGGTGCGCTTCGCGTCGCTGCTTTTGATCGTGCTCGTGAACGCGGCGAACCTAGTTTCCCTCGCCCTGCTCGTGCACCTGGTTTTATCGGGCGGGGCCGCCAGCGGCAGGCAACTCATATTTTCCGGCATCGAGATCTGGATCACGCTCGTGCTGGTGTTCGCCCTTTGGTATTGGGAGCTCGATCGCGGCGGTCCCGGTGTCCGAGGATCGAAAGCTGAGCAAGTTCCCGATTTTCTCTTTCCCCAGATGGCCACGCCGGAACTTCACCAGGGAAGCTGGATGCCAGACTTTCTGGATTACCTCTACGTGGCTTTCACGAATGCCACCGCGTTCAGCCCGACAGACACCATGCCGCTTACGAGTCGCGCCAAGTCGCTGATGCTCGTCGAATCCATGGCGTCGATCACCGCAATCGTGATGGTCGCCGGCCGAGCTGTGAACATCCTGAAGTGAGCTACGAACCGAACTAGGGTTGGAGTAGCCTCGCCCCATGGTGGACCACGCGGTAACGAGCGCGACCTGGACGGCCTCGGGTGAGGGTGAACACATCTGGTTTGTGGGCACCTTGGCCATCATCAGAATACCGGGCGAAGCGAGCGACGGACGATTCGCGTTGATCGAGTTTCTCTTTCCGCACCTTGCGTCGCCACCTCTCCATACCCACCCACAGGATGAGAGTTACATTCTGCTCGAGGGAGGAATGACGGTTAAGGCAGGGGACGAACGCTTCGTACTGGAACCTGGGGGAACGGCAGTTGTGCCGCGGGGAGTGGCTCACACGTTCCGCGTCGACAGCGACACTGCCCGGGTGCTCGTTCTCAGCACACCGTCGGACATCGAACGCCTCGTGCGCGATGCCGGCGTTCCGGCAACCACGCCTACCCTTCCCCCTGCGGACCTGCCGCTGTCTTCATTGGAGAGTTTGGAGGCCATCTTCCGAGCACACGGGCAGATCACGGTCGGCCCCCCGCTCGGGCCCGACGACTGATCGAGGGCCAATGTTGGATGCCCCCGCCATCGGGCTTGTGACGATCAACCGAGTGGCAGGCCCCACAACGGATACCAGCGCGCCAGGTCTTTTTCGATGGGGAGTTCGTGATCGAGCAGGGCTCGCACTTTGAGCTCGAGCTGGTTGTCGCGCGTCTCTTTGGCCGCGGAGGCGAAGGGATAGAAGGTGCCGCGCTTGTAGAGATAGACCATGTTGACGGTCTGCGTCCCGCCGGCAAAGGGGAATACCGAGCAGAGGAGCTGGGGCCCGAATCCCTGCTCCTCCAGGGTCGTGTTGATCGCGTGAGCGGTACCCACTAGGTCCTCGAGCTCGGGGTCAGTGATTACGATCCAGTGATAGCCGTACGAGTCCTCGGACTGCTTCAGCTTGGAGTCGGACTCCTTCGCGCTCAGCTCCAAGAGGGCGTCGAGATCGGTGGTGGTGGCCGCGAAGCCGCCGCCGGATACGGTCTTGAAGGCGACTGCCGCCTGCCCGGAGGTCTTGAGGCCTGCAGCAGTCTCGAGCGTTACTGCCGCGGCGGGCAGCGAGAATAGTGCCGAAAGCTGCGGACCCTTGGGCTTTGTGCGGCCGAGGATCGTGTCGAGCAGGCTCATCCCGACTTACCGAGCTCCGCCTCTATCTCCGCGAGTTGATCGAGCCGCTGCTGCAACGGAGGATGCGTGTCGAACATCGAAGAGAGACTGAATCCTTTAGAGACCGCCGGGGCGAAAGCGAGCGCATTGACGGTTTCTGCCTTGCGCAGATCACGCGTTGGAATCCTGCCCATGTCGCCGGAGATCTTGGTCAACGCGGAAGCCAGTTGTGAAGGGGCGCCGGTCAGGATGGCGCCGGACCGATCCGCGGATAGCTCGCGATAGCGCGATAGGGCCCGGGTGAGAAGGAAGCTGATCACGTAGACGAGGGCGGACACCAGCATGATGACCATCACGGGAGCCGCGCCACCCCCATCCCGGTCGTCGCGGCCCCCGAATCCACCGCCGTAGATCCCGGAGTAAAAGAGCACCCGCGTGAGAAGGCCCGCTACCAAGCCGAGGAAGCTGGCGATCGTCATGACCGCCACGTCGCGGTGCGCCACGTGGGACAGCTCGTGAGCCAGGACCGCTTCTAGCTCCTGCGGTTCCAACCTGTGCATGATGCCGCGCGTGACTGCCACCACCGCAGCCTCTGGAGTGCGTCCGGTTGCGAACGCGTTGGGAACATCGGTGTTAGCGATCGCAACGCGCGGCTTGGGCATGTCTGCCATGACGCACAGACGCTCGACCATGGCGTGCAGTTCCGGCGCCTGCTCCCGCGTCACTTCCTTTGCCCCCATCGAGAACAGCGCGATCTTGTCGGAGAAGAAATACTGAGCGAAGAGGAGACCGCCTGCCAGAACGAGTACGAACAGTACGGACTTGATAACGACGAAGAGAACCGCTACAAAAACTACGTACAGGAGGCCTAGCAAGAACATCGTTAGGCCCATGCGGGCGCTGAGACCCTTGTCTTCGGGAAAACGGGTGATAGCCATCAGCCTGGGATGAGCCCGTCGTCGCCGAGCAGCTCGCGGACCTCGTCGATGGTGGCGTCCGTGTGCGGAAGGATGAGCTCGGACGGAGCGAGATGATCGTCGGCGACCGGAGATGACGCCGTGCGCACCGCGTCCAGCAGCGCAGTCAGCCGCTGCTGGAAATCGCTTTCGTCGCCGCGTTCCAACGAATCCAACAACTCGTTATCCAGCTTGTTCAGCTCGTCCATGCGCGCCTCGTCGACGTCAAGCTGGCCCTCACCGAGGATCCGCACGATCATCGTCCGCCTCCCTCTGCCGGGCCGGGGGCGGGGTTCAGCGCAGCAGGGGCAGCGGCACCGGGGCCGAGCTCTGCCTTGAGCCGCTGCAGCTCGGCATCGACTCCATCGCCGGTTCCAAGCGCGTCCAACTGCTTTTGGATGGGATCTGACGTTTGGGTAGCGTCGTCGAGAGCCCCGGTCGCCAGAAGCTCGTCCAGAGCGCCGGCCCGCGCCTGCATCTGCTCGGTCTTGTCCTGGGCGCGCTGCATAGCGAGACCCACGTCGCCCATCTCTTCGGAGATTCCGGAAACCGCCTCGGAGATCTTCGTCTGCGCCTCGGCCGCGGTGTAAGTGGCCTTGATGGTCTCTTTGCGTGTGCGGAAGGTCTCGACCTTGGTTTGCAGGCGCTGCGCCGCGTCGGCCAGCTTGGTCTCCTGAGCCTGGAGGTCTGCCTCCTGCCGTTCGAGGTCAGCGGTTTGTGTTTCGATCCCTGACCGCCGGGTCAAGGCTTCGCGGGCCAGATCTTCGCGGCCCTGAGAGACTGCCTGGCGGGCCTGTGCTTCGAGCTTTGCTTGCGAGGCTGCCATCTGCTGGAGTTGGAGCTGGACGCGTTTGCGAGACGTAGCTACGTCGGCCACGCCACGCTTTACCTGCTGGAGCATCTCGAGCTGGCGTTGGTAGCTGTAGTCGAGGGTCTCACGCGGATCCTCAGCCTTGTCCAATACCTTGCTGGCCTTCGTTTTGAAGAGCAGCGACATCCTCTGCGCCAATCCCATTCGAAGCTCCTTTTTGTTGTGGACCTCCATTTTGCCAGCGCCGGCGGTAGTGGGGGTCCGCCAGGCTGAGAAGCTCCTGAGAGCATCATTTCTGAGACTGCCCGCCAGATGGAGAGGCCTGGCCTCAGTCTCCTTCGATCGGTTGAGCATGCCGGACGTGGATCTGCCATCCCTCAGGGTGGAGCACCCAGAGGTCCGTCATCCGGAACACGCTGTTCCGCGGCGACCTCCCCATAACTCCTTTCTGACGGTACCGGCTGCGCACGACCGCGCAGTCGCCGTATCTCTGGACCGCCAGCTCGTCGAAGCTGAACTCGTAGATCCTGTAATAGCGCTCGGTGGTCCACAGCCATTGCTCGCGGCTCCGGACCTCTGCCCCCGGCCGGCCGGTGGTGAGGGTGAAGTCGTCGCCCAAGAGCTCTTCCAGGAGGTCCATGTCTCTCTCTTGTACGGCGCGCATCAATCGGTGAGTGAGCCTGACGATCTCCTCGTTGTCCTCGTTCACGTGCCGTACATCTCGAGTCTGTAATGAAGGCCGAAGAGAGCCTCGGCGCGACCCCGATCGTGGATCAGGCGGTCGAAGGGGGACAGGAGGGTGACTCGATCCGGATCCATCTGGAGAATACCCAACCGCCGCACCGTTTGAAGCACCCCCCGCGCAATGCCGTCGAGCAGCTGGGCCCGTACTGCGATGCGCCGTGCCTGTTCCGGCGTAACGGTGCGTGTTGCCGGCATTCCGGCGGTCAAGCATCACTCCCTGAGGACCAGAACCTCTTCCCCAACTCCGTCCTCCCCCTCGATGCGGTCCACGACGATGAAGTGGCACTTCTCCAAGACGCGCTTCGATGCAATGTTGTCGACTGCGACGTGAGCATAGAGAGGTCGCGTCCGCATCACCTCTAGGAAGCGGGAAAGCGCCGAGGTTGCGATCCCCTTTCCCCAGTAATCCCGGCCTATCCAGTAACCGACCAGAGGAGCGCCGTCCTGCATCCAACTCCCGATGTTGCCTGCAACCTGCCCGTCGAAGACGATCGTCTGCGCAAGCAGGGTGTCGTCGGCGAGGATCTTGTGCCAGTGCGCAATGTGGGCATCCTTGGACCGCGCCGGGAACGCAGCCATCCGGGTTGCCACCGGGTCGCTCTGATGCTCGAAGAAGACCTCGATGTCGCTCTCAATGACGTCGCGGAGAGAGACACCATTGGGTTCTCCCATCACATCACGACCCGTCCTCGCCATGGCCACTGCCCTTCATGCCGGAGAGCGTAGCCAGGGGTGCCGACACGATCCGCATTGCCCTGGCGGACGGTGCGGCTTACCTCATCCTGATCCAACGTCAGAGCGAACCCGGCAGCTCAGTGGTCTGGTGGGTGTTTTCCCTGATAACGATGGCTGGTCTCGCGGCAGTCGGCGGTTGGATCTTGTCACCGGGGCGCGCTGCGACGGTGACGTTGGTTGCATCAACAATCATTCTCGGCATCGTCGGAGTGCTGGGGATCTTTTCGATCGGACTGCCGCTACTCCTTGCCTCTGGGTTTGCACTGCTCGGCGTTCGCCAATCACGTGGGCGTGCGGCACCGGTGGGCAGCGCGGGCCGCGTCGTTGTCGCAGCTCTTGCTGCCGCTGGTGTTTTGGTGGCCGCGTTCTTTCTGGTGCAGATCAGCGCAGGGGGACAGACAGTCGGAGTCTCGTGTACGGGCTCGGCTCCCGGGCTGGGGATGCCCAGCGTGCGGGGAGACGGAACGGACCGCCGCGCCTTGCGCCTCCATGCCTGCCGTACGATCACGTCGCCCTAACGCTGCTTCTCACAATCTTCAGTGGATGGGTATCCTCTCGCAGACCCTGTCACTCAGAGAGGAAACCAGACATGGACTTCTTGGTAGTCGTTCGGCCGCGCAGCGCGCTTCCCATCGACCACATTGCGATGATGCTCGGCGCGTCGCGTCAGTGGTACCAGCGCCACGGGTCTTCGTTCCGATCTTTTGGGACGTTTCCGGGTGGCGGTGGCTTCGCCGTTCTGAACGTTCCCGACGTCGAGACACTGCATCGCATGATGGCCGAGATGCCATTCACCGCAGTGAGCGACGTGCACATAGATCCGTTCATAGAAGGCGAAGCAGGTTTTGCGATCAGCCAAGAGATCTTTGAAGCCATGGCGCAGAACATGAGGGGCGCCTAGAGAGGCTGCTCAAACCCGAAGGATCCTTCGCCTCAGCTCGAAGGATCCTTGCGTGCCCCCACCCGCTCGATCAAGTCGGCGGCTCTGCTCTTTCCGTCTGCCTTTCGGATGCCGTCCGCGTGACGCTCCATCCGGAGCCGCAGTTCCGTGTTCGCAAGCAGGCCGTCTACCGCAGCAGTGAGCTGGCTGCCCTCGAAACGATAGGTATCGAGCCGGACGCCGCAGCCGACCTCTTGCACGCGCTGGGCATTGTCGTACTGATCCCAGAACAGCGGCAGGACGACCATCGGCTTGCCGAAGTGAAATGACTCCGTAGTCGTGTTGTTTCCACCGTGTGTGATCACCAGGTCTACCAGCGGGATGATGCTTGTCTGCGGGAGACGGGCTTGACCCCACATGTTGCCGGCAAGCTCGAACTCGTCCGCACGAGGGCCCTTCGAAACGATGTACCGGTGAGGCGTGTCGGCGAGGATCGCAATGAGCCGCTTCATGAGATCGACGTCCGCCGAGCCCAACGAGCCCAGCGACAGGTAGACCAGAGCACCGCTGCCATCCCTTAGCTCGTCGGGAATCTCGAACGACTCCTCGGTCTCGCGCACCGACGATTCCAAGGGGTGCCAGGTTGCAGAGAGAGGCTGCGAGCGCGGATAGGCGGCGATCTCCGGGAACAGGAACAGGTTCAGGGCTCTGGATGTATGGATGAATTCGAGCTGGGGCAGCGGCGGCGCGCCTTGCTCGATGACCCACTCGTTGGTCGATTCCCAGAGGTCCCGATGGCTGCGGGCGTACTCCTCGCGGAACTCGTTCCATCCACTGTCGTCATCAAGGGGGTAGCCGCTGAACGGCGGGGGCAGGGCAGGATCCTTTATCTCCAGAGGATTGCAGCTCACGATCCGCACCCACGGCGCGCCGTGCGTCATCAGTGCGGGGAAACAATTGATGTTGTCCTCGACGATCACGTCGGGATCGCTGTCGGCGAGGATCCTCTGAAGCTGCGGCTCCGCGTACCTGGCGCCTTCGAACAGTGACTCCCACACGGGCTTGATGAAGCCTTCCAGCTGTTCGATGGTGGGCTTTCGAAACTCACCTGCGGTTTCGATGATGAAGTCGGTCCAGAACTGACCAGCATCTTGCTCTTCTTCGGGTGGGGGAGCCAGGTCGACCAGGTCCTCTTCGAAACCCAACGGCTCCAGTCGCCCTTTCCACGAAGCTTCCGCGGCGAAGACAACTCGGTGACCGCGCTGCTGAAGGACCTTTCCGATGCCGATGCAATTGTTAGTCGGTCCGTAAGCGCTCTCGGGCACGAAGACGATGGTCTGGCGATCGGAAGCTACGGCTCGTCCTCCTGGCGGCACGCGATGCGTTGGCTTGCAGATGGGAGGTTAATCGCACACGGAGGCTGGAGCCGTTGTCCGGGGTATCGTCCGGCGATGGAGAAAACAGAGCTCATCGAGAGATATGCGCAACTCGCAGTACACGTCGGGGTCAACCTTCAGCCCGGTCAGCCGGTGCTGATCAGGGGCCTGGTGGAGCACGCGCCGGTGGTGCGGGCAGTGGCCAGGGTCGCCTACGAGGCGGGAGCCAGTTACGTGTCGGTTGGCTACGGTGACCAGCACGTCCGCAGGTCCATGCTGCTCCATGTCGACGACGAGATGCTGACCTGGACGCCTCCTTATCTGCTGCGGCAGCTGCAGGACCTAGCCGCGGAGAAGGGAGCCCTGATCTCCATATCGGGAGATCCGGAGCCCGAGCTGTTCGCCGACATCGATCCTCAACGGACGGGCGGAGCGAGGATGCTCGATCTCGCCGAGGAGAGCTTCAAGCAGCTCAATCAAGGGCTCACCGCGTGGACGATCATCGCCTGTCCTAACGCCGGCTGGGCGGAGGCCGTGCTGGGCGAGCCCGACACCGATCGCCTGTGGGACGCGGTGGCCCGGGCTACGCGCCTGTACGACGACGACCCGGTTGCGAGCTGGTGGAGCCGCGTCGAGGAGCTCGGAGCGCGTTCAGACACACTCAACAAACGAGATCTCGACGCCATCCATTTCCGGGGTCCCGGAACGGATCTGACCGTCGGTCTACTGCCCAACTCGACCTGGCAGAGCGCGCGTTTCCAAACCTCCTGGGGTCAGAGACACGTGCCGAACCTGCCCACCGAAGAGGTCTTCAACGCACCCGATTTCCGCCGCACCGAGGGTGTTGTCAGCTCGACTCGCCCTCTCTATCTGGTAGGCACCGGCGTCGTGGTGCGCGATCTGAAAATGACTTTCGAGGCCGGCAAAGTCGTCGACGTTCACGCGTCGTCGGGGGCGGACGTGGTCAAGGCGCAATTGCAGACTGACGATCAAGCACCCTTCCTGGGAGAGGTGGCGCTTGTCGACAAGAGCTCTGCCGTGGGGCAGACGGGTGTCGTTTTTGGCAACACTCTGTTCGACGAGAACGCTACCTGTCACATCGCGTATGGCGGGGGGATCGCCCACAGCGTCCCGGGAGCCGCCGACCTCTCGACCGACGAGCAGCTCGCACTCGGTCTCAACTATTCCAAAGTGCACACCGACTTCATGGTCGGGGGCCCGGAAGTCGACGTCGATGGGATCACCGCGCAGGGCGAGACCGTTCCGATCATCCGTTCGGATACCTGGCAGCTTTAGCGTCGTCTCTCCGCACCGGCTGCGTTTGCTGCCCGTCGCCAGGGTTCAGCGCGGTCGGATCCAGAAGTATCGGGTTCTTGCGCACCCCGGGTCGTGGGATTCCCTTCCGCCCCCGGCGCTAACTACTATCGTTATAGTACAACTATCTCGGTAGTAGGGACGCCTGCATCATCCGTTGGAAGGAAAGAGGATGCCTCGCACCTCGACCGGTCAGGCGCTGGGATGGGAATGGCCCGAGCTCGGAAACGGGAGCCGCTCGCCTTATCGGGGTATCACCCGCGCCCATTACACCTATCAGGGCGATGACTTCGCCCTGGGGGCTTTCTCCTGTGCCCGCATGGACCCGCTGTGGAGCCAGCTGAACTGGATCGGAGAGGGCCATCACATCGTCTTTCCCACCACCAGCGTCGGCATCTGCGTCATGAGTGAAGGCCCCATCCTCACCGGGCCCAATCACGTGATCCTCTACAACCCCGGCGATCAGTACAAGAGACAGCTGATCTCGACCGAGGGCGACCGGTCGATCTTCATGATCGTCAGACCTCAACGCTTGCGCTCGCATCCCCGCCTCGGTCACGTCGAGGATGGATCTGGCCCGCGCTTTGCCAGCCGCCTGGTCCCTCTCAGGCCGCGCGCTCATCTAGCGCGCTGGGCACTTGTCCGTTACCTCTCGGTCGCATCCAATCCGGATGCAGAGCTGGTTGAGGACGTCTGCTGCTTCATCCTGGACGAAGTGCTCGACGCGGCTGAAGGTTCGCGCGATGGCCCCCACCATCCGGTGGTTGACGAGGCCAAAGCCCTTCTGGTTCGTCGTTACGCCGAACCTCTCACGCTGAACCAGATCGGCAAAGAGTTATTCATTTCGGCCTTTCATCTGGCGCGTTTGTTCAAAGCGGAGACGAACTACACGCTGCATGGCTACCTGATGCAGTTGCGGCTTCGTCATGCACTCGAATTGCTTGCCGATCCCCATCTCGAGGTCAGGCACATCGGATCGCGCGTCGGTTTCACAACCCACAGCCACTTCACAGAATCGTTTCGCAGATCGTTCCGCGCGACCCCTTCGTTTGTTAGACGCATCGATGCAGACCGCCTGCGCGCCTTGTCGGTCGCTTGATCCCCGAGGCTCCCGCAGGTTCTCGTTCTTATCATCGTCGCAAACTCGTGGTGGACGTCGTCTATGCAGTTATCGATCCGCGAGTTGTCTACTCCTGATCCCTAGGTGTGCGCGCCTGTATGCCCTGGGGCGGCCGGGCGAGCCGGTGATGCGCCCAACCAATCCAAGACTCGGCCAGTTGGGGAGCCGATAGGAGTTCGGCTGCCCGCTCCGGCTCCGCGTAGTAGATGTATGCGACGTCGCGCACCGTCAGGCCATGCTCGGGTTTGCCGATCGGTTCGATCTGGTCTCCGGCCCCCGCTTCGCCAGCCTCGACTATCCGGAGATAAGCGCCGGGACGGCGCGCTTGGGAGAAACGGCGGGGAAAGGTCTGTGTGCCCATTCGGATCCCGAGCTTGAAGCAGGGGATGCGAGGCTGCGCCACCTCGAGCAAGCTGGTGCCTACCCGCCATCTCTCTCCGATCACCCCGCCGCTGACATCGATCCCTGAAGTCGTGATGTTGTCTCCGAACATGCCTGGAGGTAGCTCTCGGTCCAGCTCCCGCGCCCACCAGGCGTAATCCTCGGCCGCATAGGCGTACACCGCCTTATCGACACCTCCGTGCACCTTCCGGTCAGCCTGATCGTCACCTTCGAGGTTGATGCCCGCAACGACTACGCGGCCCGCCACCGGCTCCTTGAAGATCGAGGTCATGATCTCCTTGCCTCGGAACGAAACCGGGCGCGGTGTGCCGACGTTTACCGAAACGATCCGGCCCCCCGAGTGCGTCATACCTCTATCTCTATATACGGATGTGCTACTCGAGCCGCTCGAGAGAGTCACCGATAAGCCAGATGGTGGGTGGCCATAGGCCCACGAACAGGGCCCGTCGCTCGGCGTTGCCCCGTTCCTCCTGGTCGACGGTCTTGCCTCTGATCCAGAGGGCTATGCAGAGTCCCACCGAGGCCAGCGAGAGGACGTGAAGATGCCAGCCACGAAGGCCGAACCGGTACATCCACGCCGTCAGCACGCTGGGTAGATTACTTCCCAGGGGGTAAAGGACCGCGATGCCGCGCTCACTTCCTTTGTCTCGCCGCCTCTCGACCGCAGCCCGCTGGCCGGCAGGCGTCGCCTTGACCTCGTGGCACTACATGTGGCGGACCACGCCGATCCACCGCAGTGAAGAGAAGGCGGAATCTGGCGATCTCGAGCTTCCTGCACTGCCGGTGGATATCGAACGCGACGAGATGCAGACGATCGAGGACGGGGCCGGCCCCCTTTTCCATCGCCTCTATCGAACCAAGATACGGAACGCCAAGTGCTCCTCGGAGAAGCTCATGGAGCAGATCGGCGCCGATCCCAACGTGGTGGCTCCCACCGAGTTCGCACGGTTCTTCAAGGTGGGCGGAGACCACGATGGGATCTGCTTGGGCGATGAATTCACGGTGCGCATGCCCGGCCCCTGGGATGGTCCCGTTCGCGTTGTCGACGTTACCCCTACGTCATTCCGGCTCGCGACCCTGGAAGGCCACCTCGAGGCGGGTCAGATCGAGTTCAGGGCTTACGAACAAGACGATCTCGTGTTCGAGATCGAGTCGTGGGCCCGAAGCGGGGACAGACTTTCCAGCTTGCTGTTCGACAGAGTCCGCATCGCAAAGGAAGTGCAGCTTCATATGTGGCTGTCCGTACTCGAGCACGTCACTCGACTTGCAGGGGGCACCCGCGCCGGGCTCAACAGCATCGAGACGCGCCGCATCGACATCGAATGACCGAGCTTCACGTCGTCTTGCACCCTGACGCCCACACCGTGTTGGACCGCTTGCGAACCAAGGATCTGAATTTCAGCCCCCAAGAAGATGGGCCGTTCATCCCTGAGAACGGGTGGCGCATCGACCGATATAGCCGGGCACTCCCCCCCGAAGCTCCCGGGCCCCCCGAGGCGCGAGGCAGCTGGGAGGTTGCGCGGCAGTTATCGGAGGCCTACGAATTCGTCGACCCCCACCTTGTGCGCGCTTTCTACGATCCCCGTGAGCCTCTCCTAGGACGGACCATGTTGCTCGAGATTCACTTCTGGGGCTTGCGAGTTTATGCGGGCGTGCGCGTCGAGGGAGTCGACGACTCCACGCGCGAAGTTCAAGGGCGGCAGGCGCGCGTGTGGGCGTGGAATTACCGGACCCTCGAGGACCATTTCGAAGTTGGGCAGATCGATTACGAAGTGTGGAAGTGGCTCGACTCAGGCGAAGTCGAGTTTCGGATCGACGCGTTCTCTCGTCCCGCCCGGATCGATCAGCCGGTTGTGAGATTGGGATTCAAGCTGTTCGGCCGAGGCAGGCAAGTGAGGTTCGCACGGCACGCCTGCGACAGGATGGCTGCCCTGACGAAGGCCGCGCAACGAGGAGGCAGCGGTCCCTAGCCCGCGCCCCCGGCGATCCGGTAAAAACAGGCAACTGTCTCCAAACTCATGCCACAGATAGCCGGCTGCGATGGCCGTGTCGTAGGCCCTCTGGACCAGGTCCGGACCAGCTACCGCCTCGAGTAACGAGAGATGCGATGCCCCTGGCTGGTGCCACCCGGTGATGAGTCCGTCAATGGTCCTCGTGGGGCGGCCGGGCCCCAGCACCAGATCGGTCCATCCCTCTCCTGCAGAGACCGATCCATCGTCCCGGGCTACCGTCTCGAGAGCGCGCGCGGCAGTTGTCCCCACCGCGATGACGCGGCCCCCGGCGGCTCGAGTTTGATTGACGAGCCATGCTGATGCCGGTGCCACGCGGAAGCGCTCGTCCTGCGGCGGCTCGCCGGCCTCGAGGGAAGAAACACCGCAGTGCAGAACGATGGGCGCAAAGTTGACACCGCGCGCGACAAGCTCTGTGACCAGTCGCTGCGAGAAGGGCCGTGCCGCGCTCGGCATCTCGGCGCTGGCTCCCTCGCGCCCGAAGACGGTCTGGTAGGCGGACAGAGGCCACCGTCCGTGGACATAGTCGTAGGCGATCGGCCTTCCGTTCGCTGCGAGAAAGGGCTCGATGGGTCCCCCGGGCCGGACGCGCCACAACCGGCTGCCCTCAGGTCGGGGGCCGGGATGCGCGTCCAGGACCTTCAGCCTCATCCCGTCCGGAAGCTCGATGATCTCGCCCGGCTCGACATCTGACATGGGAGGACGCCCTTTGTCAGCGCGGAACTCGACAACCCAGGTTCCGTCGTCCCGCAGCGTCGAGAAATGCACGACGACTGGCCGCCGGTGGGCCCGCACGCCGTCCACTGCCGCTGGCCTCGTGAGGGATGTATTCACAACGAGCAGGTCGCCGGGGCTCAGCGATTCGCCGAGGTCGTGGAAGATGGAGTGACGCATTCCCGCCGGCCGGGCTACCAGCAGACGGACCTCGTCGCGGCCCAGTCCTCGAGCTTCGGGGGGTGTGCTTGCCGCAAGTCCTGGCGGAAGCTCGAAAAGGGTACGCGGGCCGCTATCGAGGTAAGTCGTCACGAGGTGCTTCGCTCGAGTGCCTGTAGATCGCTGACCCGGTACCTGCCACTCGGAGGAAGCTCGTCGATGAGACGGAGAAGCGAGGGCACAACCGCTTCCGGCTCCGGCCTATCGGAGATGTCCTCGCTGGGGTAAGCGTCCTGGTGCATCTTGGTACGCATATCGCCTGGATCGAACGCGTAGATGTGGAGGGCTGGGTGTTCCACCGCGAGCACTGCGCTTATCTGATCCAGCGCCGCTTTGGAAGATCCGTAGCCGCCCCAGCCCTCATACGCCTCGACACCGGCGTCTGACGTGATGTTGACGATGGTGCCCCCCGTATTCTCTAGATGCGTTAGCAGCACTTGAGCGAGGGCCAAGGGTGCGACGGTGTTGACGCGGAACACCCGCTCGAGATCCTCTGGGGGAAAGGCGGCGAGACCGGGGAGGGGAGAGAGACCCAGAGTGCTGGCGTTGTTGACCAGCAGGTCGACGCCTCCCGCCCGCTCGGCCGCTGTCGCGAGGTCGTTTCTATGACGCGAGTCGCTCACGTCACCTGGGATCGCAGTCACGTGATCCTCGCGTCCCACGTCGCCTGCCGCACGCTGCAAGGCCCCCGCGTCACGAGCGTCG
This sequence comes from Actinomycetota bacterium, assembly GCA_034667545.1. Taxonomy (GTDB): domain Bacteria; phylum Actinomycetota; class CADDZG01; order CADDZG01; family WHSQ01; genus DATAPE01. Next base: position 18,546 of record JAXDJR010000016.1, read on the forward strand.
ATGATCAGATGCCAGCCCCGGCCGGCCAGAGCTTGGGACAGAGCCAGCCCCAGTCCTCGTGAAGCCCCTGTGACCACTCCTGTCGGCATGTGAACTCCCTGTATGTAGACGTTGTCAGCCCATCCTAGAAGTTAAAGTAAGCTTTAAGTCAAGCGATCGGACCAGACAGGCCGGTGAGGACAGTGGCGCAAGGGTCTTTGACGGTAGGAGAGGTGGCCCGCCGCAGCGGGTTCGCTCCATCCGCGCTGCGCTATTACGAGCGCGAGGGCTTGATCCGCGCCGACCGAAGTGACGGAGGGCAACGTCGCTATCAAAGGCTCGTCTTGCGCCGGCTCGCCTTCATCCGGGCCGCTCGCCACGTGGGATTGACGCTCGACGAAGTCAGGGAGGTGTTAGGTGCCTTGCCCGAATCTCGCACCCCCACGCGTGCGGACTGGTCGCGCATATCCCATCTCTGGCGGCGCCGCCTGGACGAGCAGATCGAGGCACTGGTGGCGCTGCGCGACGGATTGGATTCGTGTATCGGGTGCGGCTGCTTGTCTTTGAAGCGCTGCAGGACATTGAATCCACAAGACGTAGCAGCTGCTTATGGACCCGGCGCCGTATATCTACCGAAGCGCCTTCGGCAACCCCTGGCGGCTGGGGAAGGCTGAGCGCTGCGCTCCTAGCTCGCAGCTTGCGTGTGCGTACGGCGGTTCCGGCGTTAGCGGCCGGTGGTTCCGTCGATCTGTTCGCGGATGATGTCGGCATGTCCAGCATGCCGGGCGGTCTCCTCGATCATGTGCACCAGGATCCAGCGCATCGATTGCGTTTCGTGACCGGGGCGCCGGGACCGGGCCGCCCGCTGATCTAGATCGGGCGCTGCGGCCGCTATCTGTTGCGAACGGCGGACTGCCGACCGATACATCTCGACAACACCGGCGATGGTGTCGTCCGGACTGACCTCATCTCCGTTCGGTCCAACATCGAAATCCTCGCCTGCGAAGGACCATACGAACCAACCCAACTCAACCACTACGAGATGTTTTACGAGGCCGAGCAAGCTTGTGCCCGACGGCACCAGCGAGCGACGCGCTTGCTCGTCGTCCAAACCATCCAACTTCCTTACAATTCGCTCGCGCAGGTAATCCAGGAAGGCCGTGAGCATGGTCCGCTCGTCGGTGCTCTCGCGCGGGGGTGGGGCGTCTCTATCCATCTGTCACCTCGATATCTCTTCGCATTGCCAGCCTCGGCGTCTGGATATGGAGACGAGAGGCTATCTCTGGGCAGCAGGGGACACGCCGATGGTTACGCAGCGGGGCTACGGGGGCCGGGAGTCGACATCTCGAACTCTTCGTGCAATCTCGGGAAATCTCCCGACGGAGACGGACTCGCACGACCCCCGCAGCGGGCCTCTAGGGCCACCCGTCTGCTGCCTCTACTTCGGCGCGGAGAGGTTTCTCCTTGAGCATGAAGTCAAGCTCGCCCCCTCGTCGTAACTTGTGCGCCGTGATGGATCCTTCTTCTCCCCAGGTCGCAGCCGTGGAGGCGGTGATCGTGGCTTCGGTAGCTCTCTGCTTTGGACGCCTTGTCATCGACGCCATCGCCGGCCACCGGCTCGATGGTTTGACGAAGTGGGCGTTGGCGCTGCCCGGCCTGGTGTTGTTCGTCTTCGTCCTCATGCTGATGCACATTGCAACCGGGGGAGCGATCTTCTCGAACCCCTGGATCACTCGAGTCCTGACCGTTCTAACGGCAGCGGCACTTTTCATATGGCGACGTATGCGGAGGGAAGCACCCCAGCGCGAGGGGTTGCAAAGATGGCAGATGTGGACCGTGTTCGGCACATGCGTCCTCGGGGCAGTGGTATGGGGTTTCCCGGTCGCCCGCGTGCTTCCCCTCAACTTTGGCCCCGACACGAATCTCCATATGGGTTGGGCCACGCAGCTCATGATCGGAGAGTCGACGCCTTCGACAGTCATAACCGGCAACGTGCCGGGGTCGTACCCATGGATCTATCACGCGCTGGTCGCGTTTCTCGCGCGTTTCACCCCCGGCGGGCGCGCTTTCGACGCGCTCGGTCCACTTCAACTGGTGCAGGTGGTTGGAGCGATCCTTGGTCTTCTCGGCATCGGGACCCACATGACGGGCAAGTTCATCACCGGCGTTGCCGCGGCATTCTTTGGGGCTCTCTGCGGCGGCTTCGGCATCGGTCTCTTGTTCGACGGGGGGCTGAGGGATTCTGTCGTCGACCTGCCCGCAACCAAAGTCCCGTGGCTTGGCGACATTTTGTCGCGGCGTCCTTACAACTTCGCCTTCAACAACATCGCGCCCGCATATCCCAGGGACGTCAGCTTTTCTCTCTTGGTGGGGTTCCTGCTTCTGCTCCTTATAGGTCTTAGGGGCAGGAGCTATCTGTTGTTGGCGATGGCCGGCATCGTCCTTGGCTTCGTGGGCCTGTCCGGGGGCGAGGGTGTGATCGTCGGATCCGCGGTCGCGGTTGTTGTCTGTTTGGCCCAGCCGGAAGTGCGGCCGGTCAGGGCCGCAGTGAGTGTCTTCCTGCCGATGGGCCTCGTGTGGGGAACCTGGCTCGTCCCCTTGATCGTCAACTACTTCAGATTCGGTGGCTTCGTCAATACAACTCACGTGGGCCCGGTGGTGTTGACCTGGCCTTTCTTGCTCCTGTCGTGGGGACTGGCGACTCCCTTTGCCGTCGTCGGTCTTGCAGCCAGCGTGCGCTCGTTACGGACCCCTTCGATTCTGGTGCCGCTCGTCATAGTCGTGGTGACTGCTGTGATCATGGCTTCGAACGTGATCCCCGACGCATTGGGAAGTTCGTTCCTCACCTTTGGCCGCGACCATCGTTACTGGTCTCTGTGTCAACTGGGGGTCGCGCTGTTCGCGGCCCTCGGCGCTACCGTCGTAGTGGAACGATTGAGAACGTATCGGGCGGCCATGGCCGCGATCACGATCGCGGTAGTCGCGCTGGGCATCGCCTCTCCGGCTCTCGGTGGCGCTCTCTATCCCCAGAAAGATCCGCCGAACAAGTTGATCGAAGCCTCCCTCGAGGGGCGTCGCACGCTGTTGAATGCGCTAGCTCCCGCCCCCCATCGCAGATGCGTAGTTGCAGTTGCCGGGAATCTGCTGGCCCGAGAGGTCTTCGCCTATACGGGTTACAGGCTCGTTCTATGGGTCATCGTGCCCGGACGAACCAACTGGGCCCGCATCCGATGGCGGGACATCTACCAGCAAATCCCCGGCGACCTCGAACGCGCCGCGGACAATCGGACACTCACCCGGGGCACCGGACCGCCCGCTCGATGGCGAGCGGTGGCGCACAAGTATGGGGTCAACTTCGTGGTGGTTCCGAGAGCTCACGCGGGGTCGCCGGTGTTCGCCGGTTATCCCAAACGTAACTTCTCATTGCAGCATGCCCCCGCTACGCTCGTGCGCGTGAAGGCGTGTTGAAGCTTCCCCTTCGTATGGCCTCGATAGGCACGGCCTTGCTCCTCCTCGCTGTGGCCTCTGCTGCATGCACGGGTTCGCCCGGCCGAAGCGGGCCAAGCGGGCCGAACGTGTTGATAATCGTGACCGACGACCAGCGGATCGGCAGCCTCGCCGTCATGCCGCAGACGCGCCACTACTTCCTACGAGGAGGGACGAACTTCAAACAGGCGTTCGTTACGACTCCACTTTGCTGTCCCTCGCGCTCGTCGATCTTCAGCGGCCTGTACGCGCACAACCACGGGGTGGTGGACAACCGTCCGGGGTTGGCCGAGCAACTCAATCAGCATTGGTTGATGCAGTACTACCTTCACCGAGCCGGTTACCGGACGGGTCTGTTCGGAAAGTATCTGAACAAGTGGAGGACCACCCAAGCCCCCCCGAACTTCGATGACTTCTCGTTCTTCTCCAAAGGAGAGCCGTACTACGGAGGCCACTGGAACCACAACGGGCACCGGGTCAGCCCTCACCTGTATTCGACTACCTACATCAAGCAACTGGGCGAGCAGTTCCTTCGGTCTGCCGAGAGCCACGATGCGCAACCCTGGTTCCTCTATCTTGCGACCGCTGCGCCACATGGACCTTCCACTCCAGAGAAACGTTACAGGGACTCGCCGGTGCCCTTCTGGAAGGGAGAGCCTGCCGTTTTCGAGAAAAATCGCAGCGACAAGCCTCCGTATGTGAGGCAAGACCATGCCGGCTTGAGGCGGGGACGACATGTCCGCCGGAGACAATTTCGCTCGCTGAGATCGGTCGACGACCTCGTGGGTCAGGTTCTCAGTCTTCTGGGGAAGCTGGGGGAGGAGCGCAACACGCTGGTGTTCTTCATCTCTGACAACGGCGTCACGTGGGGCGACCACGGGATACGCGGGAAGATCGTTCCCTATACGCCTTCGATCGAAGTTCCAATGATGATGAGGTGGCCCGGACACGTCCCCTCAGCCAAGAACGACCATCAGCTTGCAGCCAACATCGACATCGCGCCGACGGTGATGGAAGCGGCGCACCTGACGCCGGACCACCCGATGGACGGCCGCTCCCTGCTGCACCCGCTGCATCGAAAGTCGATCCTCAACGAGTACAGCTTCATGGCCAAGTACAACGTACCAACGTGGGCTTCGATAAGGACCGATGCGTACCAGTACATCGAGGACTACAACCCGGCGGGGACCAAAGTCCGATTTAGGGAGTATTACGACCTGAACCGAGACCCATGGCAGCTGACGAACCTGCTGGCTGACGGCAACCCCGCGAACGATCCCAATGTGAGGGCTCTCTCGCGCCGTCTGGCTCAGGAGCGAACCTGTGCGGGTAAGACCTGTCCGTAAGAGTTACTGCTCGGCTTCGGTCTGCCTCGGGTTGTCCTGTCCGAAGGTATGGATGCCGCACTCGGACTTGTCCATCCCCGCCCACCTGCCGTCGCGCTCGGACTCTCCTTCAGCGATCGCTCGGGTGCATGGCCAGCACCCTATGGATGCGTAACCCTTTTCGAGTAGCGGATGGGTCGAGATGTTGTATTCCGACACATAGGAGTCGACGTCCGCCTTGGTCCAATTGGCAAGAGGGTGGATCTTTAGGATCGCCCGGCCGGAAGGCAGCATCTGAGGCTGCGAGATCTTGACGCTTGTCGCTCGCTCGGGCGACTGATCGCGGCGTAGTCCCGAGATCCAGCCGTCGAACTCGGCGAGAGCGTCCTGGAGGGGCTCCGTCTTGTTGATGTGACAGCAGAGATTCGGGTCCCGGCGATACAGCTCGGGTCCGTAAAGCTCTGCCTGGTGTTCGGGAGAGCGATGCTTGCCCTTCAACACGACCAGCTTTAGACCCCAGTCCTCGGTCTTGGCGCGCGCGAACTGCAGCGTCTCGGCGAAGTGAAAGCCCGTGTCCAAGAAGAGGACCGGCATGTCGGGTTTTATGTCGCGCAGCATGTGCAGGATGACCAGACCGGACGACTGGAACGACGTGGCCACGACCAGCCGGTCGACCGCATAGGTCGCCCACTCGAGGATCTCGCGCGGATCGCCCTCGCGATCCATCCGCGTGGGAGGGGAGGGGGCCGCGATCTCTGGCTGGGGGCCGGGGTCGATGGGCATGTCTATAGGAACGCGCTCTTCACGCGCCTGCCATCCCATCGGACGTTGGGGATCAACGCATCTTTCTTGGCTTCGATCCGGTCCTTGTACTTCATGAGATCTCCCAGCATCACCTCGAGCTCAGCGTCGACGTCATGAGTCGGCTTGTAGCCAAGGTCGAGCAACTTCTGGTGGTCGGGCTCGTAAAAGTGCTCCTCCATCTCCATCCGTGGGTTCTCAACGTTGTGGACCTCCACATTCATTCCGAGACCTGCGGCAACGGTCTGCACCTTGCGAGCCAGCTCGCCCACGTCGTAAACCTCTTCGAATTGGTTGAAGACTCGGTATTCGCCTTTAGCCGGGGGGTTCTCCAAGCCAAGCGTCAGACATTGCATCGAATCTCTCAACGGCAAAAAGCCTCGCGTCTGGTGGCCCTTTCCGAATGGAGTCAGTGGCTCGCCGATCACCGATTCGCAGCAGAACCGGTTGATCGCAGTGCCGAAGCACTCATCGAAGTCGAGGCGCGTAAGCAAGCGCTCGTCGTCGCCCATCTCGTCGATGCGCGTTCCGAACACGACCCCCTGCATGACGTCTGTTGCCCGGATGCCCCAGATCTTGCAGGCGAACATGATGTGGTTCGAGCCCGAGACCTTGCTCCAGTGATAGAACGAGCCTGCCTGCCGCGGGAAGGGGAGCCGGTCCGTCCGGCCCCGGTAGTCGATCTCGAAGAAGCCTTCAGGTATCGCGACGTTGGGGGTTCCATACTCACCCATCGTGCCCAGCTTGAGGAGATGGGTTTCCGGGCTCAGGTCACGGATCGCGAACAGCAGGTTGAAGGTTGATCCGACGTTGTTCTTGTGCACGAATGTGGCGTGGTGCACGTCGATCATCGAATAGGGGGCCGAGGGACATTCCCCTAGATGCACGACAACCTCGGGCTTGAAGTCCGTGAAGATCTCTTCTACCAACGAGTAGTCGGCGAGATCTCCTTCCCAGAAACGAAGTTCCTGGTCGAAGGTCTCCTTGAAAGCGCTGCGCCGGTCGTCGGGAGAGGCGATCGGTGTGGCGCTGTCGGAGTCCATCTCCTTGACCCACTCGCGCCGCGAGAAGTTGTCTGCTCCGCCAACCTCGTGGCCCCTGGCCGCGAGGTATTGCGCCAGCGACCACCCCAGATATCCATCCACCCCGCAGATGAACACCCGCATGTGCTTCCTCCTTTGGACTGGATCCACCGGATCAAGCAGTGGGTCTGCTTCCACTGCTGCGGGTGGATCTCGGACTGATATCAGATAAGGCCGTTTCGGGGCCAAGGATACCCATGGAGGGCGCCCATCTTCCGGCAAACCAGAGGCCACCCGGGTGCAGGCAAGCGGCCGGCGGGCGCAGCGGGTGACCGCCCATAAAAAAGACAGCCGGAATCGGACCAGATCGGTGCTACAGACCGGACTTTCGGTGCCGATAGGAAGGATATGAAGAAGTTAAGGTCGGTAGAGACGCTGGCGGGCGGAAGCACTGTGGCCCTCCTTGCCTTGGTAGTCATACTCAGTGTCATCGCTCCCGGCCCCCGGGTCGTCTGGCTGATCGCTGCAGTCTTGGGACTTGCCGCGGTCATCGTCTATCTCCTCCGCAGTATTAGTGCGCGAACGGGTGCCATGCGGGCTGCCGCCGTGGAACTCGAGGAGAAGAGCGAAGAGGTAAGCGCTCTTACGGTAGAGCTGACCGAGCTGACTCTCATAGACCCGCTCACAGGAGCACGCAACCGTCGCGGTTTCATCGACCTGGTCGAGCACCAGATGAGGGTTGCCACGCGCGAATGGAAGCAGCTGCATTTCGTCTTTGTAGACATCGACGAGATGAAAAAGGTCAACGAACTCTACGGACATGCCGCTGGTGACGCTGCTCTGATCGAGGTGGTCGACACTATCTGGGCAAGCTCGCGCACCGTCGACATCGTCGGCCGGATGGGCGGAGACGAATTTGCAGTGGCTCTGATCCATGCGGACGATCCATCAGTGGTGGTAGGCCGGATCGAGCAAGCGATGCGCTCGAGAGTCCGGGATACAGACCGCCCCTATGAGCTCCGCGTCACGGTCGGCTCCGCGTCCTTCGATCCCGCCGCCCCCGTCTCCCTGGATGACATGCTGGGAGCCGCCCGTAAGGCGATGTACGACCAAAGGCGGGCGGCAGCCGAGGAACGAGTGAAGAAGCTGGCTTCCCCAGCGATGCGCTGATCGATCTTCACGTTTCACCGACGCATGGCGGGCCTGCTCGACCCCGGAACCTCGCGCCCCGGCACCTAAACTAGGCGAAACCCCTTTCAAGGAGAGCGCTGCATGGCAACGCGCGAGGATCTTCGCAACGTCGCGATTGTTGCGCATGTCGATCACGGCAAGACGACACTCGTCGATGCCATGTTGTGGCAGACGGGCACCTTCCGTGCCAACCAGGATGTTGCCGCTCGGGTGATGGATTCCATGGACCTCGAGCGCGAGAAGGGGATCACCATCCTGGCTAAGAACACCGCTGTCCGCTACGGCGACGTCAAGGTGAACATCATCGACACACCTGGTCATGCCGATTTCGGGGGTGAGGTCGAGCGGGGCTTGACGATGGTCGACGGGGTCCTTCTTCTCGTCGATGCCAGCGAGGGCCCTCTTCCCCAAACCCGCTTCGTGCTTCGCAAAGCATTAGAGGCTCGCTTGCCGGTGATCCTGGTGGTGAACAAAGTGGACCGTCCGGACGCCCGGATCGACGACGTAGTGAACGAGGTCTATGAGTTGTTCCTCGACCTCGACGCGGATGAAGAGCAGATCGATTTTCCCATCGTCTATTCCAACGCAAGGGCGGGATGGGCCTCTTTGGACAGTGGACAAGAGGGAAGCGATCTGAAACCACTGTTCGAGGTATTGCTCGATCACATCCCGGCCCCCTCTTACGACGAAGGTCACCCGTTGCAGGCTCTGGTTACCAACCTCGACGCGTCTCCCTATGTGGGGCGTCTCGCCCTATGCCGCATGTTCCACGGCACGATCACTCGCGGCGAGCGGATCGCCTGGTGCCGTGCAGACAACACGATCGAGACCGTAAAGATCACCGAGCTCTATGTAACGGAGGCTCTGGACCGAGTCGACGCGGACGAGGTTGGGCCGGGCGAGATCTTTGCGATCGCCGGTCTTCCAAGCGTCACCATCGGGGAAACACTTTCCGACCCCGACGATCCCCGGCCGTTACCGGTGAGCCATTTCGACGATCCCAGCCTGTCGATGACAGTAGGTATCAACACATCCCCGTTATCGGGCCGCAGTGGCAGCAAGCTCACGGCTCGGCTCGTGGAGACGCGCCTTGCGACGGAGCTGGTTGGCAACGTTTCGATCAAGGTCTTCGACACGGACCGGCCTGATGCTTGGGAAGTGCAGGGGCGGGGTGAGCTTCAGCTCGCAGTTCTTGTCGAGATGATGCGCCGAGAGGGCTTCGAGTTAACCGTCGGCAAGCCACAAGTCGTCATCAGAGAAGTCGGCGGCAAGATCCACGAGCCTGTGGAACGCCTCACGATCGACGTCCCCGAAGAATTCATGGGTGTTGTGAGCCAACTGTTGGCTCTGCGCAAGGCGCGACTCGAGAACATGGTCAACCACGGGACCGGCTGGGTCAGGATGGAATATCTGGTTCCTGCCCGGGCCTTGATCGGTTTCCGTACCGAGTTCATGACAGAGACGCGTGGCACCGGGCTCCTGCACCACGTGTTTGATCGCTACGAGCCCTGGCATGGCGAACTGCGGACGCGGCCCACTGGGAGCTTGGTCGCCGATCGCCGCGGCCCGACGACTTCCTATGCCATCGCCAACCTGCAAGAGAGGGGAACCCTCTTCGTGCCGCCGGGCGTCGAGGTTTACGAGGGCATGATTGTCGGCGAGAACGCCCGCTCGGACGACATGGATGTCAATCCGACGAAGGAGAAGAAGCTGACGAACATGCGATCATCCACCGGCGATGAGCTGGTTCGCTTGATTCCCTATAAACAGATGTCGCTGGAACAGGCTCTGGAGTTCATCCGCGAGGATGAGTGCGTCGAAGTCACTCCCGACGAGATCAGGCTGCGCAAGGTGATCCTTCCAGCCAAGGACCGAGTCAGGGCGTCACGCCGTTCCTCGAAAGCTCAGCTCCAGGGAGCGTGACCGACTAGAACTTGCGCTTTGGCCGTGGCCTCATCATTGATCGCTTCCCTCGGTGTGAGGAGTAAACGATCTGAGGTGCAGCAGTGGTCATGCCTTCCTTCTCGAAATCGCTCTGAAGCTCGAGGCGGGCAGCGATACGGCTCATGCCCGACTGCTGGTCTGGCATCACCAAGGTCGTCCCTACTCCCGCTCGGCCCGCGCGGGCGGTCCGTCCAACCCTGTGAACGTATGCCTTGTCGTCCTCAGGCGGGTCGAAGTTGATGACGTGAGTGATCTGATCGACATCGAGCCCCCGAGCCGCCACGTCGGTTGCTACCAACACATCCGCGGTTCCGGTGGACAACGCTTTCAACGCCCGCTGCCGTGCAGCCTGGGTGAGGTCCCCGTGCATCGCAAGGGCGCGGACTCCCTTCGACTTGAGCCGTTGTACCAAGCGATCTGCGCCTCTCTTCGTCCGGACGAACACCAGGGTGGTTCCCTTGTTCTCGCGCAGAACGGTGACCAACGTCTCGACCTTGTCGCCGCTGGTGACGGGCAGGAAGCGGTGCTCTGCTTCCTCCACGGTCTGCTTCGACGATTCGACCTCATGCAGTGCGGGATCACGCGTGTACGCGCGAGCGAGATGTCCGACCTGTCCGTCGAGAGTTGCAGAGAAGAACATCGTCTGGCGGTCCTTGCTTACATCACGCACGATGCTGTCGACCTGAGGTTGGAACCCCATGTCCAACATCCGGTCGGCTTCGTCCAAAACCAGGATCTTTACGCCCTTCACCGAGAGGAACTTGCGATCCATAAGATCTTGCAGGCGCCCGGGGGTGGCTACGACGATGTGGGCCTTGGCGGCGTCGCGGGCCTGGTCACGGAGGCTGACGCCTCCATAGACCGAGGCGATCCGCAGTCCCTTGGCCTTCGCGACCATCTTGATCTCTTCGGTGACCTGCACTGCCAGTTCGCGGGTAGGCACCAACACCAGAGCCGCGGGGCGCGGCCCAGAGGCGGTCACGGTCTCGACGATGGGGATCCCGAAAGCCAGTGTCTTTCCGGAACCGGTACGCGACCGTGCCAGCACGTCCCGGCCGGCGAGAGCGTCTGCCATGACTAGATTCTGGATCGCAAAGGGGGTGTGGATGTTGCGCCTTGCGAGGGCATCGCAAACGGGCGCGGATACACCCAGTTCGGCGAATGAGGACACGTTGCACTCCTTTTTGGGGGGTTAGACCACCCGGTCAGCGGAGATTCATCAACCGCAGCCTTCAGGAGGAACGGAGAGCAAATCTCACAGGCAGCCACATGCTGCCTTCACGAACACCCTATCAGTAGATCGAGATTGGCCCCGGCAGGCCTAGGCAGGAGTCGCCTGCGGCGGTGGTTCGAAGGCGTCTGCCTCCGCCCAAGAATCGCCGGTCACCGCGTCGTACATCAAATGGGTGGGTTCCTTGGCTTCGGTGCCGGGGGCCGGATTTCGGTCCAGCATCTCGACGTCGATCATGATCGTGGGGAACACCTCACGGATGCGCAAGACTGCGTCCCCGACATTGCGGAGCCCGTGGATCGCGCCCTTGGGTACGAACAGAGTCATGCCCGAGCTCATCTCCATGCGTTCTTCACCCAGAGAGACCTCGGCCCGGCCTTCCACGACCAGGATCATCTCGTCGCTCCGGTGCCGGTGCAGGGGGATGCGGTCACCGACGCCCACCTCTTCCACTACGAGACAGAGATCCTGCACTGCCCCGGCGGGTCCACCTGGGTCGGTGATCAACCTCCGGCGGGAGCGGGGACGGTAATCGTCTTCATTGGAGATCATCGGTTCCAGGTCGGGCGGTCCGGCTATGGCCATCACAGCCTCCTTTCGTGGCGATGAGGTCGCCGGCGTCGGTTGCATCCTCTTCTCTAGAGGCTACACACACTGCGCCACCAAGCCTCGGAAAGAAACGTCATTCGAGTTGGGTGTTAGGCAGATCAAGCAGGCCGCCGGTGTACGCTGACGGAGCCCATATATGGGCACCTTGCGACTTGGTCCAGCCGGCGGCCTCTCTGTAACGGTGTCGGAGAGGATCTACCGTGGCCGAAACAAACCAACGCGACTTTTTCCAAGACTTAGCTACACTCCATGGAGCGCTTCTTGAGGATGAGTCGCTCGAAGCGGCACTGGATCGCGTTGCAGCGATCTCTCTGCGCACCCTTCCAGGATGTGACGGCGCAGGTGTCTCACTCGTGGAACGCGAGAAGGTGACCACAGCAGCAGCTACCGACGAGACGGTCAAGGCGGTCGATTCCGAGCAGTACCGAACCGGTGAGGGTCCGTGCCTCGAAGCGATCCGGAAGGGGACTCCCTTCATCGTCGAATCGATGACCGAGGATAAGAGGTGGCCTGAGTTCGGCCCCCGCGCCGCCAGCAACGGGATCCTGAGTTCGCTGTCGATGCCGTTGCTTGTCCAGGATCGAACCCTCGGAGCGTTGAACCTTTACTCTCGCAAACTATCGGGATTCGGCGACGACGACGAGAAGACGGCAACCCTGATCGCCACTCAGGCTTCCGTTGCACTCGCCAACGCCCACGCCTTTGACCGGGTGCGAGCCGCCGCCAACCAGCTGGAAGACGGCTTGAAGTCGAGCCGCACCATCGGACTGGCAATGGGTATCCTCGTGGAGCGAGAGCATTGCACTGAAGACGAGGCCTTTGACATGCTCCGGGTTATCTCTCAGAACACCAATATCAAACTGCGAGACGTTGCTCAGCAATTGCTGGGCGCCACCAAGGGCCAGGAAAAACCAGCCTAGGTTCGTCGTTCGGCTAGTTTTGCATCCGTGAGTGGGGATCGGCCAAGGCTGCCAAAGCCCGTGAAGCGGGCCTTGATGCTCCTCGCCATCTTCTTGGTGGTCGAGTACCTGATCCTTCCCCAGATCGCAGGTGTTCGGAAGGCACTGTCGTTGCTCTCGCAGGTGGACCTCACTTTCGTTCTTGCCGGAGTCCTGCTCGAAGCAGCCGCTCTTTGTGCCTACGCTCAGCTGACCCGGGCGGTGATCCCTCGCGGTCAAGGGCCTTCGTTCTTCACGCTTCTGCGAATCGGGTTGACCACTCTCTCGGTTAGCCACATCCTGCCCGGCGGTGCCGCCGCGGGCAGCGGGCTGGGTTATCGCTTGCTAACTGAGGCAGGAGTTCCCGGACCGGACGCCGGCTTCGCGTTGGGAACGCAAGCGATCGGTTCGGCGGTGGTGCTCAATGTTCTGCTGTGGCTCGGCCTGGTTATCTCGATCCCGCTGCGGGGCTTCAATCCGCTCTATCTCACCGCTGCCATCGTTGGGGTCGTGGTGATCGGGGCTTTCTCGGGTCTCGTATTGCTGTTGACACGAGGAGAGGAGCGCGCTGCCCGGATCCTTCGTG
>JAXDJR010000017.1:0-6081 GCA_034667545.1 Actinomycetota bacterium
CACGTGGTCGGAAACGTCGAGCTCGGGAAGATGAACGAGTGGGTGAGCTATTACGAGAGGATCATGGGATTCACCGAGCTCCGGCACTTTTCCGACGAAGAGATCTCAACTGAGTACTCCGCATTGATGTCCAAGGTCGTATGGGACGGCAACGGCAAGATCAAGCTGCCGATCAACGAACCCGCCGAAGGGAAGAAGAAGTCGCAGATCGATGAATACCTCGAGTACTACCGCTCGCCGGGCGTACAGCACATCGCCCTTACAACAGAGGACATCGTTTCTACCGTCGAGACCATGCAAGCCCGTGGGATCGGATTCCTACGCGTCCCCGAGAACTACTACGACGATGCCAAGGCGAGGGTGCCCGAGATCGCTCCTCAGGTCGAAGCGTTGCAGCGCAACGGCATCCTGGTAGACCATGACGAGGATGGCTATCTGCTGCAGATCTTCAGCAAGCCTGTACAGGATCGGCCCACCGTGTTCTTCGAAGTCATCGAACGACACGGGGCTAAGGGATTCGGCGCCGGCAACTTCAAAGCGTTGTTCGAAGCGATCGAGCGCGAGCAAGACACGCGCGGGAACCTGTAGGAGAGGGCTATGGACGTCGTTCATTCGAAAGGAAAGGTCTCTCGGCAGGCTCACGTAGCCATCCCGGGAGGGACCTTTGAAGAGGAGCACGGCCGCGAAACATTCTTCGGCCGTGCTTCGCATCTCTACCGAACTCACCCCCCCACCGCGTGGACCCGCATCGAGGGCAAGTTGAGGCCCCAGGCGTTCAACCTCAATGAGGTCAAGCCGGCGGATATGAGCGACGCCGACGCAAGTTGGGGTCTCATCGCCGGCAACAACGATGTCCGGCTGTTCGTCAGCCGTCCGGTTGCGCCGATGTCGTACTTCCTGCGCGATGCGGATGGCGACGTTTGCTACTTCGTGCACCGCGGCAGCGGCACTATCGAGACAGATTACGGCCCCCTCACCTACAACGAAGGCGACTACGTGATCATCCCGAAGGGGACAACACATCGTGTGGTTCCCACGGGTGACGACAATTTCCTGTTCGTGATCGAAGGTACCGGCGAGTTCCACCTTCCCGACCGGGGTCTTATGGGCAAGCATGCGATCTTCGACCCGGGGGTGTTGCAGGTACCCGAACCCGATCCTCACGATGAAGCCGGCGAATTCGAAGTTCGCGTGAAGCGCGACGGCGAGTTCACATCGTTGTGGTTCGCGTGGCACCCGCTAGATGTTGTGGGCTGGCAGGGCGACCTATCACCGGTGAAGCTCAACATCCTCGACCACAGGCCGGTGTACTCGCCCAGCTATCACATGCCGCCATCGGCCCACTGCACGTTCGCGAACGAGGGTTTCGTCATCTGTTCGTTCGTTCCGCGGCCTCTGGAAGAGGACCCCGAGGTATTGAAGGTGCCCTTCTATCACGCGAACATCGACGCGGACGAGGTGCTCTTCTACCACTCCGGAAACTTCTTCAGCCGCGTGGGAATCGACCAGGGATACATGACCCTGCATCCGCAGGGTGTGCATCACGGCCCCCAGCCTGCGGCGATCGAAGCGTCGAAGACCAAGACGAGAACCGATGAAGTCGCGGTGATGGTGGAGACGCACGCTCCGCTCGAGCTCTCGGACGAGGCCCGCGCGGTAGTGATCACCGAGTACGAGACTTCGTGGGCACGGGGGATGGGTCTTCTCGACGACTGAGTCCCTCAACTAGGTGAAGATCTATCGCTACAAACCGGAGGATGCCGGTCATGAGCCGCGGGTTGCCATCGCCGTAGGACGCGGTCATGCAGTCGATCTGGTTGACGCGTGGACTCAGATCAGGTCCGAGCCGATCAACGAGCGCCTCCGCAGCGTCCTAAGTTCGCCCCTGGCGTTGATCGAGCAGGGAGCCGAGATGTGGGCCGAGGTGCGCGATGTGGTCACCTCCGCTGGAGACTTGCCCGGCGTCGTGAGCGAAGGTGTTCGTTTGCTGGCCCCGCTAGACCGCGTTCCATCCTTGCGAGATTTCCTCGCCTTCGAGGACCACGTCATGCGGGGAGCCGAGCGCCGTAGCTCGACGGTTCCGGAATATTGGTACGAGTCGCCCATCTACTACAAGGGCAATCACCGGAGCATCATCGGTCCTGATACCGAATGCCCATGGCCCAGCTACACGCGGCGGATGGATTTCGAGCTAGAGCTGGCGATGATCGTCGGACGCAAGGGGACAGACGTCCCCCCGCAGGAGACTGGGCCCTACATCTTCGGCTTCACGGTGATGAACGATTTCTCGGCGCGCGACATCCAGGCGCGCGAGATGACCGCCTGGTTGGGGCCGGCCAAGGGCAAGGATTTCGCCACAGCTCTGGGGCCGTGCATCGTCACCGCTGATGAACTGGGGGCCGACCCAGACCTGGAGATGATCTGCAGGGTGAATGGCGACGAGTGGGGCCGGAGTCGTTCCGCCAGAGCGCGATGGAAGTGGGGAGACATGATTGCTCACGTCTCCAAAGGTGAAGAGATCTGGCCCGGGGATGTCTACGGCTCCGGTACGCCCGGCGGTTGTTGTGGACTGGACCTGGGACGAGAGCTCACGCCAGGGGACATCGTCGAGCTAGAGATCGAGGGGATCGGATGTCTGAGGAACACGATCGGACCTCGACCCTCTTGAGGTCACGCTTCCAGGGCGAGTACTGCCGGATGTTCGAGCAGCTTCACGACGTCTAACAGGAACTTCGCTGCAGTCATCCCGTCCAGGATGCGGTGGTCGAACGTCACCGACATGTTCATCATCTTTCTGATGACGATCTGTCCATCTCGCACCACTGCACGATCGGTGGCGCGGTGGACACCCAGGATCGCGGACTGCGGGTGCAGAACGATCGGGGTCGCCATCAGGCCCCCGAAGGGTCCCGGACTGGTCACGGTGAACGTGCCGTTGCTGATGTCCGCGTTCGTCAGTAGGCCACCGCGTGCTGCAGCCGACAAGCGTTCGATCTCCGACGCGACCGTGCGCAGGCGCTTGCCGTCGGCATCCTTTATCACCGGCACGACGAGTCCGGCGGGCGTGTCGACGGCGATCCCGATGTCGTAGTGATCGTGAAAGACGATCTCGCCGGCTGCCTCATCCAGCGACGCATTCAAGGCGGGGTAGTCCCTCAGGCCCTGCACCACCGCCTTCACGATGAATGGCAGAAAGGTCAGGTGCACGTCTTCTGGGGAGCGTTCGTTGGCGAGCCGGCGCGTGGCATCGAGCTCGGTGACGTCACACTCCTCGACGTGGGTGACCGGTGGGACTGTGAGGTGGGCCCGCACCATGCGCTCGGCGATCTTCCTGCGCACTCCCCGGAAAGGTTCCCGGCGTCCCCCGTCGGGCAGCGGAGGGGGCGTGCCCGGAGACGTAGCGTGGGCTGCAGTCTCGACGTCTTCACGAAGGATGCGACCACCGGGACCAGATCCGGATAACCCACTGAGATCGACGCCGAGCTCGCGGGCCAGGCGCCGTATCGGCGGCATCGCCTTGACGCCGTTCGTCGGGAGGTCGCGGCTTCGGGGGTCACCGTCCGGGCGTTGCGTCTCCCTTGTCTCAGTGGCGGCCCGCGACGGGCTACTGTCTCTTGCGGGGGCCGCCGCGTCTCCGATCGTGACAAGCACAGTCCCTACCGGCACTACCTCACCGCTTTTCACATGGATGCGCGACACGATTCCGGCGAAAGGGGAAGGGATCTCGGCAGTCGCCTTGTCGGTGATCACCTCGACCAGAGGATCATCTTCGCTTATCTGCTGGCCCTCTTCTACGAGCCAGCGATCTATCTCTGCTTCGGCGACACCTTCGCCGAGATCCGGTAGAGCAAAGTCGGCCATCAGCTCTTCACCATCAGAAGTCGAGAACCTTGCGCGCCCCGAGAAGGATGCGGTCCACAGACGGCAGGTAGTCGTCCTCGTTCGCGAACTGCGGGAACGGAACATCGAATCCAGTGACTCGCATGACGGGAGCCTCTAGTTTCAGCATGGCGCGCTCGTGGATCAGGCTGGAGACCTCCGCGCCGATCCCAGACATCCGAGGCGCTTCGTGCACCACGAGAGCCCTGCCACAGCGCGATGCGCTCTCAACGATGGCATCTACATCCAACGGATATAGCGATCGCAGATCGATCACCGTACTCTCGATCGATCGTTCCTCAGCCAGACGTTCCGCAGCTTGCAGACAGAGAGGGACCGTCGGCCCGTAGGTGATCATCGCCAAGTCGTTT
Organism: Actinomycetota bacterium; assembly: GCA_034667545.1. Taxonomy (GTDB): domain Bacteria; phylum Actinomycetota; class CADDZG01; order CADDZG01; family WHSQ01; genus DATAPE01. Next base: position 4,251 of record JAXDJR010000017.1, read on the forward strand.
CCCTTGCGCGCCACGCGCGCCGTTGATAACAGTCGTTCTCGTTCTTTGTGGCTGTTCCCGAGACTGAACGGCAGCTCTTCTGACACCTCTTGGCGACCAGCCCTGTAGATGCGTTTCGGTTCCATGAAGATGACGGGATCGGGGTCCAAGATGGCTGCGAGCATCATGTCGCGCGCATCGCGGGGTGTGGTTGGACAAACCACTTTGAGACCCGGGACGTGGGCGAACAGTGCCTCCGGTGAGTCGGAATGCAACTCGGGCGCTCGGACACCACCTCCAAAGGGGATCCGCACGACGATCGACGCGGGCACTTCGCCCTTCGTCCTCCACGCGTAGCGGGCGGCATGCACCACGATCTGCTCGAAGCCCGGATAGACGAACACGTCGAACTGGATCTCAACCACGGGAAGCAATCCGTACACGGCCATCCCGATGGCAGCTCCGACGATGCCGGCTTCGGCCAGAGGCGTGTCCACCACGCGCTCCTCACCGAACTGCGTGAGCAAGCCGGCAGTCACACGGAACACCCCGCCGGTCTGGGCGACGTCCTCACCGAGCACAACAACGCGATCGTCCTCAGCCATCGCTTGGCGAAGCCCAAGGTTCAAGCCCTCGACCATCGTGAGTTCGCTCACGTCATCTCCTGGACAGGTCTCGGTGGGAGATCGTGATCGCCCGTCCCGCTTGAGGTCGACTGGGGGCCGAGCGGTTTGGCTGCCGGGGGGCGCTCAACTGCTCGGAGCTCCGCAGCTCCTTCTGTAAAGGTCCACGGATAGCCACTGGCATAGACGTGATCGAAGAGGACGTCCTGGTCCGGCTGCTCGATCGACTCCATGTCGGACACCGCTTGGGCCATCACAGTCTTAGCTTCGTCGCGGATCTCCGCTTCTTTCGTGTCATCGAGAACACCGAGACGGTGGAGGAAGGCTGACATCCTGCCAACCGGCTCGAGCACCTTCCACTTCTCGGTTACCGACTCGTCGCGATACAGGCGAGGGTCGTCGGCAGTCCCGTGGGCCATGATGCGATAGCAGAACGCTTCGATCAACGTCGGCCCTTCGCCCGCCCGGGCTCGATCGAGAGCGTCCTTTGTCACTTTCCAGCATGCAAGAGGATCAAAGCCGTCGACGCGTACACCAGGCATCGCGTAGGCGGCTGCCTTCTCGCTGATCGTCTTGGTCGCCATCTGCTTGTGCAGGGGCGTCGAGATGGCCCACTGATTGTTCACGCAGAAGAACACGGTTGGCACCTTCAGCACGCTCGCGAAGTTCATCGCCTCATGGAAGTCACCTTCGGATGTTGCCCCATCCCCGAACCAGGACAACGATGCGATGCGATCCCGGCGGATCTTGGTTGCCCACGCCACTCCTACTGCGTGGGGGAGGTGAGTCGCGATGGGTACGCAGATCGGCGCTACCCGATGTTCACGTGGGTTGTAAAAACCGTGGTCGCCGCCGTAGCCGCGCCACCATGAGAGCACGGTTGCGGCGGGCACCCCTCGCAGGATGCCGATCGCATTCTGGCGGTAGGAGGGGAAGACCCAGTCGGCGTCCTCACATGCGTAAAGCGCCCCCGCTTGGGTCGCCTCCTCGCCCCAGTACAGGGCGTATGTGCCGATGCGGCCTTGACGCTGAAGAGCTACCGCCCGCAGGTCGAAGGTTCGCAACAGGACGGACCAGCGGAACAACTCGATGAGGTCCTTATCGCCCAGTCCGTCTGGAACGGGCGCATCGGGCACCTCGGCTCCATCACCGATGACGCGAAGCAGGCTCGGTTCCGGTGCGGCCATCTAGTGAGCAGACAGAGGGCCATATTCGGTCACCCGTACTAA
>JAXDJR010000018.1:0-16278 GCA_034667545.1 Actinomycetota bacterium
CCCGATGGGTCAACTGCTCAACGTCAATATCGAGATCCAATCGTCACTGGCCCTGTTCGATCGCATCTTCGAGTACCTGGATCTAGAGCGGGAGATCACTGATCGAGATGGGGCGATCGAGCTGCAACCGTCGGAGGTCCGGGGCGAGGTGCGCCTCCGCGATGTCTGGTTCCGGTACGAGCGAACGTTGCCCGGTGAAGAAGAGCGCTTGTGGACGATCGCAGGGGTGGATTTCACTGCCAAGCCGGGAGAGCTTGTTGCTCTGGTGGGTCCCTCGGGGGCCGGGAAGACCACGTTGACATACATCATTCCGCGCCTCTACGACGTGCACCGGGGTAGTGCCGAGATCGACGGAATCGACGTTCGCGACATCCGGTTGGAGTCTCTCGGCGAGATCATCGGAATGGTCACGCAGGAGACTTACCTCTTCAACACGACGGTGGCCGATAACTTGCGATACGGCAATCCCAGCGCCACCGACGAGGAGTTAGCGGCCGCTGCCAAAGCCGCGCACATCTACGACCGGATCATGGAGATGCCGGACGGGTTCGCGACGGTCACGGGGGAACGCGGATACCGGATGTCGGGCGGCGAGAAGCAGAGGCTCGCCATCGCTCGAGTGATCCTCAAGGACCCCCGCGTCCTCATACTCGACGAGGCGACGAGTGCGCTGGACACCCACTCAGAGCGACTCGTGCAAGAAGCGCTGACGCCGTTGATGACGGGCCGCACCACCATCGCGATTGCCCACCGCTTGTCAACGATCCTGGCTGCCGACACCATCCTCTATCTGGATAAAGGACGGATCATCGAGCGTGGATCGCACTCCGAGCTGCTCGCCCGAGACGGCGCCTACGCAGCCCTGTATCACGAGCAATTCAGTGACGGCACCGTCGAAACGAGATGTGAGGACGGGCTGGTGCTCACGTCAGGCGAGGTCATTCCGGAGTTGGAGGCTTCGTGAAGCTGGCAGGCAAAGCCGCAATCGTGACGGGCGGAGCGTCAGGGCTGGGACTCGCCACCGCCCGTGCCCTGGTCGGAGCGGGGGGGCGGGTGGTGATCGTCGATCTCCCCGCCTCCGATGGTGAGGTCGTCGCCGAGGAGCTGGGGGAGGGGGCCCGCTTCGTGGCCGGGGACGTGATCAATGAGACCGATGTGCGCTCGGCTATCACCGCCGCGCAGGAGCACTTCGGAGCTCTGCACATCGCGGTGAACTGCGCCGGGGTGGCGTGGCCGGGTCGCGTGCTGACGCGGGACGGCGAGCCAGCCGATCTGGCACGCTTCGGCGAGGTCGTCCAGATCAACCTGATCGGTACCTTCAACGTCGTTCGGCTCGCGGCGGCGGTGATCGCGCGCAATGAACCAGACGAGGGCGAGCGCGGCGTGATCGTCAACACCGCCAGCATCGCGGCCTTCGACGGCCAGATCGGCCAGACTGCTTACGCCGCCTCCAAAGGCGGTGTGGTGGGGATGACGCTACCGGTAGCGCGCGACCTCGCCGCCAAGCTCATCCGCTGTGTCGCTATCGCGCCGGGAACTTTCGATACACCGATGCTTGCAGGCCTTCCGGAAGAGTCGCGCCGCCAGCTGGCAGACGCGATACCTCACCCCCACCGCCTGGGCCAGCCCGCAGAGTTCGCGGCTCTCGTCCAACACATCATCGAGAACCCCATGCTGAACGGCGAAGTCATCCGCTTGGACGGCGCGCTGAGGATGGCACCCCGCTAAACAGCGCCAGGTCGCTGATATAGGTGTTGGGAAACCGAGTGGTCCATGTGGTCCACGAGGTCCACGAGGTCCACGAATGGACCGCACGTACCACATGGACCAGAGCTTTTCGGCACAGGAGTTGTCTAAACCTCAAGGCTATTCGCTCTGGTCTGGCTCCAACGAGAGGTCACGACCCGACCCGTTAAGGGCAAGAAAAAAGCCCCCTCTGGGGCTTCGGTGGTTTTAAGTGGAAGCTGAGTCGTATTCGATGATGCGGAGATCGGAGGGTTCGGCGAGCTCTTTATCGAGCTCTCGCCACTCCTTCTCGGCCCATCGCAGTTTCTCGACTGCAGCCGCCAGGTCCAGGAAGTGAACCGGGACGATGGAAGCCCTGGGCCGGAGATAAGCGTCGCCGATCAGTGCATCCAACTCTCGCCGGGCCTCTACCAGTCGGGCGTGGATGAGGGCGAGTCGCTCACCCTGCTCGGGCGTGTAGTGAGACAGGTTCCGATCCAGGGCGCTTCCCTCCGGTCGCAGGTAGTGAGAACTTCCTAACTCGAACTGCTGTTCCGGTATCCCACAGTACTAGTCACCCCGCTTTTGCACAAGGGCACTAGCGGACTAGTAGGGCCGGGGGCCGTATCCTCCCGCTGTGCTCGATGACTCCCTGGTCACCCGCGTCCTGGGCGAAGCCCTGGCCCGGGGCGGGGATATGGCCGAGATCTTCGTGGAGGATCGCACCTCCACGGCCCTCAGGATGGAGGAATCTCGCGTCGAGGACGTCGTTTCGGGAAAAGATGTGGGGGCGGGCATCCGTGTCATGTCTGGCGACAGCGCCTCTTATGCCTACACGAACCTTGTCACCGAGGACGCTTTGCTCGAGGCGGCCCGTGCGGCGCGCGCGGGGCTGAGGGAGGGGACGCCTGCCACGCCGACGGACCTGCGCAGTGTCGACCCGTCGATCGTTCACCGGGTGGAGCGGCGGCCGGAGAGCGTGGGAGCTGGCGAGAAAGTAGAGGCGCTGAAGACTGCCGACGCGGCAGCTCGCGCCGTCAGCAATGATGTCCGTCAGGTCGTGGTGTCCTACGCAGACGTGCGCCAGCGCGTGTTGATCGCGTCCTCGGATGGAAAGCGCACCGAAGACGACCGCACAAGGGTGCGTTTCGTCGCTCAGGTCGTAGCGAACAAGGACGGACGTATCGCCACAGGCTTTGAGGGACCGGGGCATTCGGGCGGTTTCGAGCTGCTCAGCGCTCGGCCCCCTGCTGAAGTAGCCACCAATGCTGCCCACAAGGCGGTTCGCATGCTCGATGCGCGTCCTTCTCCAGCGGGAGAGTTTCCGGTGATCCTGGCGCCCGGCGCGGGCGGGGTCCTCATCCACGAGGCCTGCGGGCACGGCCTCGAAGCGGACGCCTTGGTGAAGCACGCCAGCGTGTACGCGGATCGAGCTGGTGAGCGCTTCGGATCGGAAGCCGTAACGATCGTCGACGACGGAACCGTGTCGGGTGCATGGGGATCCTTCGGTGTGGATGACGAAGGAACACCGGCGCAGCGCAACGTCTTGTTCGATCGGGGGATCCTTACCGGACACATGAGCGACAGGCTCTCGGCTGCGAAGATCAAGCATCCCCCGACCGGTAATGGACGCAGACAGTCCTATGCCCACCTTCCGATCGTGCGGATGACCAACACATATCTGCTTCCGGGGCCCGACGACCGCGACGAGATCTTCCGTTCCGTCGAGCGCGGCGTCTATGCGGCCGCCTTCGCAGGCGGGGAGGTTAACCCTGCGACCGGCAACTTTGTTTTCGGTATGTCCGAGGCCTACATGGTTCTGAACGGCGAGATCGCCTATCCCATCAAAGGAGCCAACCTCATCGGCAACGGACCCCAGGTCCTCAACGTCATCGATGCGGTGGCAGCGGACTTCGACCATTGGGAAGGTGTCTGCGGCAAGGATGGGCAGCACGCGCCGGTGAGTAATGGCGTCCCCACGGTTCTCTTGGGCAAGATGACGGTGGGTGGAACCGAGGCATGACAGAGGACCTTCTCTCCCTGGCCACGGACATCGCGGCCCGCGCTCGTGACGGCGAAGACATCGAGGCATTCCTCACCCACGAACGCAACTTCCAGGTGAAGGCGTACGAGGGTCAGATAGAGAATCTGTCTTCGTCCGAGCCTCGGGGTGCTTCCGTGAGGGTTCTGGCGGATCAGCGCGTGGGCTTCGCATACACAACCGATCTCTCTTCCGCAGGGGTCGAGGCCCTCATCGCCCAAGCGCGGGACAACGCGACCTACGCGACGCAAGACGAAGCCGCGGCCTTGGCAGAGGCACCTGATGCCCCCTATGCGGAGGTCGAATCGCTGGTGGATGAACGGCAGCAGAGCACCGCCGCCGACGACAAGGTCGCTTTCGCAATCGCGCTGGACTCGGCCACCCGGGGGGCCGATCCCCGGATAAAGACAGTCGAGGAGGCGGTCTACGCGGACTCGGACCTCGAGATCGCCATCGCCAACTCCACCGGCGTCTCGGGTGCCTACCGGCGGACCGATGCGTGGTGTTACGCGCTCGCTATCGCTACCGAGAACGAAGACACAGAGGTTGGATTCGAGTTCGGGCTGGGGCGGGGATTGGCAGGGCTGGATGCGGAGGATGTCGCCCGGAAGGCGGCTCGGCGGGCGGTGGAGGTTCTGGGAGCGCGCAAGATCCCATCCCGGCGGATGCCGGTTGTCTTCGATCCGTTCACGGCAGGGCAGTTCCTCGGGGTGCTCGGCAGCGTGCTGACCGGTGAGTCGGTGCAAAAGGGCCGCTCACTCTTTGCGGGGCGCCTGGGTGAGACGGTGGCGTCGAGCGAACTGACCCTCATAGATGACGGCGCCATTCCCGGCGCTCCTGGCACTTCTCCATGGGACGCTGAAGGAGTTCCCTCCCAACGCACAGAGGTCATCAAGGATGGCCTTCTTAGTTCCTTTCTTTACGACGTTGTTAGCGCCCGGCGGGAAGGAAGAGCATCTACCGGCAACGCCTCGCGTGGCAGTTTCAAGGTGCCGCCGCGTCCGTCCCCCACGAACATGGTTTTCGCTCCGACCGGACAGACGGTCGACTCTCTTCTGCGCGATGCAGGCGACGCGTTGTTGGTGCAGGACATCCACGGGGTGCACTCGGGTGCGAACCCGATCTCCGGTGACTTTTCGGTGGGCGCTACCGGCGTGCTGCTGAAGGACGGCGCTCCCGGTCAACCTGTGAAGGAGATAACCATCGCGGCCCCTATGCTCGACATCCTCAAGGGCGTGGTCGCGGTTGGAGATGACTTGCGCTGGTTGCCCTTCGGGGGCTCTTTCGGCGGTGCCACTACGCTCGTATCGGAGATGACAATTGCGGGCGAGTGACGCGTGAGCATCCTTCAAGCCATCGTCCTGGGCATGACCCAGGGCATTACGGAGTTTGCTCCCGTTTCCAGCTCGGGCCACCTCATCCTGGTGCCTTGGCTGTTCAACTGGCACTACTTATTGGTGCATCCCGTCTTCAACAAGACATTCGACGTGGCTCTGCATATGGGAACGCTGCTCGGTGCGATCGTCTATTTCTGGCGCGACGTTGTTCGGTATCTGGGGGCCTGGTTCCGCTCGATAGGCCATCGCTCGATCCGCAACGTCGATGAGAAGATCGCGTGGCTGCTGATAATCGGGACGATCCCCGGAGCGATCGCCGGAGCCGCCTTCGAGACTGTGATCGAGAAGAAGCTCGGCCAACCCGGGCTTATCGCGATCATGCTCGCCGTGTTCGGCGTGATCCTGTACGTCGTGGACAGGCATTTTCCACAGGATCGTGAGATGGGCGATCTCGGCTTCAAGGACGCGATCCTGGTTGGGCTCGCTCAGGCTGCAGCCCTGCAGCCGGGGGTTTCCCGGTCGGGCGTGACCATCACCGCGGCCCGGGCTCTGGGGATCGAGCGATCCGAAGCGGCACGCTTCTCGTTCCTGTTGGCCTTGCCGATCATCGCGGGGGCCGGGGCGTCCAAGGCGGCCTCGCTGGCAGGTGGCGGAGGCCTGCCGTCGGGATTCGCATGGCCCTTCTTCTGGGGAGTGGTCGCCTCCGCGATCACAGGGTTCCTGATCATCTGGTTGGTGCTGAGCTACGTCCGCCGGGGCAGCTTCGCCCCCTTCGTGATCTACCGGATAGCGGTAGCGGTGTTCGTCCTGGCCTTGATCGTGGCTGGGGTGCGTACCTGGCACATCCCCTCGTAGAGACCGGTGCGAGCGGGGCCCGGGCGGTTCAGGCCGGCTTGTCGGAAGACTTGCTGCTGCTCCCTCCGCCGGAGCCGCCCCCGGAGCCGGAAGTCGAGCCGGAACCGGATCCAGGGTCCCCCTTCGAGGCTCCCGCCGAACTCGAGCTGGAGCCGGCGTCCTCTTTGCTTTTCCTTTTGTCCCCTTTGTCAGAGCTCGTGGAGGTTGAGGAAGCTCCGTCGCGTCCTGTCCTCGACTCCGTGGAGTAGAAACCCGACCCTTTGAACACGATACCTACGGGCGAATACAGCTTCCGGAGATGTCCGCCACAGATCGGGCACTCCTCCAGAGGAGGATCGTCGAACGATTGGCGGGCCTCCGTCCGCTCGCCACACGTCGTACAAGCGTACTCATATACCGGCATGTGGCCCATTCTCTCATCGCCGTTGATATGTAAAGTTAAACGCCTGTATTGCCGGGAAAGCTCGACCGAGAAGCGAGGATATGAGCCTTCAGCGCCGTTTGACCCTTTATTTCGTGGCTCCGATCCTCGTGACGCTGCTCATGGCCGGATATCTCGTACATAACGTCCTTTCCGCTGATATAACCCGGCGCGCCGAACTGCCCCTCCGCCCCTCGCTGCAGGCATCGACCGAGCTGTACCACGAGAAGGTGAACGCGCTGGCCGCCCGCCTGCCGGCCCTGGTAAAAGTGCCCCGCGTGGCCCGTTTGCTGGGGCAGGGGAACTCTCCTCAGCTGCATAAGTATCTACACAAGCTCCTCGCTCAGAGCAGTGATCTTGATTTTCTGATCGTCACCGACCTCAATAATCACCCCGTTGGGTGGGCATTCTTCAAGCACGCTGAGTTCCTTCACGGTGTTCCGATACCGACCCGCTCCCAGATCGTGAATTCCGCTACAGATGCCGGCGCCGGGTTCAGCCGCACGACCCCGACTCCCGTAAGTGCCGCTCCTGATCTGCCGCCGGTCGGTTACATCGTGGCAGGGATCTGGATCGATAACAGTCTGCTGGTCGCAACGACAAGTAATTCCGTGACCCTCTCGGTGGTTTCGGTCCAGGGCAATCAGGGCCGGGTCATCGCGTCTTCCGCTCTGCTCGACCGTCCGCAGAACATGACGATCGCCCGCAGAGGACCCTTTGAGACGAACATCGAAGGCCAGAGCCTCGCCGAGGCCTCCAGCCTGGGCGGTGGGACGTGGTTGGTGGCCTCCACGCCGTTGGCTCCCCTGCAACAGGCCTCCCGCAGTTTGGTCACCTCGCTTTTGGCTCTACTTATCCTGGCATTTCTGGGAACTTCGGCTCTGGCCTATCTCCTCGCACGGTTCATCACGCGGCCGCTCGAGCTGCTATCTGAGGGCGCCAACGCCATCGCCGAGGGCAGGTTCGACCACCGGATCCCGGTGAAGCATCAAGACGAGGTCGGTCAGGTGGCTGCTGCTTTCAATGAGATGAGCGACAGGCTGAGCGACACCGTGGGACAGCTGTATGCGTCCCGCGATCAACTGCACCGAGCGGTCCGCCGTGTCGGCGAGACCTTGCGATCGACCCACGACATGAAGCAGATGCTCGAAAGCATCCTCAACACTGCCGCCGACGCGGTGGGAGCCGACGCCGCGACTATGTGGATGTTCACCCCGACCCGGGAGGAGCTGTACGCGGTCGCCCAACGCGGGACGCCGCCGGGTTTGGCCCGCATCAAGGTTGGCGAGGGGGTCGTGGGCCTGGTAGCCGAACGCGCAACCAACATCATGTCGGACGGCTCTGACAACGGCCCCCGGCCGGCGCGCGGGGAACCGCCTTTCCCGGTCACCATCGCGGTGCCGATCTACAGCCAGGACCGCATCACGGGTGTGCTATCGGCTTATCGCGACGAGCCCGGTTTTGGTTTCACACAAGGAGATCTCGAGACCGTCGAGTTCCTCGCCGAACAGGGCGGCGCGGCGATCGAAAACGTCCTCTTGCACGAGGAAGCGCAGCGGCTCTCTCTCACCGATCAGCTGACGGGAGCCTGGAACCGCCGCTACTTCCAGATGCAGTTCCGCCAGGTGCTTGCTACGGCGCAGCGTTTCGACCGTCCTTTCAGCATCCTCATGCTGGACCTGGATCACTTCAAGTCGGTCAACGACACCTATGGGCACCCCCGCGGAGACACGATCTTGGTCGACTTTGCTGGGCGGGTCGAGAAAGTCCTGCGCGAGGTTGACACTTTCGCTCGGTATGGCGGGGAAGAGTTCATCTGCCTGCTTTCGGAGACCGATCTCGAAGGTGCGTTGACGACTGCAGGCAAGATTCAGGACGCCGTCAAGTTGAGGAAGTTCGGGGGCTTGGGCGAAGAGCCCGTAAGCCTCACCGTTTCCATCGGAGTGGCTTCTCATCCCGAGCACGGCCGCGCCTTCCGCCCCTTGATCGAGGCTGCCGACCAAGCGCTCTACCGGGCGAAACAGGAGGGCCGGGATCGCGTGTGCACCGCGCAGAAGCCGACGCCGGACCTCAAGCTCGCCAACTAGACTCACCGCGCACATCCCCCATCCTTCGGAGGCCGCGGTTGTCGGATCGTAAGGTGCGCAAGGCAGTGATCGCTGCGGCGGGCCTGGGCACGCGTTTCCTTCCGGCTACGAAGTCGCAACCCAAAGAGATGCTGCCGGTCATTGACAAACCGGGCATCCAATACGTTGTCGAAGAGGCGGTGCGCGCAGGGCTCGACGACATCCTGATGATCACGAGCAGGGGTAAGACAACGCTCGAGGACCATTTCGATCGGTCGTTGGACCTCGAGCATCACCTCGAGCGCGTAGGCAAAACTACAGAGTTAGAGGAGGTCCGCAATATCGGGAACCTTGCAGATATCTGCTTCGTACGCCAGAAGGAACCAGCGGGCTTCGGTGATGCGATCCTGATGGCCGCTAGACATGTCGGCGACGCGCCGTTCGTCGGCATGGTTGGTGATCAGATTGTTCCTCCCAGCGACAGCCAGACCGATCTGATCGAGGGAATGATGGGTATCTTCGAAGACACCGGCCGAAGCGTGGTTGCGGTCCAAGAGGTCGCCCGAGAGGACGTTTCCGCCTACGGGGTCATCTCGCCCGGCCCGGCCTCCGGCGATGCGGTCCGCATACTGGACATGGTCGAGAAGCCTCGCCCCGAGGACGCGCCTTCCAATCTCGTGTCGGTGGGAAGGTATCTGTTCACCGCCGACATCTTCGACGCGATCAGATCGAGTGCAACTGGGGTCGGAGGCGAGCTGCAGCTGACCGACGGGATCAAGCTCCTCGCCCAAGAGCAGGGCGCCTACGCGTACGTGCACAAAGGCCCCATCTTCGATGTCGGTAACAAGATCGACTACCTCAAGGCAACGATCCGGCTGGCCCTCGACCGCGACGACCTCGGCAAGCCGCTGCGCGAGTTCCTGGACGAGATCGCGGGGGCAACAGACTAAAGTGTCAGAAGAACTACTGAGCGTCGAGCAAGCGCGGGCACGCGTCTTGGATGCTGTTGTTCCGCTCCCGACCGACGAAGTGCTGCTGCGTGATGCTCTCGGTCTGGTCCTGGCGGCGGACGCGGTGGCCCCGCACGATCTGCCTCGCTTCGACAACTCGGCGATGGACGGTTACGCGGTTCGGGCTTCAGATGTTGAAGACGCTTCTGCAGATCAGCCCGTAAAACTCGAAATCATTGGCGAGGTGCGCGCAGGCGCGCCGGGCGATCTCACCGTCGTGCCCGGAAGCGCGGTCCGGATAATGACCGGCGCACCACTGCCCCCAGGTGCTGACGCGATAGTTCGAGTCGAAGACACCGCCGAGAGCGACGGGTATGTCTCTGCGAGTGTCACGGTTCCGAACGGCATGCACGTGCGGCCGGCGGGTGACGACATCAAAGCCGGACAGGTGGTGGTCGATGCGGGGGCTGAGCTTGGACCGGGGGAGCTGGCGGTTCTGGCGTCCCTGGGCCTGTCTCCCATAGCCGTACGGCGGGGGCCCAAGGTTGCCTTGCTGGTCACCGGTGACGAGCTCGTCGACCCGGAGGCCCAACCAGCCCCGGGTCAGATCCGGGACTCGAACTCGGTGGCCCTAAGCGCGCTGATACGTGACGCGGGGGCCGAATTGGTCCCACTGGGCAGGATCGAGGACGACCGAGATGCGGTTCGAGACGCGTTCGAACGCGCGGCCGCGCTGGCCGACCTCGTGGTCTCTTCGGGGGGAGTGGCGGTCGGTCGCTACGACTTCGTCAAGGACGTCGTGGAGGAGTTGGGCGCCATCTCTATGTGGCGCGTGGCGATGCAACCGGGTAAGCCTGTGGTCTTGGGTCAGCTCAAGGACACTCCTTTTCTCGGTCTTCCGGGTAATCCGGTCTCGATCCACGTCGGCTTCGAGCAGTTCGTAAGACCGGCGATCCGCAAGATGAGGGGCTGCGCGTCGCTGCTTCGCCCCGTGCTCAGGGCGCGGTTGACGGAGACGATAGAGAAGATCCCCGGACGTTTACATTTCGTGCGCGTGCGCTTGTCGGCTTTGGAGCAGGGATGGACGGCGACCCCGACCGGCCCCCAGGGTTCTCACATCCAGTCGAGTCTCGTTGGGTCTCATGGCGTCGCGCGCTTCGCCCGCGAGCTCGACCGGTTGGCGCGAGGAACGGAAGTAGAGGTCGAGGTATGGCGGCTGCCCGAGGCAGAAGAAAGAATGACCGAACGCGACCTGGGACGATGACGGCAGAGGATCCCCAGACAAGGGTGACGCCCGACCATCCCGAAGCGCGTGCACGCATGGTCGATGTGACGGCTAAAGACGTGACCCATCGGGAGGCGGTCGCAGCGGGGACCGTGAAGATGTCTAGGCCGACGAGGGATCTGATCCTGGCAGGCGGTCTGGAGAAGGGCGATGCCCTCGGCGTCGCGCGCATCGCCGGGATCATGGCCGCGAAGAGAACCTCAGATCTGATCCCTCTCTGTCATCCGCTGCCGCTCAGCGCCGTCGAGGTGGAGCTCGAACCTAGCGATGATGGGTTCGTAGTGACGGCAACGGTTCGCACGGTCGAGCGCACGGGTGTCGAGATGGAAGCCCTGACTGCAGTCGCCGTGGCCGCACTCACGATCTACGACATGGTCAAGGGAACCGAGCGCGGAGTGACGATCACCGACGTTCGTTTGGTCAGCAAGTCCGGGGGCCGGTCGGGAGATTACCGAGCGGAGTGATCCTTAAAGAATCAGGAAGATCGCTTGGGGCGTTTGAGGTAGGCGGTCATGCCGAGAGAGGTGCTCTCCAGCACCTGGACGAGCTCCCAGCCCTCTTCGCCCCATTGGTTCAGGATCTCTTGCAGGGCGTGCGAGATGAGCGGCACGGTTGCGTATTCCCACTTCTGTTGGTCCAAGGTTCCTCCAAGAGGGTTGTCCCGCAGCATTTTCCACGGGGGAGATGGCGCGTAACCTACTTCAGATGAAGATCTGCCTCGTTTCAACGGAGACCGTCATCGCCTCCGACGTCCAGTGGGCGCGTTCGGCCGCCGCCAGAACGAAGGGTTTGATCGGTGTCGCTGCGTTGTCGCCGGGTGCCGCAATGGTGTTCGAGCCTGGCCGCCAGATCCACACCTTCGGGATGAGGTTTCCTCTTGATGTCGTCTTCTGTGATGGAGCGTGGAAGGTGTTGCACGTGGTCAGATCCATGCCACCTCGGCGCATGACCCGGCTGGTGTGGCGAGCTCGCGTCGTGCTCGAGCTGGCGGGAGGCTCGTTGCCGGAAGAGGTGAAGGCAGGGGAGTCTCTGAAGGTGGTTCCTTAACCGAGCGGAACATCGTCGACGCCTGTGAGATAGGCCTCGTTCGGCAGGAACATCCAGAACCCTGCAGCGTCGTCGAAACGCTCGGAGATAAACCGGAGCGCGTTGACGTTCGGCCCCGAGCTGCTGCCGGCGACCCGCAGACCCCCTCTCCGTTCGAGCTCCAAGATCAGGTCTTCAGTTGGGTGTCCCTCGATCTCCATGAGTAGTAATCACTCCTGTTCTTCGTCGGTGACGGATACACCGTTACGCGCGTAGGTATCTCGGGCCGCTGAAAATACGGCGATGCAACAGCAGAAGAGCAAACCAATGCCAGACGCGATGAACGAGGCCATGACGTAACGATTGCTGTTGCCGGGCCACCTCACGGTGATCAAAGCTAGTAACGAGATGATGCCCGCGAACGCGCACAGGGCCATGCCGGCGGTGGCGATGCCGTGGAGACGGCTGAGCGGCTTTGGTTTCGGTGGGGGTTCGGTAACGAGCGGCTCTGCTCGGAGGTTGACTATGTTCTCGCCGCTGGAGGGCGTATCTCCGGACGTCGAGACCATGCTGCTCAGGCGCCTTGGGCTTCGAGCCACGTCATCAAGGTGCCGGTTGCGATCCCCGTTCCTCCCTTGGTTACTTCGAAACGATCCAGTTCCGCCCGCGCCGAGCCCGCGATGTCGAGGTGGGCCCACGGGATCGCAGGATCGACGAACTCCCGCAGGAAGTTCGCGGCGAAGATCGCTCCGCCCCATCTTGTCGCAACGTTCTTGATGTCGGCGACCTCGGACTCGAGCTGCTCCCGGTAGTCGGCGAAAATAGGCATCCACCAGAAGCGCTCACCGGCTGCGTCTGCCGCCGCCAGCAAAGAGGTCCGCAGTTCGTCGTTGTCGCAGAAGAGTCCTGCGGCCCGCAGCCCGAGTGCGATGACGATAGCGCCCGTGAGAGTGGCAACGTCTACGATCGCATCGGGTTTGCGCTCCGACGCGAGGGCAAGCGCGTCGGCAAGGACCAGCCGGCCTTCGGCGTCGGTGTTGAGAACCTCCGACGTCTTGCCGCCGTAGTGACGGATGACGTCCCCAGGCTTGATGGCCTTACCTCCGACCATGTTCTCTGCCGACGGGATGATGCCCGACACCTCGATGCCGACGCCAAGATCTTTGAGGCCCGACATCGCGCCGATCACAGCCGCGGCCCCCGACATATCCGTCTTCATGTCTTCCATCTGCTCCGGGGTCTTCATCGAGAGACCACCGGAGTCGAACGTGATGCCCTTCCCGATGAGCGTGACGTGTCGTGTCGAAGAACCAGGCGCGTAGTGAAGCTCGATCAACCGCGGGGGAGAGTCAGAACCCTTCCCCACTCCGAGCAGGCCACCGAAGCGCCGCGCGGTGAGGTCGTCCTCATCCAGGACCGCGCACTCGAGCCCGTTTTCCTCGGCGAGCTCTCTCACCCGTTCGGCGAGAGATGTCGGGTTGATCGTCGAAGCCGGTTCGTTGATGAGGTCGCGAGCCCGGGCGATCGCCGCAGCCCTAACGGTCCCGCGCCTGACTCCCTCTTGTGAAGCGCCTACTAACGCGATCTGCTCAGTCTTGCGTTCCGGCGAGCGCGACTTGTAAAGGTCGAAGCGGTAGGAGCCGAGAAGCATGCCTTCGACGACTGCGCTCTCCGCTTCTCCGCCGGAAACGATGAGGTGGAGAGTGGTGGCGATCGATCGTGCGCCATCGAGTGAGCGCGCCGACGTGCCCGCTGCGTGCCGGAGGTCCACGACTCCGGCTCCATCTTGGTCCCCCAGACCGACCACGGCAACGCTGTCGGCGGCTATCTCGGCCGACGGCATGACGAGGGTGTTGCCGACATCCGCCTTGAAACCTTGGCCGCGAAGAAAGTTCGCGAGTTTGCCGTCCAGGGCAGCGTCTATCTCGGCCGCATCTGCTGAGAGCGCAGGTCCGTCCGGGCCCTTGAAGGCGCCGACCACGAGCACGCTGCAGGGGACCTCGGTGACCGTTCCTGTTGAGCCGATCACCTCGGGCACTGGCTACTCTCCCCCCGTTCGTCTTGTGGCGTCAGATGGCTCCTTGTATACCGTGCCCGCGGGCGGCGTCAGTAAAGGAGCGCTAAATCTCCATAGGGGTCGATCCGACGAGCGCGAAATCCGCGTCCTGGGTAGCGCCGGCATGTAGCTTTTACCCGAACAACGGCTGAGCTTGGAGAACGAACTTTTTGACGACCTTGTTTTTGGTGGTTCTGGTTTTGGCATGGTTCGCACTCATCATTCCCGCCGCATGGCGGGCCCATCAAACGGCTCCTTTCTCCGCCACCGAACGATTCCGCAAGCGACTCGACCTCATGGCGCCTCGGGCAACTTCGCAGGGCCGGTGGATCGTCATGCCGCAGTCGCGCGACCGCCTCGAGCGGGCAGCGTTCCGCAGAGGCCAGCGACGCCGCACAAGGATCCTCTTGGCGTTGATCGCCGGTGTCGTTGCGACCGCAGTGGCAGCTCTACTCGTGGGGGGCCCGATGTGGGAGCTGCAGATATTCCTCGATGTCTCCCTCGTCTTATATGTCGTCCTGTTGGTGGTGGCTAAGCACCGCCGCGCCGAGCTGGTCAAGGACCTGCGCTCTCGAGAGGATCGTCGCCACAACGTCGAGGAAGCGCACTTCTTCGAACCGCTCCGCGCCGGGAGCCGCGGTAGCTGATACAGAGGTCCCAACGGCTCCGCCGGGGGGCGGCACGGCATCTGAAACAGGATTGCAAGCTTCCTCGTAGGCTCACTGCATGGAGCTCGATCGGATCGCCCAGTCGATCCGTGACGAGTTTGACCAGAAGACGTCCGCTCGGGAGCATGGTCTCGCCAGCAGCCGACACGCGATCCGATCCTGCGGTAATGCGATCCGCGCGCTGCATCGATACGAGATGGAAGCGGCGACCAAACTCTTAGAGGAAGCTCAGCTTCATCTCGAGGACGCGCGCAATGCTCTCGCCGGGCACGTCGACATCCTCTATGCGGGTTTCTTCCAAGACGCGGAGAAGGAGCTGGCAGAGGCCCGCATCACCTATGCACTAGTGACCCGGGCGGCGTTGCCGAGTCCTGACGATCTCGGACTCCCGCCGGCCCCCTATCTGAAGGGGATGGCCGAAGCGATCGGGGAGCTGCGCCGTCACATCCTCGATCTGATGCGGCAGGGGGACCTGGAGCGATGTGAAGAGTTGCTGGGGGCTATGGACGACATGTACTACACGCTTGTATCGATGGACTACCCGGACGGGATCACGATGGGGCTGCGACGCCTCACCGATATCGCTCGATCCATAATCGAACGCACGCGAGGGGACTTCACGACGTCGACCATCCAGAGCTTTCTGCGGGACGCGTTGCGAGAGCACGCAGTCAATCTGCGGTCCTCCTGAGCCCGGCGCTCCATTCACCTTTATCCTGGGAGCCTTAGGGCCAGTAGCTCAGCTGGTAGAGCGCACCCCTCGCACGGGTGAGGTCAGGGGTTCGACTCCCCTCTGGTCCACAAGACAAAAGGCTTGGTGAACCTCCATATCCTGACTCTTCGCGTCCCTCCCAAAAGCGCCAAAATGGGGCTTGGTCATCACTGGGTCATCATCCCGAGGGAGGGCCGCTCCCATGTGTCGCTAGAAAGCTGATCCTGATAGCTGGCTGACTCTTCGCGAGATCGGCTCGCTGACCCTCCTGAGCTCGGTTCTGGCGCGCTCGCAAAGTCGCCTTCGATCGGCTGGTTTAGAGAGCTCCGGTAATCAGCTTGGGATGCGACTCATGCGTGGCCATAGGCTCAAGCGATGGAGCTCTTTCCCAACTGCGGTGAGGAGAACCACGGCAAGGCCAAGGTCTGTTCGGAGTGCGCGACTCCCTTTGTCGCCCGAACATCACTCCAAGTGGAGGAACGCAAGGTCGCCTCCATATTGTTCGTCGATCTGGTCGGGTTCACCTCAAGATCGCATGGCGCCGATCCCGAGGATGTGAAGGCAGCTCTCGGTCCCTATCACTCCCTGCTCAAACGAGAGATCGAGCGTTTCGGGGCCACCGTCGAGAAGTTCATCGGGGATGCCGTCATGGCTGTGTTCGGAGCTCCGGTCGCCCACGAGGACGATGCCGAACGAGCGGTACGGGCGGCGGCGCTGCGGATCACCGAAGCGATCGCCGAGCTCAACGACTCCAGTGCTCTCGAGCTCTCGGTCCGGGCCGCGGTCAACACCGGTGAAGGACTGGTCGCCCTGCCAAGGACGAAACGCTCGAGCGATTGGAAGCTTCGTCAAATCACTGAGCTCCATCGGAGAGATCTCCGACCGATACCGGATGAGATATCATCTGTTGGTGGGTACCTGGGCAGGCACTCTCATACTCCTGGCGCGCAATGAACGAGCACTATCCCAACGCGAGCTGGCGCGGAGGGCCGAGACATCACAGGCGGCCATTGCCGCTTACGAGTCGGGGAGGCGCTCGCCCAGTCTGGAAACACTGGCGCGGATCGTGCGTGCAGCCGGCCTCGACCTACGCATCCAGCTCGCTCCGGCCGATGACCATGACGAATGGCTCGCGC
>JAXDJR010000019.1:0-4050 GCA_034667545.1 Actinomycetota bacterium
CGGAGGATCCGAGGAAAGGAAGCGCTCCGTGATACGCACTGAACCGATGTCGAGGCTCTCGTGCCAGCGAACGCCGTCGGGACCGCCGGCAACGACCTCGGTCGAGCCGCCGCCTATGTCGACGATCATCGTTCCGCTGTCGAGTGTCCGTTCGGAGGTGACGCCGCGAAACATCAGCATTGCCTCGTCGTGGCCGGACAGAAGCCGGGTCGCGAAGCCGTAGCTCCACTCGACCTCGCCGAGAAACGCCTCGCCGTTTTCCGCGTCGCGTACCGCGCTCGTCGCGATCGCGAGCGTCCGTTCCGCCCCGAGCGCCTCCGCGGTGCGGCGAAAGTCCGAGAGCACGTTGCGCACGCGCGCGACGGGAACCGGCAGCAGGCGCCGGCGCTCGTCGACACCCTCGCCGAGGCGGGTGATCCGCGTCTCACGCGCGACGTCGATGACCTTCCCGTCGTCGACGTCCGCGACCAAAAGGCGCGTGGAATTGGTGCCCAAATCGACGGCTGCGACACGATTCATGGGACACGACTGTAGCCCCGCGCCCCTGGGTAGAGTCACCTCCGGATGGACCGAGCCCGCCGTCTGCTCCACACGCTCGATCCGGTCTTCCAGATCGGCCTCGTGATCTCGCTTGCCGAGGTCTACCGCGTCCTGCGCCGCCTCATCCCCACCGACTGGCCGCAGGCGATCGCCAACGCCCAGCACGTCGAGCAGCTGGAGCGCGTGGGCCACTTCGCGTGGGAGGAGACGATCCAGGACTGGTTTCTCCGCTTCCCGGATCTGGTCAAAGGGATGAACTGGTTCTACCTCTCGAGCCACTTCGTCGTCACCGGCGCGTTCTTCGTGTGGCTCTACTGGCGCGACCGCGAGGGCTTCTCGATCTTTCGCGACGGCTTTCTTTTGGCGACGGCGATCGCGCTCGTGATCCACTGGCGCTTCCCCACCGCGCCGCCGAGGCTCGCCGACATCGGGATCAAGGACACGATCGATCTCTATTCGGGCGTGAACATCGGTAAGCCGCATCACGAGCGTTTCTCGAATCCGGTTGCAGCGGTGCCGAGCCTGCACGCCGGCTGGGCACTCGCGCTCGGCACGGGGCTTGTGCTCTACGCGCGAAGCTACTACCTGAAGGTGGTCGGCGTGCTGTATCCGTCAGTGGTGGTGCTGACGATCGTCGTGACGGGGAACCACTTCATCTTCGACGCCGCCGCGGGCGCGCTCGTGATGGCGGTCGGCTTCGCGGCCACGGCTCCTTTTCGCGTCGGGGTGCGCGAGCCGGCGTACGCCCGTTCGCGCTAGAGCCCGGGCCAGACCCAGTTTCAGGCACGGCGAGCTATAATTCCCCTAAGCGACGCGGGGTGGAGCAGTCAGGTAGCTCGCCGGGCTCATAACCCGGAGGTCGCAGGTTCAAATCCTGCCCCCGCTACTGGAAAGGCCCTGGAACCAGGGCCTTTTCTTTTGGCCAGCGGGTTCGCTCGACATAACTTTTGCCCAACTTTTGCCCGCGCGGATATTCCTCCTCACATACGGCCTCCGAATCCATCGCAAGCTCGACCCTTCATCGTTTCGAAGGGTCGCTTACCTGGGTCGTGAACCTCGAGCGGCGGGTCCGTCCGCCAAGAGCTAGGCGCCAGGTGTTCATCAGCCGATTTTTCCCGCCGACGGCACGTTTGGCTGCGGTTTTAGGGAACCGCTGCTCTTTCCACTGCTCCCCTGCGGCGGGTGGGCGTACATCTTGTTCGTCTCCTGGACACTCGGCAATGCCTTCGGCGAAGGCTAAGTCGCGCAGCTCCGGGGGGCTACGAGACCCAAATCGGGGACGGAGGAAAAAGTCTCGATCCCGATCATCACTGTATGACCGAACGGTTCTGGGCTCTGCGTGCTCAAGCGTGGCTGACGATTGGGCTTGCGGGCTTGCTCAGCGCATTCGTGTACCTGCAGGGCTCGACTCTGACGCGAGCGATCGTCCTGATCGCTGCGTATGGAGTGGCAACGTTGGTGCTCGCCCGGCGTCTGTACGCCGAGCGCCGGGGGGATTGGCTGCCCTGGCTTCTGCTGCTCCTTGTGTTGGGGTTTTGGTTCGTCGCCTGGATCTTTTGGCAGACAGAGATTCTTCAGTCGGGGATCACGCCGCCGATCACCTCGTGGATCAACCTCGTCTTTTTGGCCGGGAACGCCACGCTCGTGCCGGCCCTTGGCCTGCTCCTGATCCGCCGCGAACCTGACCTGGTTGCCGGGCTCGACGCGGCGATTGTGGCTACTGCGCTTCTGATGGTGGCGTGGATGCTGCTTATCAGCGGTTACGTGAGCGATACGACCCTGCCGCTTCTTGGTCGCGGAGTGCAAATCACCTACGCACTGACAGACGTTCTGGTCTTGGCCCTCCTCGTTCGGTTGCTCGTTTCACCGGGTCGGCGCTCGCCTGCGCTTGCCATGACTCTTGCAGGCGCATCCGGCCTCCTTTTTTCAGACGGAGTTTGGAACTGGTCGACGCAGCTCGGCTCATATCTGCCCGGGTCGTGGGCCGATCTCGGCTGGCTCCTCTCTGCTGCTGTGTTTGGTGCTGCCGCGGCGCATCCCGCCGCAAGGTCCATCTACCAGCGAGGACCCTCGCCCGACCGACGCGTCTCGTGGACTCGCATGGCCCCGCTTGCGGCCGCCCTGCTTACGCCTGCCCTGATTCTCGCCGTCAATGTGGAGTCTTCTCGCATCGACGACTTGGCCGTCAGCTTGGCCTCGGCGACTCTAGGCCTCCTCGTTCTCGCGAGGGTAGGCCTGATTCTCTTGAATCAGTCGCGGTTCGCAAAGCTCGACGCGATTAAGGACACGTTCGTCGCCTCGGTTTCGCACGAGTTGCGCACGCCGCTCACTTCGATCCGCGGCTACCTCGAGCTGGTTCTCGACAGCGAGTCTGACCCACTGACCGACGAGCAGACCCAGTACCTGCAAATCGTCGAGCGCAACAGCGACCGCCTTCTCCGTCTCGTTGGGGACATCCTTGACGTTGCGCAGGCCGAGGGCGGGATTCCACTCAAGGTCGTGCCATGCGACATCGGTGCGCTTGCGAGGCAGGCCGTCGAGCGAGCGCGTCCCGCGGCGGACGCAAAAGGGATTGACCTCGTGGTCGATGCGCGGGCAGCCGCATCAGTGCCGGGTGATGAATTTCGACTCGCTCAAACCCTCGACAACCTGATCTCCAATGCAATCAAGTTCACGCCTCCCAGGGGCGACGTTGTGGTGTCCGTGACTGAGGACGCAGGTTTCGCGATCATCAAAGTCGCTGATACCGGCATGGGGATCGGCGCGGCCGATCAGAAGCAACTCTTTCAGCGCTTCTTCCGCACGGATGAAGCGACCTCAAAGGCCATTGCAGGCACCGGCCTCGGACTTTGGATAACCAAGTCGATCGTCGAAGCGCACAAGGGCCGACTTACGGTAGAGAGCGAAAAGGGGGTCGGAACCACATTCCAGATCGACCTCCCGAAGCAGACGCCGCCACCTGTTGAGCCATCGCGACCTACCCGACGGATGCGGTCGCGGTCTCCCCGCTCGCTGAGCCCCGCTCGCTCGCACTGAGGGCATACCTAGCCCGATGTGACCGGGGCGCTAGTCACTGAACTCCAGTTCAGCGCACTCTGGGCTGTGACTTCGTGCCGTGATCTGAGCGTTACTTCGCTTTTGCACGGGCGGCAATGCGCATATTCGGCCCGGACGGTACGCCCGAGACTCACACGCAACGCCACCGAGACGCGGCTAAAGCTCTGCGTGAGATCAGCGGACCCGTCGCGGACCATTTCCCGCAGCAAGACTCAACGGCCGGGGGACGTCCCGAACACTGCCGCAGGCGAAGAGTTATCCGCCCGGCGGCTACCGTTGTGTCTGTGACAGAAAAGACGGTTGAGATCCGCGAGTTCCGTGAGGGTGACCTAGAGACGGTCGTTGAGTTCTCGCTCCGCGCGTGGGCCCCCGTGTTCGCCTCAGTGCGGAATGTTCTGGGTGACGACATCTTTCTCCGTCTCCATCCAGATTGGCAGGCGAGCCAGGCTGAGG
>JAXDJR010000020.1:0-5569 GCA_034667545.1 Actinomycetota bacterium
GAGCAACTCTGGGATCGGGATCTGGATATCGTCTTCTTGCTGAACGACGGTACTCATCTCACTTCACCACCCTTGCGACCTCTTCGATGGAGGTGAGCCCCATCCGGGTCTTTTCCAGGCCGTCATCCCGCAGCGTCATCATCCCCTGCTGGACCGAGACAGCTTTGATCTGGTCGGCGGAAGCCCGCTCGACAGTCAGTCGTTCGATCTCTTCACTCATCTGCATCACTTCGTAGAGCCCGATACGCCCGCGATAACCGGTGTTCGAACATGCCGAGCAGCCGGCGGGGCGGAACAGTTCGGTGATCTCGCTCCAGAGCCACTCGGGGTATCCGGCAAGCTGCAGCTGCGCCTGCTCCGGCACGTATGCCTCCTTGCAGCGGACGCAAAGCTTCCGTGCGAGACGTTGGGCGACCACGCAGTCGATCGCCGACGCCACCAGGAACGTCTCAACGTCCATCTCGACCAGCCGGCTGATGGCGCTTGCCGAGTCGTTCGTGTGGAGGGAGGAGAGCACGAGGTGACCGGTCAGGGCGGCCTCGATCGCGATGGTGGCCGTCTCCTTATCGCGGATCTCACCGATGAGCACGATGTCGGGGTCTGCACGAAGGATGGATCGCAGGGCGCTCGCGAAGGTCAGTCCCGCCTTCGGGTTCACCTGGATCTGGTTGACGCCGGCCAGGCGATACTCGACCGGGTCCTCGACGGTGATGATGTTCTTGTCTTCCTCGTTCAAGATGTTGAGGGTCGCGTACATGGACGTCGACTTCCCCGACCCGGTTGGCCCGGTGACCAGGAGCGCGCCGTAGGGCTTGCGGAACGACAGTTCGAATCGCTTGTAGGCGTCCTCCATGAACCCCAGGTCTTCCAGGCGCAGCAGCGCATTGGACTTGTCCAGGACTCGGATGACCACCTTCTCGCCGTAGACCGTCGGCAGGGTCGCCACGCGGAGGTCGAGCTGCTTGCCGCCGACCCGCATGCTGATCCGGCCGTCCTGCGGGATCCGCTTCTCCGCGATGTTGAGGTCGGCCATGACCTTCAGACGGCTGATGAGGCCGCCCTGGATGTTCTTCGGACTATGCATGACCTCGTGCAGCACACCGTCTACGCGGAACCGAACACGGACGTCCTTCTCCATCGGTTCGATGTGCACGTCGGAGGCACGGTCGCCGACCGCCTGGGTCATGATCGCCTGGACCAGCTTGACGATCGGGGCTTCCTCGACCGCTGCTTCGATCTGGACATCGGCGTCGTCTGCTTGGTCCGCAGCGGCTGCGGACAGGGCTTCGACCTGCCCGTCCATGCCTGAGTACTTCTGGATCGCCTGCTCGACGTCTGCTGCGGTCGCAACGACCGGCTGGACGTCCCGGCCGGTGATGGTTCTGATGTCGTCAAGTGCGTAGACGTTGGCCGGGTCCGACATGGCCACCAAGAGCTTGCCGTCCCGATCGCCGATCGGTATCGCCCGATATCGGCGGGCGAGCGCCTCGGGCAAGAGGGTCGTCGAACCGGGATCGACCTGGAACTCGGCGAGGTCGACGAACTCGAGTCCGACCTGTTCTGCGAGGGCGCGAACCAGGTCCGTCTCTTTGATCAGGCCGAGGTCGATCAACACGCGTCCCAAGGACTTCGGCGTCTTCCGATGCTCCTCGAGCGCCTGCTGCAACTGATCAGATGTGATCAGGCCCTGCTCCATGAGGATCTGGCCGAGTTGCTTGGCTTTCCGTTTGACGGTTGTCATATGCGCCCCTGCGGTCCATCCGGTCTAGGTCGTCAGGAAGTTCCTTCGTCATCGTCGCCATTCATCTGAAGCAATCCCGAGAACTCTTTGGCCAAGAGCACGCGGTCGACCTCGCCCTCGGCGCCATCGTCGTCATCGTCCGGTGTCCCGCCCGCAGAACCGACGAGCTTCTGAGGCTCCTTGCTCAAGCCGGAAACCTTCGCGGGCTCCCTCTTGGCGTCGGTCGCGGCACCGCTCTTCCCGGCAACCGGGGCAGCCCCGTCACCGCCCTCAGGCTTGTCCGCGGTTCCACCGGGCGCGGAGGCGCTCCGCCCCCCGGACCAATTCCGCTGTGCGCCCGCCGTGACGACCGGCGTCTCCTCTGCCGGGTGCATCGCGGTGCGTGGTTTCCCGGACGGAGCCGCGTTGACCTCAGGCAGCTTCAGTGGTTCGCGCTTCGTCCGCGCCTCCTCGGCCGCGAGCAAGGCCTGCTCCATCATGTCCAAGAGCAACCCCGGCCTGACCGAGGTGCCCGCCACGGCGAAGGACGAGTAGGCGCCCCGGTGGCAGAAGACCCAGATCTGGTCGGGGAACTCCACGAAGGATCGCTCGGCATCACCGAGCGCGCCGAACCGCAGCCAGGCAGGCTTGGCCTGCATCTCATCGTCTTCGGGATAGGCGCCGAGAACCAGGCCGTCCCGAGACAGGATGAGACAGGCGCGAACGTCGCCGACACTGACCGCGACACGCTGTGCGAGCGCGGAATAGTCATCCATCTCTGGTTGGGGCATCGACGACGAACGCCCGGAGCTTGAACGCGCAGGTCAGGTGCGTTCGATGTTCAGGGTGCGGGCTCGGCGATGGCGCCGATCGCAGCGGCCGACATGACCTCGAGCGGCGCCGGACGGCCCGACCAGAGCTCGAAGGACAGGCCTGCCTGATGCAGGAGGAGGCCGAGGCCCCCGAACGCCGTCGAACCCGCTGCCCGGGCATTGCGCTGCAGTGGCGTCACCGATGGATGGTATTTGAGGTCGACGACGAGCATCCCCGGCGCGTAGGCGGGCTCGGGCGGGACGCCTTGTCCGTCGCTCCCGATCGGTGTCGCATCGATCACGAGGTCCCCCTTCCATCCCACGGCATCCTCGAACGCGATCACCGTGACGACGGTGTCAAGGCCCTCCACCGCTCGGCGGAGCGCGGCGGCCCGAGACGCGTCGCGAACCGCAACCTCGAGCGTGGCCGCACCCCCTTGCGCCAACGCGAGTGCGCACGCGCGTGCGGCTCCGCCCGCTCCATAGATGAGAGCCCGGACGCCGCGCGGGTCCAGACCGGCATCTCGCCGGAGGAACCGGTCGAACCCCGGCGCGTCCGTGTTGTGGCCGAGCACCTGCTCGCCGCGGATCTCGATGGTGTTCACCGCCTGCAGCCGCGCCGCATCCTCAGTGAGGTCGGCGGCGAGGATCCCCGCGATCTCAGTCTTGTGCGGCATGGTCACGTTCGCACCGGCCAGCCCGAGCGCCGGCAGGCCCGCGACCGCCGCCGGCACCGACCCGGGCGGGACCGGGAGCGGCACGTAGACCCAATCCATGTCGAGCGCGTCGAAGGCTGCACCATGGATCACGGGTGAGAGCGAATGCGACACCGGCCACCCGATGATGCCGACCACGCGGGTCGCACCGGTCATACGCCTATCCAAGACAGGCCTTGTCGTGCAAGAACGACGAGTAGTCGGTGCTGAAGCGAAGCCTCGATTCGCCGGGGCACTGGAGGAAGTACTTGTAGGACGAGGACGCAGGCGTCAACGCCGCAAGTAGCGACTCCTTGCTCGGGCTCGCGATGGGGCCGGGCGGTAATCCCGGGTTCAACCGGGTGTTGTACGGGCTCTGGATCGCGAAGTCGCTGGCGGTCAGGCCGTTCGATGGATCGGGATCGATGTAGGCGACCGTCGTGTCGAACCCGAGAGTCATGTTCGCCTTGAGCCGGTTGTAGATGACGGCGGCCACCAGCCGGCGGTCCGCGGGGTTCAACACCTCTTTCTCGATCATCGATGCCACGATCACGGCTTGGTATGGCGTGATGCCGAGCTGCTCCGTGTTGCTCCACGGGTACGAGCGGGTCTCGGTCTTGAACTGCTCGAGCAAACGCTGGATCACGATGGCGGAGGAGATCCCTTTGCGTTCGAAGCGGTAGGTCTCGGGCCAGAGGAACCCCTCCATCCCTTTGCCCTCCGGCAGGTACGGGGGAAGCGAGAACTTGCCGCTGGTCACGGCCGCCATGAAGGTGCTCTGCGGGATCCCCAATGCCTTCTGGACGGCCAGGGCGATACGCGTCGCGCGCCAGCCGGGGATGATCGTGAGATCGACCGTCTTGCTCGGCACAGGCGGTGTGCTCAGGACCCCCACCGCCGCCGCGACGGTCATGTTGGTCGTCAGCGAGTAAGAACCAGCGCGGATCGACGCCGCCTTGCCGGTGTTCTCCAGGAGCAACCGGCCCACGAACCCTCCGCATGCGATCACCCCACGAGAGTGGAGGAGTTCGACCGTCTGTGCGCCCGACGTGCCCTCGGGGATCACCACCGTGACAGCCGACCGGGGGCCGCCGGGCGTTTTGCAGTTCCCGTAGTAGCGGATGCCGACGACGACCACGCCCGTCACCAGCACGAAGAACGCGAGCAACAGGATCAGCCCTGTCCGGTGCGGACGATGACCTCGGGTGCGGCGTTCGTCGTCGGGACCTGGTTCCGGGGCGTCTGCCATCGAGGACCGAGGATAGCGGGCTCCGACGAGGCCTGACGGGCTCGCTCAGTCTCTCGTGTGGCGGTCGAGCCACGCCTGCAAGATGACGGTCGCGGCGGTTCGGTCGACGTGGGCACGACGTTGCGTGCCCACGACACCCGCGTCGCGGAGCAAGCGTTCAGCTTCGACCGTGCTCAGCCGTTCGTCCTGGAAGTCGATCCGAACACTGAGGAAGCCACCGATCGCGTCGGCGAACGCCCGTGCGTGCGCGGCTCGCGGCCCTTCCTTCCCCGACAGTTCCACGGGCAGTCCGACGATCACCGCGGTGATCTCGTTCTCGGCGACGATGGCGGCAACCGCTTTCAACTCGCCGGGGGGCCGGCCGACGTACACCGTGCCGAACGGGACCGCCACGGTTCGGGCCGCGTCGCTGATGGCCACCCCGATCCGCGCATCCCCGGGGTCGAGCCCGAGGACACGTCCAGGCTCAGCCACCGGCGTGCAGGAGCTGGATCAGGCGCGCCGGGATGCCGGCGAGCGCGGCCGGTACTTCACCGGGAAGTTTGCCGCCCGCGTTGGCGAGGATGTCCTTGCCGCCGGCGCCGCCCCCGATCTGTCGCGCTGCATCCTGCAGCAACGAAGGGGCCGTGACGCCGAGCTCCAGAACTCTTGCCGTGCAGGCGGCAACGAGCTGGGCCTTCTCTCCTTCCGCGTTCCCGACGACGATGGCGGCGGGATGGGCAGCGAGCTTGTCTCGCAGGCGCTGGGCCAGGTCCCGGAGACCGCTCATGTCCTCGCCCGGCACGTCGGCCACGATCAACGAGACACCCTCGACGAGTTCCGCTTCCGCCGCGAGGGAGGTGACCACGGTCTCGCGGTCCCCGGCTCGGAGCGCGCCGAGTTCGTTCTTCAGGCGTTTGTTCTCCTCGACCAGGCGGCGTGCATGATCGAGCGCGGCGTGCGGATCGTTCGAGCCGAGCGCCTGCACCAGGCCATCCAACAGAGCCCGTTCGGCGTTGATCTCGCGGAGCGCATCGGGCCCGACGAGCGCCTCCACCCTGCGCATACCCGCGCCGATCGACCCTTCGTGAAGGATCTTCACCACGGCGACGTT
>JAXDJR010000021.1:0-3302 GCA_034667545.1 Actinomycetota bacterium
TGCGGTCACGGACGCGCGCTCTCATGCTGCTCGCGTCAGTGGTGTTGATGGGGTCGGCGTGCTCTCATGGCCCGTCGCATCCGGCTTCTGGGCACGCAGGTTTTGCGTCTCCCGCCCGGACTACGGTACCGAGAACGCACCAGCACCGTAACGGGGGTCCCCTCGCAGATGCCCCAGCCGGACTCGTTCGTCCCTTGCATTTCCCGTCGATC
The DNA here is from genome assembly GCA_034667545.1 of Actinomycetota bacterium. Classification (GTDB taxonomy): domain Bacteria; phylum Actinomycetota; class CADDZG01; order CADDZG01; family WHSQ01; genus DATAPE01. The sequence continues at coordinate 213 of JAXDJR010000021.1, forward strand.
GCAGGTGGTCCCTGCCCGGCCTCTCACGGTGATCAGCTCTCTAATCCAATCGGTGGGTCGATGGCGCTGGGCGCCGGTCCGGTCCGAGTCGGCATAGACAACGCCGGCGACCCGCGCAAAGGGACGGTGCATCCCGCTGGCTATCAAGGCTGGCTCGCGCTCAAGACGCATTTCGTCAGCCTGCCGTCCTACCGCGGCCCATTCCTGGTCCGCGCGAGACGCCTCGACCGTCCTGGACCCATCGCATTGGGTCCCACTCCAACACAAGCTGGACCGCTCGTGGTGCCTGCTGGTGCTGCGGCCAACGCGGCGGCGGGATGGCGTGAATTTCCCTATTTCACCTTCGTTCGATCTCCCGGCTGCTATGCGTGGCAGATAGACGGATTGACCTTCAGTGACATAGTCGTCGTGCACGTGTTGTCTAAATATCACGCCTGAGGCTCGGACCGTGTTGATCCCTGCTGTTCGGAACGTTTCTGCCCTCTAGCAATCGCATCCCAGTTGCTTTCCACAAAACCCGAGAAGCGTTGAGCCATCGCCTCGGGCAGGATCGGGTGTGTTCTCCTCGTCACCGCCAGCCAGCCGACGTCGGTTGCTGGCACCGGCCGAAAGGCATGTCGGGGCACACGCCTGACCAGCTCAAAGCTCCACCAGGGGGCCCACATAGTCGACAACATGTTTCTCGGCGGGTGATGGGCTCTCTTTTGGGCTACTTCCCACTGCAAGAGCAGGTCGGCGCGCTGAGGACCGCGCCCCGGGTTGTCCAGCAACTTGCGAAGAATGGACGTGGTCAGGCTGAAGGGTGGGTTGGCGACCACGCGGAACGGTTCGGAGGGCAGCTCAACGACGCGGAAGTCAGCCACAAGAATGCGAACCCGGTCCGAAAGCCCGAGGGACCGCAGTCGATGTTGCAGCCTGCGGGCCCATACGGGATCGCGTTCCAAAGCCAGCACGCGCGCGCCTCTAGATGCCAACGGGATGGTCAACGCACCCGAACCGGCGCCGATCTCTAGGACGAGGTCGGATTCCGTGATTGAGGAAGCGAGTTGCTCCGCTAGTTCGCGATCCTCAAGGAAGTTCTGTGAGAACGTCCGCCGACGCTGGTCCCGCGCTGAGCCACCCACGAAGGCGAACAACCATGATGCAGACAGACATGGTCACTACTCTATCTGGAAGTTAGGCAAGGGCCGATCACAGAAGAGTGCACCCGCCTGATCGAGCGGATCCGGGAGCCCGAGGAGCTCGAGGTCAGTAGCGCGGCTTGTCAGTGGATGTGTGCCAACAGGATCGTCAGATAGTTCCACAGTGCTGCGACCAATCGGGCAGCTCGCTCGGCATCTAGCTTGATGCTCGCGATGATGGGCTCTTGCTCGCCCAGGACCAGCAGGACGGTGAGGACCAGGATCAGCCTGGGGTCGCCCCATCCAATGTCCCGCTCAACCCTCTGGCTCTGCTCCGTATCGTCACGCGTGGCGATCTCTGGCTCCGGTTCGATGAGGACAAGGCGCGCCAACGGCCCGAGATCTACCTGCTCGGCAACAGCCATGACGTCCGAGCGCGCGGCGATGAGCGCCGAGGCGCCCACGCTGATCTGCCTTGAAGCCGCCACCGCTTCCGCGAACCTCCGCAGGTAGGTCTGGGTCTCTTCGAACTGCGCCGCCCCCGCTGCGATGGTTGAGATCTGCTTCGCGAAAGCTTCTTGCCGCTGTAGGAACGGGGCCGCGGCCACCTGCTGGTGGAAACCCTCCATCCTCGCGAGCACCCCTGCGGCAGCTTCGTTGACCCTGCCGAGATCGGCGATCGTGGTCACGGCGCTGGTGTTGATCGTGGTCATCGCTCTGACCGCTTCCATGATCGCGGCGGGCGGAGCAGCGAACGCCATCGCTTGACGCATCGCTTCGACGGGGGCTCCCGAAACGAGGTTGCCGGTCACCAGGCCCCGAGCGAAGTCGCCTGCGCGCTTGAGGCTCGCTTCCTCTTCCGGCGTGATCGGCACGAGGGCAAGCTTAGATTGCCCGGCTCCTACCCTGCGGTGTCGGTCTCCTCGGCGGCGAGCGCCGGATCCACGGCCCCCCCCAAAAGATCACTGCACCGCGTGGAAAAACTATTCCGAGCCGTCCTCGGCAGCCGTGGGATCGTTCGCTGACCGCTCGTTGTATGCCAACACCTCGGCCCCTCTAGCGTTTTTCCGATAGTGAATTCGAATATGACATGGAACTCGTCGTACATCTCGACGTCGTGCTCGCCATTTGGGCGGGGGTTGTCAGCGTGCTGTCTCCTTACACAATGTCCCCAGCGACACGGCGTTCTAGAACCCCCAAGGTGATTTCACCACCGGTGCATCAGGCAGCTTCTTGAGATCACCACGCCAGACGAAAGCCCTGGCCAAGATCAGAAAGGGGGAGAGCTCTACGATCCTGAAACCAACTCGTGGTCGGCGGCCGCAACTATGGCTGACGTTCGATCCTTCCATGCCGCCACACTGCTACCAAACGGGATGGTGCTTGTCGGGCCGGCCACATGACGGTCACCTTAGAGCGATTTAACCGATGGGGATCGAGATGATTCCTTTCTTGCCCCTCGTATCGCTAGCCATTGTTTGCAGGGACAGACTCTCCGGTTCTGCACGAAGTCGCTATTTGTCCAGCTACGAATACGACTGGGTGTCGTGTTACCAGGAGGGGGCCTTCGAATGCAGGAGCCTCTGGGCGAGCGCCCGCCAGTGTGCCCGACGCCTCGAGGTATGCGGCGACGGCAGTTCGGTCCGGAAATTCGATGGTGCCGCCAGCGTCGTGAACCTCGACTCTTCTGAAGTGGCGCAGGAGAAGCTGCTTTCCGTTTTCGGCGCTAAACGGGCTCTGGAGTCGCGGGCCGCCAACCAGCTCACGCAGTTCGTCGAGATGATCGCTAGCGTTCGTTATCGCGATTAGCCGGCCCCCGTCACGGAGTGTTCGATGCAGCTCAAGAGCACACGGTCTGAGGTAACAAGCACGAAGGTGGATCCGGCACCCGACCCAATATCGCCCCCGAGGGTTTGGAGCTCTTCAGCAGTCCCAACGGCCACCGTTACTTCATGGCGGGGAACCAGGG
>JAXDJR010000022.1:0-16939 GCA_034667545.1 Actinomycetota bacterium
TGGCGATCCCCTGGCGCCAGCGGGTGCGCTTCACCTGCCAGCCGATCTCTACCTCGTCGCGTCCATCCACGAGCCTGCGCACCGGCCCGCAATCCCCCAGGAATTCACCGCCGTCCCTTGACTCAACAGCCCATAGCCCGAAGCCGTCGTTGGCGTAGCGCTGGAGGTTCTGATCGATCCACAGCCGGGCTTCATCGCGGGTGAATGGGCGGGCGTAGTACTGCATGGTCTCAGCGTCCGAGAGGATGGACGCGAGATCATCGAGATCGTCGGGAGAGAAGTGACGAAGCCGGAGACGTTCGGTCTCGATCATCACTGGAGGGGAGCTCACGCCGCGCAAATGTACCCCGCAGAAGCTTTCGGCCGGAGCCTACTCACCTCTACGGGGTACAACTTCATCTTAAGCAGAGTGATCGCACCAACTCAACATGCGGGGGCCAGGATTGTTCGCGCTCTCGCGAACATTCTTCGCGCCCTACAGAAAGCTGCGAACCGCCCACAGTTCGGGAAAGAAGCGCTTGTCCAGGGTGGTCCGCAGATATGAAGCGCCGGTCGATCCTCCGGTCCCCGTCTTGCTGCCTATCTGCCGTTCGACCATCAATACGTGACGCTGCCTCCATAGGCTGACCAGCTCGTCGTATCCCAGAAGCGCCTCGCACACGTCGAACTCCTCTCCCAGCCCGTCCTGACCCCGGACGATCGCAAGCAGTGTCTCCCGACGACCAGCCTCGTCAGCGGCAGGCATCGGAAGCGACCGGCCCTCTAAGGCCGAGCAGAACGCGTCCCACAGGCTCGGCTCTGTGAGGCGGCGTTGGAGGGCCGATTGGGCGGCATCGTCCTGGGCCAATCGCTCGAGGTAACTGGGGTCCTTGAGCCCGGAGACGAACTCGATCTCTCGGAACTGAACCGACTGGAACCCGCTCGCGGGGGCAAGACGGTTGCGGAATTCAAGGAAGTCCGGCGGCGACATCGATTCCAGCACCGCAACCTGTTCGATCGCCACTCTCAAGATAGTGTGAACGCGCGTGAGGAAATGGTGCGCTCTGCGGAACTTGTCGGCGGCCAAAGCATCCCTCACACCGTCGAGTTCGAACAGGATCTCCTTGAACCAAAGCTCATAGACCTGGTGCACGACGATGAACAGCAACTCATCGTGTGCGCGAGGTTCAGAGATAGGTTCCTGCAGCTCCAGAAGTTCCGGAATCTTCAAGTAGGTGCCGTACGACAAGCGCCGGTCTTCCTCGCCGAAACGCGGCGGCGGAGCTTTGCGTACCGGTTGTCTCGTCACTACATAGGTCTGTAGGGAGCCACCTGGATCGAAACGACCGGGGTACCGACGTTGACGAGACCGTACAGCTCGGTTGCGTCCGGGTTACTCATGCGGATGCAGCCGTGCGAGGCGTTGTAGCCGAGCGATGAGAGCTCGCCATCCGGGACACCGTGGAAGGCAACGCCCGCCGCGGACCAGTTCAGCTCGTGAAGCCCCATGGGGTTGTCGGGACCGGGCGGGATGGAAGCCGGCATGCTCGCACCCCAGCCATTCGGCGCAGGATTGATCCAGGTCGGCATCGCGACCTTACTGACGATCTGGAACACACCTTGGGGCGTTGGGTACTGCTGCTGTCCCGTGGCGACGGTGTAGCTGTGGGTGATCTTGCCGTTCTCGTACAGATACGCCTTGTTCTCGCCGATGCGCACCAACAGAACTTGCTTGAAGGCATCCGTGGTGACGGCCGGCTGCACCTTCTTCGACGCAAGCTGAACTCTCGACTGACTTTTATGCAGCGCGTGCATGATTCGGTGGCGCACAACTTGCTGTTGCACACGACGGCCGGTGCGTTGAGGAACGATGTTGACCCAACCCGTGGAGTAGTCGAGTCGCGCGTCGGCTGCTGCTCGGTCGAAGCCTGCTGATATGCCGTGCACGAAGCCGCGCACACCCTGCTTCGGATAGGTGATCGCCACGCCTCGACGGAACCCGAGACCGCGGTGGAACAAACGCATCTGCACCTTGTCGGTGAAAGATTGCTGGGAGCTAGCTGCAAGCGCCGCGTCAACTGCTGCTTTGGCATTGCTCTTGGCCCCCAGCTGCTTGGGAGTGACGGTCCAGGTCTTGTTGTGCCACGTGACGTGAATCTTGCGCGCCAGGGCGGGCTTCACCGTGGCTCGAACCTTGTGTATGGCCCGCTTGCGGCTCAATCCTCCGACCGGGGTCCCATCGATGGTCGAACCTGGAAGGATCCGTCCCTGGTAGTGGTTCGAATAGCTGAGCCCGGCATAGGCGATGCCGGCGCCTGCGATGAAAACAAGGCCAAAGAGCACGCCGATCGCGATCGCCCACCGGGCGCGGGTGCCGAAGCGCCTGCCGCCGCTTTCTGCAACTTTGGCCATGCTCATCTTTCGGTAGGAGGAGACCCCGCCTTAAGCGGAGTATTCGCAAGCTTACAAGACACCCCTTACCCATTTGGCCGGTCTTCTTGCACCGATTTCGCCCGTGAGGAACGATGTGCGGATGGAAGTCATCGACTCTCTCCTGGAAACCATCGGGTCGACGCCCCTGCTCCGGCTGCGGCGGCTTGGCAGCTCGCTTCGCTGCGACCTGCTCGGCAAGCTCGAGATGCTGAACCCGGGGGGAAGCGTCAAGGACCGGATAGGGCTGCGGATGATCGAAGCTGCCGAACGCGCCGGGGCCCTCAAGCCCGGCGGAACCATCGTCGAGCCAACCTCCGGCAATACCGGTGCCGGACTGGCGATCGCTGCAGCCATCAAGGGCTACCGCTGCATCTTCACCATGCCCGACAAGATGAGCCAGGAGAAGGTCTCGCTACTGCGCGCCTACGGCGCCGAAGTGGTGATCACCCCCACCGCGGTCCCTCCCGAGTCCCCCGAGTCCTACTACCGCGTCGCCGATCGTTTGACCGAGGAGATCCCCGGTGCTTACCAGCCGAACCAGTACCACAACGACAACAACCCGGAAGCTCACTACGAGTCCACGGGCCCCGAGATCTGGGAACAGACCGAGGGCCGCGTCACCCACGTCGTCATCAGCGTCGGGACCGGCGGAACCATCAGCGGCGCGGGCCGCTATCTCAAGGAGAAGAACCCCGACATCGTCATCGTGGGGGCCGATCCACAGGGCTCCATCTTTTCTGGCGGCGAGCCGCATCCATACCTGGTCGAGGGCATCGGCAAGGAGTCGTGGCCGGACACGCTCGATCGAGATGTTGTCGATAGGTGGGTGACGGTGTCGGACCGCGACTCCTTCTTGATGGCGCGCCGGATAACGCGCGAAGAAGGCGTCCTCGCGGGGGGCTCTTGCGGAACCGCGATGTGGGCAGCCCTCGAGGTCGGCAAGGATCTCGAAGCCGATGGCGTGATGGTCGTAGTTCTGCCCGACTCCGGGAAGAGTTACTTGTCGAAGATCTACAACGATTCCTGGATGACCGAGCACGGTTTCATGGACCGGCCCGGCACCGCGGCCCGCATCGGTGAGGTGACTGCTGAGAAGCGCCGGCTCGATACCGGCATCCCCGACCTGGTAGCCGTTCCCGCCCACGAGAAGGTAGGCCGCGCCATCGATCTGCTGCAGGAATACGGGATCTCGCAAGTACCGGTAGCGCGCACCGAAAAGCCCGAGGACATTTCGGAGATCATCGGTTCCATCCGGGAGCGAAGCCTGCTGGACCGCGTGTTCCGAGACCGTGACGCAGTCGGTCGCGTCGTTGCCGAAGTGATGGACCCCCCGCTGCCCGTGGTGCAGTCATCGGCTGGGGTCGAAGAGATGTTCGCAGATCTGTCCCGCGGAGCCGAGGCCATAGTCGTGGCGGAAGGATCGCGACCGATGGCAGTGCTATCTCGCGCCGATCTGCTCGATTTCCTGGCCCATCAACGTCGCTAGGGCTGAGACTAGGACGTTGCCTCTCGCAACAAGGCCTGCAGCTTGAGTTCGTAAGCGGTTGTGCCTTTTTTTCGAGCCAGCTCGAGAGCAGCCTGGATCACATCGACGGCCTCGTTCCCGCGCCCGCACAAGATGAGGATCTGAGCTAGATCGCTGGCGACTTCGATCTGAGGCAGGCTCAGCTCGCCCGTGGGCACTAGAGCAAAGGCTTCCCTGCCCAGCCTCTCCGCCGCCGCGAAATCTCCCCGCTTAGACAAGATCTTGGCGCGCACTATCCGCCAACCCGCCTCGTTATCCCAATCCTCGGGGAGGCCCAGCGATCGGCTAGCGGTGACCATCTCGTCCGCCTCGTCGAGCCGACCCTGCCGATACAGCGCTTCTCCAAGGAGATATGCCAAAACCGAGGCGAACCCACCCGACTTCATCTCCTCGAGAGGTTCGAAACCTTCGCGTAGCTCCCTCTCCGCACTCTCCGCATCCCCCGCCAACAGCGCTGCTCGTCCCGCCACCATGGCCGTGATCGCCCAACCTCGGCGTTGGCCTAGATCCAGCAATATCGCGCGACCCCGCTCTATGTGGTCGTGTGCCTCGGAAAACCTGCCGCACAGTGCGTAGGAGTGACCTCGAAAGATCAGCACGTATGCCTGGTTGTGTAACGAATCCTTGCCCCGTGAGCTGATCTCATCGAACAGCCGATCGGCTTCGGGCAGGGGGATCGGTCCCCCCGGCAATGAGACAGCCAGCCACCCCAGGGCCTCAACCTCGGTGTGATGATCCCCAGTTGCACTAGCGTGGGCGATCGCTCGTTCCAGCTCTTGTTGCGACGCCGTCGCGTTTCCCATCTGCAGATCCATGACTCCCATTACCAGCCACGCACTTGCAAGAGCCACGTCGTCGCCGAGGTCCTCGAGGAGAGGTACTACGGCAGCCACCCTGGCGTAACTCTCCTCAAAGTTCCGGCCCGAATCGACCTCCAGGAACGAGCGCTCGCGTTGGATGAAGGCTCTCAGTTCAACTGCCCGGTCCCCCAGCTGTCGGGCCCCTTCGATCAGTTCCGAAAAGATCGCGTCTCCCGCATCGGTCTCTCCCAGCTGATGAAGGGCTTCTCCAAGACCGGGCAATAGTTCGAGCCGTTCGGCTGGTCGATCGATCGACAACCTGCAGGCACGTTCGAAAAGTGACCGGGCTCCCGGAACATCGCCCCGGGTACGAGCCCGCCGGGCTGCCGCCCCCAAAAGCGCGGCGGCGCGTGCCCCCAGCTCGCGTGCGTCACCGTCTACTGGGCCAAGTTCGCAGCGGTAACGATAGGCCTCCTCGAGGTGGTGGCCGAGGATCGCCTCGTACTCATCCACGCGTTCGCCCGAGATCTTTTCCAGCCATGTGGCAAATCGCTCATGGAGCTGCGCGCGTTCCTCTTTGGGCATGCCCTCGTAGGCAACCTCCAGAATCAGGTGGTGACGGAATCGGTACGCTTCCTCGCCCACGAAGTCGGCGGGTACGGGCCGGACCAGCTCCTTTCGCACCAGGCTGAGGACACGGTTCGAGATGTATGGGCGAAGCGCGTCGGAGGCCAGATCCCATATGGCGCCTGAGTGGAACACCTCTCCTGCCACTGCGGCGCGTTCGATCACTTGACGCTCCTTGCTCTCCAGCAGATCGAGGCGGGCTGCGACCAACGCATGGATCGTGGCAGGCAGCGCGATAGTCGAGAGGTCGCTGCGCGCCACCCACCGTCCATCGGTCTGTTCAAGAAGACCGTCATCAACCAGCATGGAGAACATCTCCTCGACGAAGAGAGGGTTTCCTTCTGCGGATCCGAGGATGCGTTCTCTGACAGCAGGGTCGACCGCGCCGGTTCCGAGGAGATTTTCGATCAGCCGTTCGCATTCCTCTTCGTGGAGCACTTCGAGCAGGATCGAGGCGGCATTGAGCTTGCCTCCACCCCAGCTTGGGCGCATGTCGAGAAGATCCTGTCGAGCAATGCAAACAAGAAAGATGGCTGCGTCCCGGGACCAATCGGCGATGTGATCGATCAGATCGAGAAACGTCGGCTCGGCCCAGTGGATGTCATCGAACACAACGACGACCGGTCCGTCGCGGGCGATCGCCTCCAAAAGCTTGCGGACCCCCCAGAAGAGCTCTTCGGAAGCGGTCGAGGATGCGCCAAGCCCTATCACTTCAGCAACCCGATCCGCTACGAGGTCCTGGTTCTCTGTCCCCTGCACAAGCGCTCGGACCTTCAGCCTGGCCTCTTCCGGTGAATCCACATCGGTGATGTCTGCGGCTTGGCGCACCACTTCGACTAGAGGCCAGAAAGTGATGCCGTCTCCGTAGCTGAGACAAGTGCCCTGGAGGATCCTCGCCTCGGTGCGAAGGGGGATCAGAGACTCCGTGACCAGCCGGGACTTCCCAACCCCCGCCGATCCAAGAATCGTGAACAGGATGCAAGACCGCTCGCGGACCGCTCGCTGGTACGCCTGCTCGAATAATTGCCGTTCGCTGTCCCGCCCGACCATCGGTGAATGAAGCCTGCCCGGGGCTCGCGCAGTGCTCGTAGCGACGCGGAGCAACCGAAAGGCGGCGACCCGGCCCCCTTTGCCCTTCAATTCGAGCGGTTCCACAGCCTCGGCGTCGGCCGCGTCCTTGACCAATCTCCAGGTGCGTTCTCCAAGAAGGATCTGACCGGCCGGCGCTGCCTGTTCGAGGCGCGCCGCTACGTTGACGGCGTCACCGCTCGCGAACGACTGCTGTGTAGAGGGATCGCCGGCGACCACCTCACCGGTATTCACACCCGTGCGAACTTGCAGCCGCACCCCTTGCTCTCTTTCGAAACTCTCATTTAGCTCGCCGAGCCGTCGTTGCATCTCGAGGGCGGCCCGTACCGCTCGGAGCGCGTCGTCCTCGTGGAGTCGTGGGATTCCGAACACCGACATGACCGCGTCGCCGATGAATTTCTCCACTGTGCCACCATGGCGCTCGAGGATCGCTCGCATCTCAGAGAAGTAACGCGACATGACCCTCCGCATCGTTTCGGGATCGAGGCGGTCTCCAAGATCCGTCGACCCGGTGACGTCACAGAACACGATCGTGACGGTCTTTCGCACCTCTGCCGGGACGGCATCCGCAACAACGAGAAGAGAAGAGCAGAAACCGCAGAAGCGGAATCCCTCGGGATTCTCCTTCCCGCATTTCGGGCAGAGAGTCATCTCAACAATCTAGCTTCGGGAGCCGGCCCGGACTACGAAGCGAGGGCGCGATCCAGGTCGGCGATGAGGTCGTCGGAATGCTCGATACCCACCGATAGTCGGATGAGGTTGCCGGGCACCTCGATCGGAGAGCCCGCAAGGCTGAAGTGGGTCATGCGGCCCGGGTGCTCGATCAACGACTCCACTCCACCGAGCGATTCGCCGAGGAAGAACAGCTTGGTCTTCGCGCAGGCAGCCAGAGCGCGTTCTTCGGAGTCCACTTGGAAGCTGACCATGCCCCCATAGAGCGGCTCGCCCGCAGCATTCATCTGACGAGTGGCGATGTCATAGCCGAGAGCGTCGGCATTTCCCGGGAAGTAGACCTTCGAGACCGCGTCATGCCCGGTCAGAAAGCTGGCTACCTTTTCTGCATTGGCGCAGTGTGCTCGCATCCTCAGAGCCAACGTCTTCAGCCCCCGCAGCAGCAGCCAGCAATCGAAGGGACTCGGGATCGGGCCCAGCGCGTTGCGGATAAAGCGAAGCCGTTCCGCGAGCGCGTCACCAGAGGTCGCAACCGACCCCATGACGAGGTCCGAATGGCCTCCGAGATACTTAGTCGCCGAGTACACCACCGCGTCGGCCCCCAGCTTCAGCGGCAGTTGGATGAAAGGTGTGGCGAAGGTGTTGTCGACTACGACGAACGCACCGGCGTCGTGCGCAAGGGATGACAACATCTCCAGATCGAGCACTTTGAGCAAGGGATTAGTCGGTGTCTCTGCAACTACCAGTCTGGCGCCAGCCTCCAGTCCCTTGGCTACTGCGGCCTCGTCTGTCATGTCGACGGTTTCGTAAGCGATCCCAAAGTCCACCATCACCTTTGAGAACAGCCGGTACGTGCCTCCATAAACATCGTCCGGGATGAGGACCCGATCGCCGCTCTTAAGCGTCATCACAAGGGTAGTCAAGGCGGCCATGCCAGAACCGAAAGCGATCGCGTGCTGAGCCTGTTCGAGACCGGCCAGACAAACTTCGAGGGCTCTGCGCGTTGGGTTGTCGGTGCGGGAGTATTCGTAACCGCGCGGCTTGCCAACCTCATCTTGGGCATATGTGGACGTTTGATACAGGGGAACGACTACCGATCCAGTTAGCGAGTCTGGCTCCTGGCCCGCGTGGATGGCGGTGGTCTCGAAGCGCATACCATCAGACATAGCAACTCCACTTAAGAGGACAACGAACGCTTTGGATATCACGGAACGTAATGCCAATGCGGCGCGGCCCGCTCCGCCGCACATAGTGGTCGTAGGTCAGTGGCGACAGGGACACGCTCGCCTGCCGGTTGCTTACGCCGAAGCGATCTCCGCTGCCGGCGGCCACCCGAAGATCTTCTCGACTTTCAGCCTGCTGCCCGAGCAAGACGTTCCCGAGCATCTCGACGTCGTCCTCGGGCTCGACCCCGAGGACCCATCACCGCTCGAGGGCGCGGCCGGCCTGCTCCTTCCGGGGGGCGGCGACATCGACCCTGCCTGGTACGGGCGTCCCCAGCATCCGCGGACAACCAGGATCAGCCACCGGAGGGACCAGTTCGAAAAGACCCTCTTGCGAGCGGCGCTCGAACAGGATCTCCCGGTCCTAGCGATCTGCCACGGTATGCAGATGCTAAGCGTTCACCTTGGCGGCACTCTGGACCAGCACCTGGCAGACGATCCCACGCGCATCGAGCACGATTCGTCAGACCCGAGCCCGGGTCCGGTGCACAAAGTGCACGTCGACGAAGGCTGCCGGCTGGCCGAGATCTTCGACGGTACGGAGATAGCTGTCAATTCCTCCCATCACCAGGGCCTCGAAGGAGCGCCCGGACCACTGCAGGAAGTCGCGTGGGCCGAAGACGGTGTATTGGAAGGCGTCGTGTCGCGCGACCACACGTGGGTGGTCGGCGTGCAATGGCACCCCGAGGCGATGGCGCCTACCGACGAGACGCAGAGACAGATATTCGATGCGTTCGTAAAGGCTTCTGAGGATCACTCCGAGAATCATCCGTAACACGGAGCCTGTTACGGAAGCCCCCGTCCCATCAGCGCAGAGACATCATTGCTCCGCCGGGAATACGACGAGCGCTCAGCCACCACCTGCTGGTCTGAAGAGAGCAGCGCGACCACAGGCCTGCCCGAGGTCCATCTGGTGACCGGTATCTGAAGGCGCGTCCCCGCCTTTACCTTCAAGTGTTGCAAGGCTGCAGGCGATCTTGGGCCGGCATGATCGGTCTCGAGCATTACCGAGACTCTCGCGTCCGCGGTCGTTGGGTTGACAACAGATATCCAGTCCCGGGCGGGCGCGAAGGACGCCGGCCCGAGGTACCAATGCGTAGCCGTACCCGGTGAGCCGATCTCGGACGCGACCCCGCTCAGGTGACCGGTGGAATACCAGATGGTTCGCTCCGCCACGATCCCAACCTTGTTGGTCGAGGTCACGACTGCACCGATCCCACACACCTTTCGATTGCATCCGGTGATCGCAGAAGCGGGCGCAACGCTCTTCGAGCTTGCCGGTGGAACCGTGATGTTGAGGAGCTTGGGCGGCTGCACGGTTCTGTGCGCGGTGAGCACCGAGATGGTCACGCGCGCCGCCTTGGAGCTGGGATTCAGTAGCGCGATCCGTTCGTCGTATCCCTGACCAACATCGCCGTCCGGAAGGAACCACTCGGTGCGCGAGCTGGCGGTGCCCAGTGAGAGCTGCGTGCCTCGAGGCCGGCCGCGTGCGTGCGCCTGGAGCGATCTCCACGCCACGAGGCGGCCCCGGATGGCGTCTATCTCGATGGACAGCAGCGGTTCCTTGAGGACGAAATCGTTCAAGCGCAGAACCGAGGTCGCTCCCGCAGGAACGGCTTGATCCGAGAGGTTCGCTTTCGTCTGCTTGCCGTTGGGGGTGAGAAAACTCACGCGGGCGACCGCCTCGTCGGGGAAGGGGTTGTAGAGGATGAGACGCTCGTCGTATCCCAGTGCGCTGGAGCCTTCGGCGAAGTACCAGCGCCGCCCCGCGGTCGCCGAACAAGCGGTAGCTCCCACGCCAGAGGGTCCTGTGGTCACCGCGCTGGAGATCACCGCTCCCGCGTATCCGACGACGTTCACCGCGCGGTCGCGCGCCGAGCGCGAGAACAACGCCCGGCCCTGCGGAACCGTCGCCGGCGGACTCGAGGTTGGCGCTGGAGATGCCGGGCTGGGGGCCGGGGTTGCTCCCGCCCCCGATGTGGAAGTCCCCTGGGTTACAGGAGAAGGCGTGGCGGCGGGCTCGACGGATACGGGGATGGCCGCTCCGCTGGCCGAGGCCACCGCGATCCGAGTCTTGTCTTTGGTCTTCACTTCCGAAGGAGGGCAGTAGCTAGCGCGCGACGAGAAACTCTTACCGCTTAATGGGATCGTGCTGGCGAATCCGGCAGGAGCGACTGAGCGAACCACCCATCCGTAGGCGATGCCGAGCGCCAGCACCACAACGATGACGATCCCGAACGTGAGCTCCCGTCTCTGAGGCGTCATGCGGTTCTCCTGACGGAGGACGACTCGGGACGGCGGCGCCTAGAAAACGCAGCGCCCGCCGCAACGATCCACGCGAGCAGGATGATCACCAACCACGCCACCTCCCACAGTGAACGAGGGAAGCTCACGACGAGGTTGCCACTCGCGGAAGCTGGCACCCGGAACGCGTTGCCCCACCCTCCCTCGGTGCGGCTCAGGGAAGCTCCTCCCACGCGCGCGCTCCAGCGAGGATCGTGAGCTTCGGCGGCGAAGACGACCCCCGGCCCCCGTGCATCCGCGGCGGAATATCTGGACGGTGAGTTCTGATCGGCCGTGACATCCGCGACAGGAGCCTGCGCCGCGGCCTGCGACAAGCTGCCGGAGTGACTGACGGTCACGAACGGAGGCAGCTGGGGATAGACCGCAGCACGGGGGACGAAATTCTGGTTCTCGAGCAGAAGGAAGCGCGGTTCGGAACGAGTTACGGCGAGATCCCGTTGGGCGAGCCAGCGAGACGCGCCGGCGGTGCGTTGCAACACGATGAAATGCACATTGAAGGCGCCGAGAAGGCTCCCGCCCAGATCCGTGCGTCCGTGCTCGACCGACGCGACATCGCGATTGAACTCCGATTGGGCCGCGCCACCGCCGACATGAAACAGATCGGTAAGGACTTCGCCGCGGGGCCCGGTTAACAGATAGGGCGTCTCGGCACGGGCTGCCGTAGGTCGGTCGGGCAACCACCCCCGGCCTACCCAGAGGGCGCGGAACTGTCCCGTCTGTTCCTCCTCACCCGCCAGCAACGCTCGGACCGAGTCGACGGTTGCAGCGTCGATCTGATGAGTGCCGCGCCCGGGATCCCACTCGCCGTGCCACATCGCCGGTAGCAATCCAGCCCCCAACAGGAAGATCGAGAAGGCAAGTCCTCCGAGAACGACTGCATGGACGATCCCCAGCCGCCGGCGCGGCAGATCCATCCGGAAGGCACCGATAGCGATGCCGGCGAGACCTGCGAAAGCGGCCGCCACCAGCACTCCCGCTTCAGTCGGCGAGGCAACGATCGGCCGCACCGCCCCCTTGGCTACCGCGGTGATGTACCAGCCGACGGCGACGACAACGGTCCACAGCGCAAGAGCGACCCGACGCCGCTGGCCTTCAGCTATCAGCACCGCGATCAGCCCGAGAAGTGGGAGAGCAAGGCCGAAGAACGCCGGCGAGACAGGTGTTTGTCCCAACACCACATCCAGCATGCTGGTTCCCCGGAACGAGCCGGCGTAGAGCCGCCACGAATCCCCACTAGTCGATTGGTGCAAGGGCCCACCGGTCGCGAACCATTGGGCGCTCCACGGCAGCAGCAAAGCCCAGCCGAGAACGATCGCGATCGTTGAGGCGATAAGCCCGCGCAGGAGCTGGGTTCCGTGGTCGAGCACGGCGCGTGCGCCGGTGAGGACCAGGGCCAGGCCGGCATAGAGAAATAGGGCGCCCGGGACGAACGCTCCGGTGATCGCCGCCGCGATGGCTAGCCGGGCAACGGCACGTCCTCGGTCCCATGCAGGAGGACGGGTCCATCCGATCAAGCGCAGCTCGTAGAGCAACGCGAAGGGAGCCATCGCGCCGAAGACGAGCGCGCCGAGTCCTCCTTCTCTTAGGCCCGCGTAACCGACCGCCCCGAGCGCATAGACCAAACCCGCGCCATAGCGTGCCGGTCGGTCGACGAGGTCCGACACCAACTTGGACGCGCCGGTGAACGCTAGAGCTCCAAGGAACAGAACGAGCAGTTTCTGGGCGGCTCCCACCGCGCCGAGAGTCACCAGCGGGAAGGCACCCAAGATGACGAACGCCGGGGGGGCCGGTCCCGGAGCGCCCAAACCTGCCGGCTGCCATGGGGACAAGAAGGCGCGCCACATCGCGGCGAAGCGATCAGGATAGGGAAGGAGCTCTCCCACGGACACCTGGGGCCCCCACAAGAAGTGCCGAAGCCCGATCAAGATCATGCCGCCAAGGGCAGCAACCACCAGGATCTGCCACGCGCGTACGCGAGACCGCATCGCCCGGGCCTCGGTGGTTTGCCTTGCCAGGAAGTCGGCGCGCCGGCCCCAAACTTCCTCGAGACGGTCTGTCTGGCTGCCGACATACGCCCGCAGGCGCGTGCTTTCTCGAACCGTCAGTCGCAACAAGCGACGGTCGGTGACTTTGCGCCTTCGCTGCACGCGAGTGCGCAGCGCCAGCGTCTGCGGAGTGCGCGCGACGTTCCACGCGAGGGCCCGCGCGAGGTTGAGGATCTCGCCCGGCTGTCGAAGAATGATGAACCCGAGCATCTCTGCAAGGGTCAGCAGCACGAACTGAGGGATCAACACGAGAAGGCGGAGATTCGAGACGTTCTTGGTTACCGCTCGCAACCGATTGCGCCGCATGAAGTACCGGGTGGGGGTGAAGCGAGATTCGCGCTGGCCGGTCGCCAGCGCCATCACATGGCGGGCCTTGGCCCGCGGCTCGACCCGCACCGTGTAACCCGCAACCCGTGCCCGCCAGCAAAGATCGAGGTCCTCGGCGAAAGCGCGCATGTTCGCATCCCACCCGTGCAGCTCACGGAAAACCTCGCGCCGAACCAGCATGCAAGTGGACGTGACGTAGAAGACCTCCACCGGTGCATCGTGCTGGCGGAGGTCGATCTCGCCGTCCTCGAGACCTTTGTACGGGTAGCCGAATTTGTCGGTTGCCATCCC
Organism: Actinomycetota bacterium; assembly: GCA_034667545.1. Classification (GTDB taxonomy): domain Bacteria; phylum Actinomycetota; class CADDZG01; order CADDZG01; family WHSQ01; genus DATAPE01. The sequence continues at coordinate 13,316 of JAXDJR010000022.1, forward strand.
GACCTCTTCGAGGATGTCGGGGTTGTCCCATGAGACGATCTTGGGCCCGACCACAGCGGTCGAGTCGTCCGCGTAGATCCGGGCGACCATGCGCTCCACAGAGCGGCGGTCCAAGGCCGCATCGTCATGGACGAACAGCAGGAGAGAAGCTTCGGTTCGAACTCGTCCGAGAGCCCAATTGATCGCACCCCCAAAGCCAAGGGAACGCGGGGTGCGAAGGAACGCCCACCGTCGCCTGCCCAAGTGGCGCTTGGCAACGCGGCGCAACTCAGGCTCGCCGGGTCGCTTGGGCGACGCGTCGTCAACGACGAGGATGTCGAGGTTGGGATAGCTCTGGACATTGATCGACGACAGGCACTTCTTCAACCACAGGCGGCCATCGTGCGTGACGATGATGGCCAAGACCCTCGGCGCAGCGCCGCGCGGGCGGGGAGTGTCCGCCCGCGTTGATGCCGTATCGACCGCCATAGCCATGCTGGCGGGGCCTTCGCTACGCGGCGACGGTGCCGTACAACGTAGTGCGGCGCCGCGGAGTGCGTCCGATGGAACTGATGAGGGCCTCCATCTCCTGTGCGTTGAGCTCTTGACCGTGGCTGGCTCCCGCTGCTCGAGAGATGTTCTCGTTGATCAGGGTGCCGCCAAGATCGTTCGCTCCCGCTCGCAGCGCGAGCTTGGCTCCCTCGATGCCCATCTTGACCCAGGACACCTGGATGTTGTCGATGTGACCGTGCAATGCGATGCGTGCCACCGCGTGCATCTTCAGAGCTTCCTCGAAGGTCGGGCCGCGACGCGCCTTGCCCTTCAGATATATCGGCGCAGCCATGTGGACGAATGGAAGCGGTACGAACTCGAACAAGCCGCCGCCCTCGGAGCCCGCAGAGATCTCCTTGTGCAGATCCCTGACGACCACGAGATGTCGCGCCCAGTTGCGAGGGCCCTCAACGGTGCCGAACATGATCGTTGCGTTGGACCGGAGCCCCAGCGAGTGCGCCACTCGGTGAACCTCGCACCACTGAGCGGTGTTGATCTTGTCGGGGCAGATGATGGCCCGGATGTCGTCATCGAGGATCTCTGCAGCCGTGCCCGGAAGCGTCGCGAGGCCGGCGTCTTTCAATATCCTGAGGAAGTCGCGGACCTCCATGCCCGAAGTCGCCGCACCTTGCGCCACTTCTAAAGCGGTGAACGCATGCACGTGCATCTGCGGTATCTCTTGCTTCACGGCCTTGAGGTACTCGACGTAGTTGTCGCCGGTAAAGGAATGATGGATCCCGCCCTGCATGCAGACCTCGGTCGCCCCGGAATCCCATGCCTCGCGGGCTCGGCTCGCCACTTCCTCGGGAGACAGCAGATAGGGCTCGCCGCGCAGATTCAATGACTTCGGCCCCTTGGAGAAGGCGCAGAAACCGCAACGGAAGTAGCACATGTTGGTGTAGTTGATGTTGCGGTTGACTACATAGGTCACTTCATCGCCAACGGTCGCGGCCCGCATCGAATCGGCAAGCGCGTAGAGGCGCTCAGCCTCTGCTCCCCGAGCGGTGAACAGCAGCGCGATCTCTTCTTCGCTGAGTTCCTCGGCACGTTCTGCGCGGTCGAGCGCTTGCGTCACTGAGGGTCGTACGACACGGCCGGGCACGCGCCATGCGCCGGCCAACGCTTGCTCGACCGCGATAGCCGCCTGGCGCGGAGGAGGACTCGATCCCCCCGAATACCACTCATCGTTGCGCCGATACCCGTCGGCGTCGATTGCATCGAGCACCTTCGGCGTGATGGTGCGATCAAGCCATCGCTGTTGTGCAGCGGGCGTCGAGCAGTACTCCGGATACACCGCGAGCCTCTCCAACAAGAGGTACCCGTGCTCTTCGGTGACGGCGCGCAACTCGTCGAGCTGAGGCCACGGAGCCTCGGGGTTCACGTGGTCGGGCGTAACGGGTGAGACGCCGCCCCAGTCGGAGAGCCCGGCCCCCAGGTAGGCGCCGTACTCCTCGGGGGTGAGGTTGGGAGGGGCCTGGATCCCCATGCGGGGTCCGAGGATCAAGCGGGCCAGAGCGATCGTGAGACGGACCTCCTCGACCGGTGGCTCAGGATGCAGCGCCATGAGCGTGTCGGGCTTGGCGCGGAAGTTCTGCACGATCACTTCCTGGATGTGGCCGTGTCGCTCATGCGACGCGCGGATGGCAAGCAGCGCGTCGATGCGCTCGTCGAGGTTCTCCCCGATGCCCACCAAGATCCCTGTCGTGAACGGAACCTGCGCCCTGCCGGCCGCCTCCAGCGTGTCGAGGCGAACGCTCGGTTTCTTATCCGGCGCAGCGAAGTGCGCCATGCCTCTCTGAAGAAGTCGTTCGGAGAGCGTCTCGAGCATCGTGCCCTGGCTGGCGGTGACCGCTCGCAGAGCAAGCGCCTCTTCGAGTGTGAGGGCACCGGGGTTCGCATGCGGCAACAGCGTCGTGTTTTCGAGCACCGCACGGCACGCGGCAACGAGATACTCGATGGTCGAGCTGAACCCGAGGGTCTCGAGCTCGGCGCGCGCCTCTGGCCACTTGCGCTCTGGCTTGTCCCCCAGTGTGAACAAGGCTTCCTTGCATCCCGCAGCTTCGCCCGCACGAGCGATGTCGAGCACCTCGTCGATGGAGAGATAACAGCGCTCGCCCGGCACGGGCGGATGGACGAACGTGCAGTAACCACAACTATCTCGGCACAGTTTCGTAAGCGGAATGAACACCTTTTTCGAGAAAGTGATCCGTGGCCCCGTCGTAGCATCCCGGAGCTCGGCGGCGGCGGCAAGCACGGGGGTCGGGTCGGCCACGGCAAGGTGCGCCAGCTCGCGCGCCTCAATCTCGTCCAGCCGTACCGCTGCCGAGGCGCGTGCGGCCAGTCTTTCCAGGCTGGTCATGGCCGCAGGCTACCAACTGCGCCGGTGAACGTGGCCCGTCGGCAGAGCAGACGAGAACCACCCGCGGCCTCTGCGCCTAAGGTGAGGCGGTGAAAGTGACGGCGCTGGCGGGAGGAGTGGGCGGGGCGAAGCTACTTGTCGGGCTTCAAGAAACTCTCGATCCCGGAAGCCTGACGGCGATCGTAAACACCGCCGATGACGCCGAGATCTACGGCGTTCACATCTCTCCCGACATCGACATAGTTACGTACTGGCTCGCCGGGATCGCCGACAAAGAGCGCGGCTGGGGGATCAAGAACGACAGCTTCACGATCGTCGAGGCCCTCGAGCGGCTGGGTGCTGAGACGTGGTTCAGGCTCGGGGACCGGGACCTGACGACCTGCCTCTACCGAACTGATCGCATTCATCAGGGGGGCACGCTCGCCGAGGTCACCTCCGAGGTCGCTGGGCGTTTGGGAGTCCGCGCCCGGATCTTGCCGATGTCCGACGACCCTGTCCGGACGGAGATCGTCACTTCTGACGATCGCCGACTGAAGTTCCAGGAGTACTTCGTCAAGGAGAGAACCGAGCCCGATGTCGCCGCCGTCCACTTCGTGGGGATCGACCAGGCACATCCCACCCCCGGAGTGCTCGAGGCGATCGCGGATGCCGACCGAGTGATGCTCTGTCCCTCTAACCCCATCGTGTCTATCGGGCCCATCCTGGCGATCGCCGGCGTCCTGGACGCGCTGCGA